>JBDKSB010000001.1:0-320000 GCA_039683095.1 Acidobacteriota bacterium | reverse complement strand
CAAGGCCCTGCTCGCCCCGGTCGGCGAAGCCGCCGTGGAAGCCGTGCGGGCCGATCCGCGGGCGGCCTTCCCCGACCTCGTCGGGGAGGCCCTGGGATCCGCCTTCCCCCGCACGCTCGAAGAGTCCTTCGACGGCATGACCTGGGCCAGCCGGGCCGAGTGCCGCTTCGGGGACCTCGCCGACATGGGCGGCTACCTGCGGATCACGGCCGGCCTCAGGATCGAGGCTTCCGGCGGCCTTCGCCGGATCCGGCCGCGGCGGCTTTCCGTCCTCGAGGGCTCGCTCGGTCTTCTGGCCGGCCGCCTCCCGCTGGCGGCCGTTCCCCTATATATAGAAGGAGCAATGACGGACGGCCAGAGGGCCGCCTTCTCCCGGGAGAACGGGATCGAGATCCCGGCCAAGCCCGGGCTGCCCTTGGGGGCCGCCCTCGCCGCGGCCCCCGGCGGCGTACTGCCCGACGACCCGGGCCCGCTCGCGGCCAAGGCCCTGAACATCGGCGTCTTCCGGCCCGGCGACCTCTCCCCCGCCCGGCTCCGGCTGGCGCTCGGGCTCGAAGCGTCGGCCGATCCCGTTCCCGACGGCGTCTATCTCGTCCGCGACGACCTCGGCCTCGGCGGGCTCTTCGTGCAGGGCGATCTCGACGAGATGATCCTGGCCATCCGGGACGACGCCCAGGTCGTCGTCTTCCGGGCCGGCGGCGCGGAATGGCGCCTCGAGTGGAGCCCGGCCCGCGTCCGGACGGAATTCGCGTGGCCGGACGGGACGGCGGTTTACGACCTCGTGCCGCGTCCTATCGTCCTCGTCAACGGCGCGATCGCGGCGCTCGGCGGCGGGGCGGTCGGGGCGGACGGCCGGGTCGAGATGCGCTATGACGGCGCGACGCCCGCCGTGCTCGACGGCGTCGATCTGACCATCGTTTCGGCGGACCGGGTGACCATCGCCTCCCACCTGATCCTGCAGGGCGTCCGCTGGCAGGACGGCATTCCCTATTCCAAGGACACTGACGCCCAGCTGGTGATCTTCGCGGCGGGCCGGGACATCGTCAGCGGAGAAGCGGCCGCGGGCGGCATCGCCGTCGCCGGCGGCGCTCCCGGCCAGCTTAAAGTCCAGGCTTCGCTGACCGCGGCCGCGGGCGGCTTCCGGATCGAGGGCGAAGGCCGGACGGTCGAGCTCCTCGGGGGCCTCCAGACCGGCGCTTACGCCGGCAACGGAAACCGCCTCGTCCTCTATCGTGACGACAGGGCGGCCGAGGGCAGGCTGCCCGAGAATTCCCCGCGGACGTCCGAGCCCCAGCTCGCGTTCTACGCCTTGAGGGTCCTGGCCTGGCAGGAGTACTGAATGGTCCGGCGCCGCGGGGGGTTCACGCTGGTCGAGGCGATGCTGGCCCTGGCCCTCGCCGGCCTCTTCGCCGCGGGCGGCACGGTCGCGATCGGCCGCATAGCCCGGGGGTTCCACCTGCGGTCGGCAGTCTGGGAAGTGACCGCGGGGCTCAACCAGGCCCGCTTCCAGGCCATTCTGTCCGGCTCGCGCGTCCGCCTCCGCTTCGCCTCCCCGGGCCTCGTCTTTGAGCGCTATGACGAGACGGCGGGGTCCTGGCGGCCCGTTCGGACGGTCGTCCTGGCCGGCGTTGTCGTCCGGGCCAACAACGCGCCGGTCTTCCATCCGCAGGGGACGGTTTCCGACCTGGCCTCGATCACGGTGGCCAACGCGCGGGGGAGCTACAGGATCACGGTGGCGATCACGGGGAGGATCAGGACGGTCAGGACCGGCCGATGCCGGCGGGCTCGCCCTTCGGCGGGACGGGGAGGCGCCGAGCGTCGTGGAGGTTCTTCATCAGGCCCAGGACCGTCACCATGCTCGTGTGCTGGAACTCGACGCCCATCTCGAAGACGCTCCCGGACATCTCCCGGCGCCATTTGACGACGCCCTCGACGCGGAGCGTCTCGCCCGTCCGGACGAGCTCGATCTGGAGACGGAGCAGGGTCCCGGCGTCGAAGGATTCCATGGCGTGGATCCGGGCCCCTCCGATCGAGAGGTCGTAGGTGAAGCCATCGATCGCGGGATGCCCGTTCGGGTCCCGCAGCTCGGTCAGGTCCCAGATGCGGGTCTTGTTCCATTGCTTGAAGCGGCGGTCCTTGCGCTTCTGGATGTCGAAGCCCTGGGGCTGCGGATGTTTGGAGGGCGTCATCAGAAGGCGGCCTTGTCCAGCGTCCCGGGCGCCGGACTTTCGGCCCCCTTGTGGTCGGTTTCGTGATAGAGGTTCCGCATGATGGCCTGGAGCGTGGCCTCGACGCACTCCCGGAATTCCACGCCGCACTCGTGCACTTTCAGCTCCTCGTTCCAGCGGGACCAGCGGACCTCGCCGTCGAGGCCGACGAACTCCTGCGAGCGGACGAGCTCGAGATGGATGCGCAGGACGGCGCCGACGGGGAAGCTCTCGTCGGACTGGATCCGCGCCCCGCCCAGCGACAGGTCCCAGGCGTAGGCATCGACGGGGCAGGCGGGCAGGATCCCCTGGCCGCCGGTCGCGGACTTGATGATGGCCTTGTTCCATTGCTGGAAGCGGCGGTGCTTGCGTCTTTCCATCATGAGCGGCACTCCAGCCCGGTCTGGGGCATTCGTGACACCGGCATTTTGACCCGGGGCCGTGGAAGGGGGCAATCACCCCTGGGGGTGAATCCGGCGATGAATTCCCGCCGCCTGGGGGAGCGTCCGCGGCCGGCCCCGGTCAGTTCCGCTCCCGGCCGGACCGGCGGAGGCGGCGCAGTCGCCAGAGGTCCTTGAGCATTCCCCAGGAGCCGCCGAGGATCCTCACCCTGCTCGGCCGGGCATCGCGCCAGACGATCGGGATCTCGACGACCCGGTAGCCCAGATCGCGGCAGAGAGCCAGGATCTCGACGTCAAAGCCGAACCCGGACGTCCGGAGCCGGGCGAAGACATCCCGGGCCGCGGCCCGGCGGAAGGCCTTGAAGCCGCACTGGGTGTCGCGGTAGCCCTCGAGGACAAAGAGCCGGACCAGGAGATTGAAGGCCTTGCCCAGCCATTCGCGCGGCCGGCGCTGGCGGATGCGGATCTCGGAATCCGGATGCGCCCGCGAGCCGATGACGGCGTCGGCCCCGCCCTCGAGGGCGGCCAGGGCCTCGTCGAGCTCGTCGATGGGGGTCGACAGGTCGTCGTCGCAGAACAGGATGATCTCGCCGGACGCCGCGAGCACGCCCTCGCGGACCGTGGCCCCCTTGCCCAGGTTCCGGTCCTGTCGGAGGACCCGCGACGAGGCGCGCCCGGCCAGCGCGGCCCGGGCCGCGGCCGCGGTCCGGTCGGGGCTGCCGTCGTCGACGACGATGATCTCCGAGGCGAAAGGCCTGGCGTCGAGGCAGGCGCCGACCGCGGCGAGCGTGCCGGCGATCCGCGCCTCGGCCTTGTAGGCCGGGATGACGACGGAGAGGCGGAGGCGGGGCGTTTCCTGTTCGGTCATCGGGCGATCCGGCGGCATTATAACCCGGATCCGCCGCCGGAGCCCAGGCCGGCGCGGGACGGTATCGCAAAAGGGGGATTTGTTTTACAATGTCCCTTCGCGCCATCATCTCCGCCTGTCAGGAGGTCGCTTCGTGAAGACACGAACATGCCGCTGGATCGTCATCCTCGTCCTGGCCCTGGCTTTCGGGCCCGCGCTCGCGGCCCAGGAGCGCTACAAGCTGCCGCCGAAGGAGGTCGTCGACATCGTCGACGCGCCGCCGACGCCGCTGGTCACCATGAGCCCGGCCGGCGATGTCATGGCCCTGGTCGAGCGCGAGTCCATGCCGTCCATCGCCTATTTGGCCGAGCCGATCCTGCGGATCGCCGGGATGCGCATCACCCCGGGCTTCAACAGCCGCCAGGTCCTGAGCTTCTCGACCGGCCTCTCGCTCAAGGACATGAAGACGGGCGCGCTGCGGCGGGTGGCCCTGCCCGACGGCGTCAAGTTCACATATCCCTCCTGGTCGCCCGACGGCCGGACCATGGCCCTGCTTCGCTATGTCCAGGGCGGGGTCGAGCTGTGGAAGGTCGACGTCGCGA
Source organism: Acidobacteriota bacterium (assembly GCA_039683095.1). NCBI lineage: Bacteria > Pseudomonadati > Acidobacteriota > Acidobacteriota bacterium. The sequence goes on along the minus strand of JBDKSB010000001.1, from coordinate 315,943 downwards.
CCGCGACGGCCAAGGCCCTGACGCCGGCCGCGGTCAACGCCGTCCTGTCCGCGGTCGAATGGGCGCCCGACAGCCGCCGTCTCTTCGTCACCCTCGTCCCCGAAGGCCGCGGCCCAGCCCCCGTCGCGCCACGCGTCCCCGTCGGCCCGGAGGTCCAGGTTTCAGGCGGCCAGCTGGCCAAAGCCGCCACCTACCAGGATCTCCTCAAGAGCGCCTTCGACGAGACCCTCTTCGACTATTACGCCACTTCACAGCTGACCGCCGTCAACATGGCGACAGGCGAGCTCCGCAAGGTCGGCCGCCCCGGGATCTTCGCTTCCGCATCGGTCTCGCCCGACATGGCCTATCTCCTGGTCGAGCGGATCAAGCGGCCGTACTCCTACGCCGTGCCCGCCTACGGCTTCGCCCGGGCCGTCGAGGTCTGGGACATGGACGGCGGGCTGGTCAAGCTCGTCGCCGACCTGCCGACCGACGAGGGCGTGCCGCTCAACGGCGTGGCCAAGGGCCCCCGCAACGTCGACTGGATGACCCTCAAGCCCTCGACCCTCATCTGGACGGAGGCGCTGGACGAGGGCGACCCCAAGAAGGACGCGGCTTACCGCGACCGCTACCTGACGCTCGACGCCCCCTTCACGGCCGACGCGCGGGAGGTCCTCAAGCTCAAGGAACGGGCCGCCGGACTGCAATATCTGGCGAAGCCGGGTCAGGTCCTGGCTTCCCAGACCGAATGGAAGAGGAGCTGGCGGACGACCTTTCTCGTCGACCTGGCCGATCCCGCCGCCGAGCCGGTCAAGATCTGGGACCTGGATATGAACGACAGCTACCGCGACCCGGGATACCCCGTGACCGACCGGCTCCAGACCGGCGAGCGGATCGTTCTCCAGGACAAGGACTGGATCTATCTCTCGGGCGCGGGTTCCTCGCCCCAGGGCGACCATCCCTTCCTCGACCGGATGAACCTCAAGACGAAGAAGGTCGAGCGGCTCTGGCAGTGCCAGGACCCGGCCTACGAGATTTTCGTGGACTTCGCCGGCGCCTCGCGGACGAAGCTCATCACCAGCCGCGAGACCAAGGCCGATCCCCCGAACTATTACCTCTACGACCTCAAGACCCGGAAGCGGACGGCCCTGACCGATTTCAAGGACCCGGCGCCGCAGCTGACGGGTCTCCGCAAGGAGCGCATCACCTACAAGCGGGCCGACGGCCTCCAGCTCAGCGGCACGCTCTACCTGCCGCCCGGCTATAAGGAGGGCACGCGCCTGCCGGCCGTCATCTGGGCTTATCCCCTGGAATACGACACGGCGGCCACGGCCGGCCAGGTCCGGGGCTCGGTCAACCGCTTCACTTTCTTCCGCGGCACCTCGCAGCTGTTCTTCGTCACCCAGGGCTACGCCGTCCTCGACGACGCCGAGATGCCCGTCGTCGGCACGCCCGAGACGGTCAACGACACCTTTGTCCAGCAGATCGTCTCCAACGCCGAGGCGGCCATCCGCAAGCTCGACGAGATGGGCGTCGGCGACCCCAGGCGGGTCGGGGTCGGCGGGCACAGCTACGGGGCCTTCATGACGGCCAACCTGCTGGCCCACTGCGACCTCTTCGCCGCCGGCATCGCCCGGAGCGGGGCCTACAACCGCACCCTGACGCCGTTCGGCTTCCAGAGCGAGCGGCGGACCCTCTGGGAGGCGCCCGACACCTACATCAGGATGTCGCCGTTCATGTTCGCCGACAAGATCAAGACGCCGCTGCTGATGATCCACGGCATGGCCGACAACAATTCCGGCACCTTCCCGATCCAGTCGGAGCGCCTGTTCGCCGCCCTGAAGGGGTCCGGCGCGACGGCGCGCTTCGTCTACCTGCCGTACGAAAGCCACGGCTACTCGGCGCGCGAATCGGTCCTCGACGTGCTGGCCGAGATGTTCGAATGGTTCGATAAATACGTGAAGAACAGAAAATGAACACCCGATATCCACAGACTCTGTGCATATCCCTGTGGAAAAACTCCGGGCCCGCGAAGATAACGTCTTGTCAGACGCGGACTTTTGAAAGATTGCACATCGAATGGGCAGCGCGACGCGCCGCCGGAAGGAGCAGACGATGAGAGCGCAGCGGCGTCTTCTCGGGGCGGTCGCGATCCTGGCGATCCTGGCCGCGGCGGCCTGCGGCCCGCCGCCTTCGGCGCCGGCCGCCGCCCCCCTGCGCATCCTGATCACGAACGACGACGGCATCGAGGCCCCGGGGATCCGGGCCCTGGCCCTGGCCCTCAGGCCCCTGGGCCGGGTTACAGTCGCCGCGCCGTCGGGGAACCGGAGCGGGGCGAGCCACGGGGTCACATCGGACAAGCCCATCGCGGTCATGGAAAGCGCCGCCGAAGACGTCCGCTGGCTGTCCATCGACGCCATGCCGGCGACCTGCGTGCGGCTGGCCGTCGAGCGCCTCCTGGCCGCCCCCCCGGACGTCGTCCTCTCGGGCATCAACTCGGGGGAGAACCTGGGGACGGTCACCTTCTATTCGGCCACGGTCGGCGCCGCCCGGGAGGCGGCCCTGCTCGGCCTGCCGGCCCTGGCCGTCAACCTGGCGGCGGCGGACGGCGCTGACTATGGGACCGCCGCGGCGGTCACGGCCGGGCTCGTCCGGGCCCTCCTTCCGGGAGGGATCGCCAGGGGGACGTTCCTCAACGTCAACATCCCCGCCCTGCCCCGCGAGCGGCTGCTGGGGATCCGGATCACCCGCCAAGATACCCGCGCCCCGATCGATCTTTACGACAAGGCGGCCGGGCCCGACGGCCTGCCGGTCTTCCTGCCCCGGTGGGAGCACCTCGAGCCGGCCGCCGCCGACACGGACATCTGGGCCGTGCGCAACGGCTATGTCTCGGTCTCGGTGTTCGGCATCGACCAGTCGGCGGCCGCGCCGCCCGCCGCCCTCCTGCCCCTCAAGCGCCTCGAGTCCCTCCCCCTTCGCTAAAAAAGAAGCGGCGGATATCCGGGCCGGGCACATCCTGCGGCTCGAAGCTCATCGGATGAGCAGCCAGCGGACGAAGGCAAAGAGGTAGATCGCCAGCAGCAGCACGACGGCGACGTTGACCGCGGCGTCGATCCGCTTCATAAGGGGGAACGCCTGCCTGGTCCGCCGGGTGTTGATCTTGGGCAGGACGAAGATCAGGCTTATGACCAGGAGAAGCAGCAGCCACTTGCGCATCGGCCGGGATTATCCCCGAAACCAGGGCCGTTGGCAATTCCCTCCTTCCGAGGCCGCCGCGCCGCGCTTGAAGAGGCGGCGGAGGCATGTTATCCTGACGGCAGCCCGAGGAACCGGGAATAGCGAGGAGGCGCCATGGCCGATCATGCCGATCCCTCTCCCATCATCACCATCGAACGCCACATCCTCGATGAGCAGGCCTTCCATCCCGGGGCGACCGGCGTCCTGACCAACATCCTCTACGACCTGGCCCTGGCCGGCAAGGTCATCGCCAGCAAGACGACCCGGGCCGGGCTGGCCGAGATCCTCGGCCGCACGGACGACATCAACGTCCAGGGCGAGACGGTCATGAAGCTCGACCGCTTCGCCGACCTCACGGTCGCCCGCCTGACCGACCACACGGGCCGGCTGGCCGGGCTGGCTTCCGAGGAGAACGCCGAGTTCCTGCCCATCCCCGCCCAGTACCCCATGGGCAAGTACCTCCTGGTCTTCGACCCCCTCGACGGCTCCTCTAACGTCGACTTCAACATGCCCGTGGGCACCATCTTCGGCATCTACAGGAGGACGCGCGACTCCGGCCCGGTCTCGGAGGCCGAGTTCTTCCAGCCCGGCCGCAGCCTGGTCGCCGCGGGCTACATCGCCTACGGCACGAGCACGATGTTCGTCTACACGGCCGGGCACGGCGTGCACGGCTTCACCCTCGACCCGTCGGTCGGCGAGTTCCTCCTGTGCCATCCGAACATCACCATCCCCAGGGCCAAATACTTCAGCGTCAACCTCGGCTACCAGAAGTACTGGAGCCGCGGCGTCCAGCGCTTCACGGAATATCTGCAGGGCCGCGAAGGCGGCGTGCAGGGGCTGTCGCTCCGCTACATCGGCACCCTCGTTTCGGATTTCCACCGCAACCTTCTCGCCGGCGGCGTCTTCTACTACCCGGCCGACACGAAGGACCCCAAGGCCCCTTCCGGCAAGCTCCGGCTGCTCTACGAGGCCGCGCCGCTCGCCTTCGTCGCCGAGCAGGCCGGCGGCTACGCCTCGGACGGGCGCGGGCCCATCCTGGACATCACGCCAGCCTCGCTCCATCAGCGGACGCCTCTCTTCATCGGCAACAGGGACCTCGTCCTCAAGGTCGAGGAGTTCGTCCGCGACCTGGACGGCTGACGCCCGCCCTTTCCCCTTCTTCCGAAATGTGGTATTCCTTCTGGTCCCAGGAGGCTTCCGGATGTCACCCACCAGACGCTCGTTCATCAAGACCGGCACGATCTCGCTGGCCGCCGCCGGCCTCGCCCCTCTCGCCGCGTCCGCGAAACCGGCGGCACGGGAAGGCGCGGGTCAGGAGATCGAGAACCTCGTCAGGGGTATCGAGCCGCTCCGGCCCGAGGACTACGCCGCGCGGATCGAAAAAGCCAGGCGGCTGCTGGCCGAGCGCGGCCTCGACGCCATCTTCATCGGCGGCGGCACCAACCTCGTCTACTTCACCAGGGTCCGCTGGTGGCTGAGCGAGCGCGTCTTCGGCCTGGTCCTCGGCCGCAAGGCCGACCCGGTCTGGGTCTGTCCCGCCTTCGAGGCGCCCCGGGCCCAGGAGCTCGTCCCGGCCGGCCAGGAGATCCGGACCTGGGCGGAGCACGAGAACCCCTACGCGACGGTCGGCGGCGTGCTCAAGGATATCGGCGCGGCGACCGGCACGCTCGGCACGGCCCCCGATCTCCGCGCCTTCGAGGTCCACGGCCTGGCCCGGACCCTGACCGCGGCCCGTGTCGTCGACGGCTCGGCCGTCACCGAAGGCTGCCGGGGAGTCAAGACGGACAAGGAGATCGCCTACATGGATTTGGCCAACCGCGTCACCAAGCTGGCCTTCCGCGAGGGCTTCAAGACCCTACGGGCCGGCATGACGACGCGCGATCTGGCCGGGGCCATCGCGGCGGCGACGCAGAAGATGGGCTCGCAGGGCGGCGGCGGGCCGCAGTTCGGCCCGAACACGGCCTTTCCGCACGGCTCGCAGGCGCCCCGGAACCTGACGGCCGGCGACTGCGTCCTCGTCGACGGAGGCTGCTCGGTCGAGGGCTTCAGCTCCGACGTCACCCGCACGGTCGTCTTCGGCAAGCCCTCGGACAAGCAGCGCCGCGTCTGGGGCATCGTCCGCAGGGCCCAGCAGGCCGCGCTGGCGGCGGCCCGGCCCGGCGCGACCTGCGAGTCGGTCGACGCCGCGGCCCGCAAGGTCATCGAGGAGGCCGGGTACGGGCCCGGCTATAGGTATTTCGCCCACCGGCTCGGCCACGGCATCGGCATGGAGGGCCACGAATACCCCTATCTCGTCAAGGGCAACAGCCTCCGGCTGGAGCCGGGCATGACCTTCAGCAACGAGCCCGGCATCTACATATACGGCGAGTTCGGCATCCGGACCGAGGACTGCATGGTGATCACGGAGAACGGGGCCCGCCATCTCGGCGGCATGGAAGCGGTATCGATCGAGGAGCCGTTCGGCGCCGGCTAAGGCCGGATCAGCCGGCCGCCAGGATCTTGCGGATCTTCTCGGCGTAGGCCTCGCTGGCCGAGTCCGGCGTCTGGATGACTATGCCCCCCGGCGACGCGGCCCCCAGCTCGAGCGTCGCCGCCCAGGCGATCTGCTCCTGGGCGAAGATGGGCGTCTTCATGATGGCATCGTTCGAGCCCAGCTCCTTGAGGATGGCCAGACCGACGGCGTCGACGGCGATCCGGTCGGTGCCGGCCAGAAAGACGCCGGCGTCCTTGCGCGGCCCGGTCATCGGCCCCTTGTCGACGAAAGCCACGAGGCCGTCCACGACGATCAGGGCCGGCTTGTAGACCGTGTTGATCTCGGCGATCATCCGCCGCTGGTCGGGCGAGCCGTGGAGCTGCTTCATGAAGCTGTGGCCCTTGCGCGGCACGATGCCGACGGAGTTCTTGAGGGACATCGAGAAGACCCCGCCGAACTGGTGGGTCTTCAGGCAGCAGGTGGAGACGACGCAGGGCGTCTCGACGACCGGCCGGGCGACGAGGAAGCCGTTCTTCCAGTGCGAGGCCGGGGGATCGTACCGGCTGTAGCCCCGTTCGCCCAGCTCGTCGAAGTTCAGGAGCTTGGCGTCGAAGGAGCCGGCCAGGGCCGGCAGGCCCTTCTTCGCGAAGACCTGCTCCGTCGCCTCCGGCCCGCTGCGGTCGCCGATCGCGAGCTTCGCCGCCCCCCGCTCGCGGGCGCTCTGGAGGATGGCCTTGAGCGTGTCGGCGTGGGTCGATCCCGGCGTCTCGTCGGAGGTGTTGAGGTTCGGCTTGACCAGGACGCTCTTCCCGCCGAAGGGATCGAAGTCCAGGAGGTCGAGGCACTTCTTGACCCCGTCGGCCCGCGAGTCGGTCTTGACCAGGATGACGCGGGACTTGCCGGACGCGTCCACGAGCTGGACCTGTTGGGCGCTCGCCGCCCCCCGGGCCCGCGAGGCGAAGGCGATCCCGCCGGCCAGCCCGGCCCCGGCGGCGAAGAATTCCCTGCGGGTCATTCCCTTTGTGCTCGTCATGGCCGTCCTCCTTTGGCGAACGTCCGGCCTTTTCAATTTACCATATCTCCGGGCCCGCCGCGCGCGACGGAAGCGGGCGGCCGGCTCCCGGGCCGGCCTCAGGGTTTCGGCCCGCGGCAGTCGCGGACGCAGATGCCGCAGATGAACTGGGTCGTGTAGCCCTTCTTGCGGAATTCCTTGAGCGTCTCGTAGCAGGCCCGGTGGTCGAAGGCGTCAGGCGCGTCCTTGATGGCCCCGCAGGGACAGGCCTTGACGCAGGCCCGGCAGGCGCCGCAGCCGCGGTCGAGCGGGACGCCGGGCTCGAGCGGCATGTCGGTCAGCAGCGTGACCAGCCGGAACTGCGCGCCGAACTCCGGGTTGACGAGGAGGTTGTTGCGGCCGAACCAGCCCAGGCCGGCCAGCCGCCCGACGTGCTTGTGGGAGACGTGGGCCCGCTGCCCCTCCCAATCGATGATCTGGGATGCGGCGACGGGCAGGGCCCGGTATCCCCTCTTCTGGATCTCTCCGGCGACGAGGAGCGCGCCCCGGTCGAGGAAATTGTTGACCTGCCGGTAATGGTGGAAGTAGAGCGAGGTCGGGCGGTCGGGGATGTCGTCGAGAACGGCGCCGCTCAGGCGCTTGCCCAGCGCGACGGCCAGGTCGAACCGGTCGCGCGTCTTCGGCTCGAGCAGGAAATCGCCCCGGATCGCCGTGACGTCCGCCGCGCCGAAGAGGTCGAAGCCGAGACCGGCGGCAAAGGCCTTCAGGTCCTGATGATCCATGGCTTTCTCCCCCTCGTCCGGGGGCGGAGCCATTCTATCGGCGCATCGCCCGGCCTGTCAACGGCAAGCTCTTCACTTCGCCCCGGCGGCCTGGAGCAGCTTCACGATGTCGGACCGGCCCGCCTTCCTCGCGATCCTCAGGGCCGTGCGCTTATGGGCGCCCTTGGCGTTGACGTCGACGCCCTTGGCGAGAAGGCGCTTGACCGTGTCCGCCGAAGCGTTCTTGGCGGCGAACATGAGGGTGGTCCATCCGTTGTTCATCCTGGCCTGGGGATCCGCGCCGGCATCGATGAGCGCCCCGGCGATCTCGTCTAACCCCTCGAAGGACAAGGCCAGCAGGAGCGGCGACCATCCATTGTCCGGCAATCTCGCGTTGACGTCCGCTCCCTTCTCGATCAAGGTCCGGATGATCTCGGAATCGTGGCCCATGCTGATAGCCATCATGAGGGCGTTCCACCCCGTCGTGGCCTTGAGCCCGGCGTCGGCGCCCCGGTCGAGAAGCATCCGGGCCACGTCTTCATGTTTTTCATACAGGGCGCCGATCAGGGGCGTCCATCCCGTTTTTGCCTGGACGTTCAGGGCGGCCCCCTTGTCGATCAGCAACCGGGTCATCTCGGCCGATCCATGGCGGGCCGCGAAAGTCAGGGCCGTTTCGCCGTCATTGGTCCGGGCGTTGATATCCGCGCCTCGCTCGATGAGACCCGAAACGATGTCGCCGAACCCGTAGATCGCGGCGTACATCAGGGGCGAATGGCCGGCCAAGGTCCGCGGATCGGGCCGGGCCCCGGCCTGGATGAGCATCCCGGCGATCTCCCCGTCTCCGCCGCCAAGGGCCCGGTGCAGAGGCGTACGGCCTCCGGACATGTCGGCCTTGTTGACGTCCGCGCCTTTGGCCAGCAGAAGACCGACGACGTCCCTCTTTCCGGTCCAGGCCGCGGCGCCGAGTGCGGTCATTCCGGGCACGGCGGCATCGGCCGCGGCCCCGCCGTCAAGCGCCCGCCGGGCCGCTTCCACATCTCCCTTGGCCGCCGCCCGGAGGAGCTCGCCGTCGGGTCCCGTCGCGGCCTCGAGCGGATCCGGGATCTCGAGGGACTCGATGACCGCAAACACAGGCTTCTCACCCGGGTTCCTGAAGAACTTCAACCCGTAACCCGGCCTGGTATAGATCGATTGGAACACGAAGATCCGGTGGGTCTTCCTGAAATCGGGAGGGAGATAGAGATAGGCGTACTGGTCTTGGGTGAAAAGCACGTCGGGATCGTCTTTGTCCGCAATGGTCCCCTGGAAGCAGGCGGACCGGAGCTTCTTGGCGCCCACCTGAATATCTTCCTTGTCGATGAGCTCAAGAGGGGCCCCCGACCCCGAAGACATCTGGCTGATATATTCTTGGATGAAGTAGTCCACGGCCGCGGCTTCGGTCATCGGCCAGTTCCAAGGCTGGAGCGTTTTGCCCTCGACCATGATGAACACTTCCCGCTGCTGAGTGGTCGGGGCCAGCTGGCTCAGCAGCCCTCCTCCTTTGGACCTTAGAAAAGTGACCTGCTCCTCGTCCTTGCTCACCTCGACATGCCATCTGCCGCCGGGCGGCGGGCTGACCCGGAAGCTCCCCATGTCAATGACCTGCGGCTTGCCGGCGGGCTGCTCCTGCGCGGCGGGTCCGGCCGAGCGGACCGGAACCACGCTCATCAATATCGCGCCGCAGACCACGCCTCCCAGGCTCCATGCCTTTTTCATGGCCTCCCCCTTCGATCCCGGCCGGGGCCGTTGACGGGGCTCCGCCGACCAAGCCGGGATGCCGCGGCGAGGCTGCTCAGGCCCTCGCCGGCGATCCGTCCAAAGATATAGATAGGTCCCGGTTCGATGTTGTCAAGGAAGCCCCGGGCTTCCAGGGCCGATAGGCGCGCGTCTTCGGCTCGAGAAGGAAATCGGGCCCGGCGGAATCCTCGACAAAACGTTGACAGCTTCCCCGCGACGTAGGAATATACTGGCGCCGAAGGGAGGATCCCGACATGAGGAACGTTTCGGTCCCCGGCGTCGCAGCGGCGCTCATCATCGCCTTCGTCCTTTCCCCCGTCGGGCTCGCCGCCCAGGAGACGCGGGGCGCGACGGTCGTCGTCACCAAGCTCGATGGAAGCCGGCAGAGCGGCGAACTCATCGCCGTCAAGCCCGACTCCCTGCTCCTGCTGAGCCCGACGGGCGGGGACATCAGCGTCGGCCGCGGCGAGATCCAGAAGGTGAGGATCGTCCGGAAAAGCCCGACGGGATTCCTGATCCTTGTCGGGGCTCTGGCCGGGGCCGGGGCGCTGGGTTCGGGCGCCGGCGAGGGCAACGATTTCCAGGGGCTGAGCGCATGCCTCGGCGGCGTCCTGGGCGCGCTCGGCGCGACGGCCGGCGGCGTTATCATGAGCGGCGACAGGAAGCTCGTCCTGGCCGGGGAGGCGGACGACGACGTGGCCGCCCGCCTGGATATCTTGAGAAGCGTCTCGCGCGAGGCCCGGCTGGCGAGGACGGCCGGCCCGCGCCGGCGGCCCCGATTCCGGCTGGGCTTCGGTTCGACCATGTCCTTCCGGTCCGAGAGATGGGGATCGCGCCTGACGGACGTTCCCTGGATCTTCCGGGGCGACGTTCCGCCCGGGGAGGAAGGCCCCCATGTCTGCACTCTGATCCAAAGCCGGCAGATCGGGCTCGATTGGGCTTCCTGGGGCCCCGTCAGTTTGGCTTGCGATTGGGCGGAACATTGGTCCTCGGAGATCGAGTTTTTCTTCCTGGGCGAGGAGCGGCGGGGCTGGGGCTGGGCCGATGCGCGCTTCGTCTCGACGGCCGACGGCCTGACCTATCGGGCCTTTTTCGGGTACGACCAGGTGGCCCGGTTCAGCGCCGCGCTCGCCGGCTTGAGCTATCGTCCGATCGCGGCCGTCCGCGGCGGACGGTGGTCCGTCGAGATCGGCGCCGCGGCCGGGCCGGCCCGGATCTCGGCCGAATCCTCCTACATGACCGTCACGGCCGAGAAAAAGACCGTCCTGTCGTATAGGATCCACGCCGCGGCAGATCGCTTTTTCACCCGGAATCTCTTCCTGGGGGTCTTCTACAGCTATCGCCGCTGCCAAGCCACGTTCTCCGACGCCATCGGAACGGCGGAAGCGAGCTTCTGGGACGTCGACGACATTCAGAACGAGGGAGAACCCGTCGTCCGCCCGGTCCAGGTGACGATCCCCTCCCAGGCCTACTCCCTCAGCGGCCTGTCGTGCGGCCTGAGGATCGGATTCAGGATCTGAGGATCCGGCCCCGCGCCGCTCCTTGACCCTCCGGCCGGGCGGCGTTATCATTCGGCTCCCTGAACGGAGGCCCCCCCATGAAAACGATCAAGCGCCCGCGCCGCGGCGGCCGATCTCTCCTTGCCCTATTGGCCATCCTGGCCTGCGCCGCCGGACCCCTTCTGGCCGGAGCCCCGGCCCCCGCCGCCGGGACGGAGCAGGCGCGGCCGGCCGCCTCCTCCCTGTCCATCACGGTGTCCATGGAGCGGCCGTCAACGCACTATTACCACGTGGTCTTCCGGGCCGAGGGCCTCCGGGGCGAGACCCAGGAATTCAAGATGCCCGCCTGGACGCCCGGCTACTACCAGATCATGGATTACGCCAGGAACGTCAAGGACTTCCGGGCCGAGGACGGCGCCGGCCGCGCCCTCGCCTGGGAGAAGACGGCCAAGAACGCCTGGCGCGTCCGCGCCGGCCGGGCGGCCGCGATCGTCGTGAGCTACGACGTCTACGCCTTCAACCGCTTCGTGGCCGCGAGCTACCTCGCCGACGACGGCGGCTTCATCACCCCGGCGGGCGTCTTCATGCACGTGGCCGGCCGCCTGGCCGATCCCGTCACGGTCAACATCCTCCCGGCCGCGGGCTGGCCGGAGGTCTCGACGGGCCTCGAGCCCGTCCCCGGGCGTCCCCGGACGTTCACGGCGCCCGATTTCGACACGCTCTACGATTGCCCCATCATGATCGGCCGCCAGGAGATCCTGACCTTCGAGGCCGCGGGGCGCCCCCACACGGTCGCCGCCTATGACCTCGGCGCCTTCGACCGGGTCAAGTTCACGGGCGACCTGGCCAGGATCGTCGAGGCCGCCGCTGCGCTCATGGGCGACCTGCCCTACCGCCATTACACGTTCCTCGTCATCGGCCCCGGCGGCGGCGGGCTCGAGCACCTGAACTCCGCGGCCGTGACGCTGAATCCCGCCTCGCTCGCCGACGCCCGGGGTTACGCGCGCTGGCTGACCTTCATCGCCCACGAGTATTTCCACCTGTTCAACGTCAAGTCCATCCGGCCGATCGCCCTCGGCCCCTTCGACTACGACCGCGAGAACTACACCAACCTGCTCTGGTTCTCCGAGGGCGTCACGGTCTATTACGAGCACATCCTGCTCAACCGGGCGGGATTGATGGCCCGCGACGAGGTCCTCGACCGGCTCGGTTCGACGATCGCCGTCTACGAGAACGCCCCCGGCCGCCGCCACGAGTCGGCGCGCCTGTCGAGCTTCGACGCCTGGACGGGCTATTTCGGCCGGAGCGAGCACGCCGCCAACACGACCATCTCCTACTACGACATCGGCTGCGGACTGGGGCTCCTGCTCGACCTCGGGATCCGGGAGGCGTCGAAGGGCCGCTCGTCCCTCGACGACGTGATGCGCACGCTCTACCGGACGTACTACAAAGGCAAGAAGCGCGGCTTCACGGACGCGGAGCTGCGCCAGGCCTGCGAGCGCGCGGCCGGCGCGCCGCTCGGCGAGATCTTCGACGTCTACGCCGCGACCAGCGAAAAGTGGGACTACGCCAAGTATCTCGCCGGCACCGGCCTGACGATCGATCTCGAGCCGCGCCCGTCCGCCCGCCCCTGGTTCGGCGCCACGACCGAGGACCAGAACGGAGGCGCGGTCGTCTCGGCCGTCGAGGCCGATTCCCCCGCCTCGCTCGCCGGGCTGAGCGCCCAGGACGAGATCCTGGCGGTCGGCGGCGCGCGGGTGACGCCACGCTCGCTCCAGGACGTCCTCGGCGGCTTCAAGCCCGGCGCCAAGGTCCGCGTCCTCTATGCCCGGCGCGGCCGGGCAGCCGAGGCGGAGGTCGAACTGGGGCGGAAGGCCGAGCCGAGCTGGCGCATCAGGCCGCTCGCGGATCCGACCGCCGCCCAAAAGGCCCTGCTCGACGCCTGGCTGAAATAGCCGGCCTTTTCGAGCGCCGCCCGGGAAGCGGAGGCCGCCGCGCCCCGGAAAAGCGCCCGGCCGGCCGATCCCGCTTGAACGGACCCCGCCCGTGGGGTAAATTGGGGGGCATGAAGAACGCCCTGAAGCCGCTCGCCGCCGTCCAATCCCTCGCCCTCGCGACCGCCCTGCTGATCCTGCCGTCCCACGCGGCGCCGGCCGGCCCAGCGCCAACCCTTGCCGCGCCGGTTGCCCCTGGGGACGGCGGCGAGGACGGCGAGTGTTTCACGGTCCTGGTCGGCAAGAAGGCCAGCGCCGACGGCGCGGTCATGGTCGCCCACAACGAGGACGACCGCGGCGCCATCATCGTCAACGTGCGCAAGATCCGCGGCCGCGACGCCGGCTCGTCCCGCCGGGTCGATCTCGGCAAGGGCGCGTTCTACGAGACCGACAGCCGGACGAACGGCTTCCTCTGGATCGAAGCCACGACCCAGGAGTTCGCCGACAGCTTCGTCAACGAGCACGGCGTCGCCATCACCTCCGACGCCTGCCCGTCGCGCGCGACCGAGGAGGACTACACCGACGGCGGCATCGGCTGGATGCTCCGCCGGCTCCTGGCCGAGAAGGCGACCTCGGCCCGCGAGGCCGTCCGGCTGGCCGGCGAGCTGGTCGAACGGTACGGCTACCGCTCCTCCGGCCGGACCTACTCCATCGCCGACAAGGACGAGGCCTGGATGCTGGCCATCCTGAGGGGCCGCCGCTGGTACGCCCAGCGCGTCCCCGACGACGAGGTGGCCGTCATCCCGAATTACTACACGATCCGGCAGATCCGCCCCGGCGACGCCGACCATTTCCTGGGCAGCCCGGACATCGTCGAATACGCGGCGCGCAGCGGCTGGTACGAAGAGGCCAAGGACGGGCCGTTCGACTTCAAGAAGGCCTTCGACCGGCCGACGAGCCGGCAGCCGGTCGACGACGGCAACACCCTCCGCCACTGGCGGGGCCTGTGCCTCGTGACCGGGAGGCCGTGGAAGCTCGGCGGCGACTATCCCTTCTCCGTGAAGCCGGGGAAGAAGATGACCGCCGCGGCCCTGATGGCCATCCTGCGCGATCATTACGAGGGCACCGAATACGACGCCACGAACGGCTACCGGACCGGCACTCCGAACAAGACCAGGTTCCGGACGATCTGCACCGCCTCGACCATCGATTCGTTCATCGTCTCGCTCCGGCCGGACCGGCCGGAACCGCTCTCGATCGCGATCTGGCTGGCTTTCGGCAAGCCGGACACGACCCTCTACGTGCCCTTCTATTACGGCGTCGGGGCCCTGCCCCCGGGGGCCGGCGTGGGGACGAGCGAGCCCGACGACGCCCTCCTGGCCCGGCAGCATTTCGCCGACGCCCCCCTGCAGGCCGGCAAGGGCCGTCTCCTCAACACGGCGGTCCTCGAGCTCGAGAAGGCCGCCGAGGAGAACTACCGCTTCGTCCGCCTGACCATCGAGCGCCGGCTCTTCCCCGAGGAAAGGTCTCTCCTGGAGAACCGGCCGAAGTTCGAGAAGAAATTCGCCGCCCTCTACGCCAAGGACAAGGCCGGGGCCCAGAAGCTGCTCGACGACTACGCGGCCGCGGCCTTCCGCCGGGCCGCCGGCCTCACGGCCCGGCTGCTGGGCCGATAGCCGCGGCACGGCGGAACGGGGCCGGGATCATTTCCTGGCTTTGAGGATGTAGAGGTTATGGTCGCGGAGGAACGTCTCCACCCGGACCAGCTCGAAAACCGACCGTCCGATCGTCTCCTCCACTTCGTCCCGGGTCAGGAAGTGGCGATGTGTGTCCTTGAATCTGGCCGGATCCCTGTCCATGATGACGACCGTCGCGCCCGTCTTCAGCGCGGGCAGGAGGTTGGCCAGGAGCTCGACCGGCCGCTCCAGGTCGTGGAAGGCGTTGACCATGAAGACCATGTCCAGCGAGGCGGACGGGAAGCGGGGATCCGCCACGGTGCCGAGGACGGTTTCGATGTTCGAGACCTTCTCGCTCTCGCGTCTCCGTTCGATCGCCGCCAGGGCGGAGCCGTCGATGTCGTTGGCGTAGACCTTCCCCGACTCCCCCACGCCATGGGAAAGCCAGAACGTGAAATAACCCTGGCCCGCGCCGATCTCTCCGATGACCATGCCGGGCTTCACCCCGGTCACTTCCATGACCTTTTCAGGCTGTTCCAGGCCGTCGCGGGCGGCGTTCGGTGACTGGGCCGGGCCCGACGACGCGATGAGACTCGACAGAATGACCGGCCAAAGCACGTTTTTGCCGACCATCTTGATCATGGCTCCTCCTTTATCATTAGGCCAAGCAACTTTTATGCCACCCCTTCCCCCTTGGAAAGGACCGGGCTCCGCGTAGCTTCTTTACGTTCGATGTCCAAACCTACGGGGATTATGCGTCGGCCCGGGGATTCAATCCCAAGATGCGCATGATCCGGACGAAAACCCTCATGCGGGGCGACGACTTCTGCAACCACCGCTACGTCGTCGAAGGATAGGAAGGGCCGGGGTTCGGAAGGGGACTTCAGCCGCGCCGGCGCCCGTGGACGAAGTCGCCGACGCGGCGCAGGCGCTCGATCCCGGCGTCGGCCATCGGCCCGCCGTCGAGGACGGCCAGGTTCTCGCGCATCTGCTCCACGGTGCGGGCCGCCGACATGCAGACGTCGACGGCGGGGTTGGAGAGCACGAATACGTAGCATTCGGCGGCCGTCGGCGGCTTCTCGCCCGGCGGCATGTTCCCGGGCTTCAGCAGCCGGCCGCCGCGCGTGGCGGTGAAGGAGACCGTGCCGGGGCGCTTCTCCCGCTCATCGCTCAGGTAGGGGAAGATGTCGATCTCGGCCCCGCGGTGGGCGGCGTTGTAGCGGAGATGGAGGACGTCGAACTCGCCTTCGCCCGCCAGCTCCCCGAGCAGCTTGCGGTTGTGGCTCGAGATCCCGACGAAACGGACAAGCCCCTTTTCCTTCATCGCCAGGGCCCCGTCGACGAGCCGCCGCGGCGGCCGCCGCGAGAAATAGCCGAGTATGAGGATGTCGGCGTGGTCGAGCCCGGCGCTCCGGAGGCCGCGCCGCAGGAGCATCCCGGTCAGTCCGTTGTTGTGGGCGTAGCTGAACGCCGCCAGGACCAGCCGGTCGCGCTGCCCCTTGGCGGCGACGGCCTTCAGGGCCTGGCGCATGCCCGGCGCGTAGCCCTTGATGACCGTCCCCCATGTCCAGTAGTTGCAGCCCCGCTCGAAGGCCTCCTCGATGGCCGCCGCGGGCGCCCCGTATCCGGAGGCGATGCCCAGGCGCCCGACCCTCAATCCCGTGCGGCCCAGCACGACCGGCTCGTTGAACGTCACGCCTTTCCCGCTCCTTTGCCGTCATCGCCATCGGCATCGCCAAGGGACTTGGCCGGGGCCCTGGCCTCCAGGTCGTCGAGCCACTCTTCCAGGGCCCGGAGATGGAGGTCGATCGATTCCTCGATCCCGGCCGGCACGGGGATCGCCCTGGCGGCGCAATACGCGGCGAGCGACGCGTCGATGTCCAGCCACGGCGAGATGGGCGGGGCGCCGGGTCCGGTCCCGGCGTCGGGCGCCTTGGCCGCATCCCCCGGGCCGGCCCCGGCCTCGTCCCGGGCTTCGACCTTGGCCTCGACGCCCAGCGCGTCGAGGAGGCCGAGCATGCGGTGGAACAGAAGGCCGTAGCGGCGCGACCATTCGAAGCACGGCTGGACGCCCTGCGACTCGAGGAAGCCCGCGATCGTGCCGTCCGTCCCGGCGGCCGCCCGGCAGCCGTCCTGCTTCGGGAACATGGCGAACCGCTCCCCGCCTTCCGCGTCGGTCGCCCGCCCCAGCGGATAGAGACGGCAGACCAGGGGCCGGCGCGGATGGACCTTGCAGCCGGTCGGGGTCACGAAAAGACAGCGGCCGGCCGCGTCGTTGCGGAGCGTCGTGCCGCCGTTGTCTGAGTAGAGGGCGAGGAACTCCGTCGTCCCGATCCCGAGGTGGCGCGACATGCCCAGAATCTCGTGGGGGCCGACCGGGATGACCTTGCCGGAGCAGCAGCGTCCGCAGGCCCGGCAGGAAAACGAGAAGCTGTCGCGGCGTTCGAGGCGGAAAACCAACGGCCCGTCTTCAGAACTTGCCCTGGATCGTGCCCAGGTTCTTGACCATCCGGCCCGATTGGAAGAGCTTGAGCTCGACGACCTCGTTCGCGTCGGCGGCCAGGCGCTTGGCGACCTGGGCCGGGATGGCCTCGGAGTGCAGGAGCGTCGAGCCCGCGTACCACTTGATCTGGGCCTGGCTCCAGCGCTGCAGCTCGCTCTTGTGCACGGCCGTCAGCTCGTTCTTGTGCTGGGTCTGTCCCCCCTGGAGGAAGCCGAAGGACGTGCAGAAGGCCGCCGCGGTCCCGGCCAGCATCAGGATCTCCCGTCTTTTCACCGCTTTCCCGATTTTTTCATTCTCCATGGCCCGATGGTAAGTCCGGAGCCGGCGCTTGTCAAGGCCGGCTGCGCCGCCCAGTCCGGTTGACTCCCCGCCTGAAGACACGTAATATCGGGGGGATTCTGACCCGAAGGAGCGCCCCATGGAACGGACCCTGGCCATCATCAAGCCCGACGCCGTGAAGAAGAGGATCATCGGCAAGATCGTCAGCCGCATCGAGGAGGAGGGCTTCGGCATCGTCCGGATGAAGCTCGTCCACCTGACCGCGGACGAGGCCAGGGGGTTCTACATCGTCCACAAGGACAAGCCCTTCTACGGCAGCCTGTGCGAATTCATGTCGTCGGGCCCGGCCGTGATCATGGTCCTCGAGGCCGAGGAGGCCATCAAGCGCTGGCGCGAGACGATGGGCGCCACCGACCCGGCCCAGGCCAAGCCGGGCACGCTCCGCCGCGCCTACGGCTTCTCCATCGAGCGCAACGCCGTCCACGGCTCGGACGCCCGCGAGACGGCGGAGTGGGAGATCGCTTACTTCTTCAAGAAATAGGCGGCCCGGCGCGGGGCGGCGGCGTCAGCGCCGGACCATGGACGGCTCGGCCGTCCACTCCGCGCCGTTCCACCAGCGGACGCCCTCGCGGAGCATCCGGGCGTAGCCGTCGCCGAGGACGCTCGTGAGGGTCCCCGCCTTGACGCCCTCGTCGTGATGGATCTCGAAGGTGTGCCCCCAGGTGACCTGGACGCACCGGAGGTCGAAGTCAAACTCCCAAATCAGGCCGCTGGCGGTCGAGGCCCTGATCCAATTGTTGTTGGTGATCTCGACCAGCCCGAACCCCTCGACCCGGAAGTTGAGAACCTTCGCGACGTCGGGATAGGGCGTGGTCACGTAGTAGAGCATCGTGCCCGGGCTGACACCGTCGCACGCGAACCTGCCGGTCTGCGGGGAGCCGCCGCCGATGCGCCGCGTGTCGAAGACGATCAAGCAGCCGCCCTGGAATTCGTTGTTGACCCCGACGACGATCAGCTCCTCGCGGCCGTCGCCGTCGATGTCCTTGAACGCCACCTCCCGGAGATAGCCGGCATTCCAGAACTCGCCCGTCTTCCGGCCCGACGAGTCGAGCAGGGCCAGCTGGCACGGCCATTCGGGAGCCTGGAACGATTCGACGGCGATCTCCAGCCTGCCGTCGCCGTCGACGTCGTGGGGGAAGATGCCGACGATGCGGTAGTCCGGGGAAAAGACCGTCGGGCCGCACTTGAGCTCGCTGCCGGCGGCGAACTTCCAAAGCTCCCGGCCCCGGCGGTCCCAGCAGTACAGGATTCCCTCCCCCGTCTGGTCCCTCTTCCTCCGCAGGGCGAAAAGGACTTCGCTGTCGCCGTCCTTGTCGATGTCCCCGATGCAGAGGACGGGCAGGATATTGCCGTCCTTGTGGACGGTCTGGAAGTTCTGCCGGTAATAGTCCTCGCTCTGGAGGTCCGGCACCTTGAGGTCCTGGCGCCAAAGCTCGCGCTTCTGCTTGTCCAGGGCGATGAAGACCGAGCCCTCGATGGAGAAGTCTGCCGGCTGCCGCCTGGTCCGCCGCCCCAGCAGGAGCCAAGATCCCCCGGCCAGGCCCAGGATCAGGACGGCCCCCGCCGCCCACTTGGCCCAGGCGGGGAGCCCGCGCGCCTTCTCTTTGCGGTTGTTCGAAGCCGTGAAGGTTTCCTGGAACCAGCGGTCGAGCTCGTCCCTGTAGGCAAAAACGGGGGACTTGGTCTCTGAGCCCTCCGCCCTATGGACGGGCATGCCCCTCTGGACCTCCCAGCGGTGGCAGGTCCGGACGTCACAGCCCAGGTAGGCGGCTATCTCCTTCCAGGAGCGCAGAAGATTCTCCTTGGAGAACTCGTTCACGCCGCGGCCCCCAGGATGCCTAAGTCCTTGGTAAAATGCTATTTTATCCATCCGGCCGGGGGAGTCAAGGCGGGCCGGATCCGGCGCGGTCCCGTTTGAAGCAACCCGGGATATGGGTATTTTCAAGAATCGAGAGTCTTTTTTCCGTCCGTGAGAATTTTCTTGTATCATTTTCGCTCTTTATTTATAGAATATCTAAAAGAACCAGCGACAGGCGGGACGCTCGGATGGATCTTTCTCGTCAAAGGGAAGAGAAATTCAAAAAGATCCTCGATGCCTATGCTCCCTATATGAACTTCCAGGTCCAACGATTTAACCTTCTGAAGTACGGTCTTGACCCGGAAGACATCCTGCAGGAGGTCAAGATCAGGATCTGGAAGCTCATCTGCAGTGAAAGGGCGATTCTCAGCCCTGCGTCCTATATCAGGAGGATAATCAGTTCGGCGGTCATCGACCAACTTAGGAAACGGCGCAGGGACGATTCGCTCTATCTCCACGAAAGGCAGAAGCACATTTCAGAGCGGAGCATCCCCTATAACGGCGAAGGCATCCAAAAGAGGGCTTTTGAAGAGACGGTCGGAAGGGCCGTCGAACAGCTCATGGATTCTCGGCGGCAGGTCGTTAAGCTCTACCTCCTCAATCTGAACATTCAGGAGATCGCCTCCTACATGAACTGGAGCCTGGACAAGACCCGGAACCTCCTCTACAGAGGATTCGCCGACATACGGAAATCCCTTAAAGATCTGGAAACGCGCAATGAAGACCGATCATCCTGATCTCCGGGAAACCTATAAGGCCTACGCATCTTCCCGCAGGCCTTCAGGACGCAAGAAGTGTCCGTCCCCCCGGGAAATCGCCAGGTCCTTCGAGCCTACGGCTTCCGTCCGCAAGAAGAAGAGGATCGTCGATCACATCTCCGCATGTCAGATGTGCCGCGAGGAATTCATGATGTTCTTCGAGCACCAGAGAACGACCTCCTCGGACCCGACAGCCGACTCCGCATCGCAGCCGGAGGACATCGGGAAGGAGCTGGGATATCCCGCTCTCTGGCAGGGGGCCCTGGCCCTGCTCGGCCTGAGCCTTATCGTCTATTCATTCCTCGTTATCGGGCATCAGGCGGAGGTTTCCGGGACGCGCCAACTGGCCTCCGCGGAGATCTCCCTCCTCTCACCCAAACAAGGACTCGCACTTTCGTCCCCGGCGATATTTCGTTGGCAGGCCAAGCCAGGTTCAGAATATTACGTTGTCGAGCTTTTCGACGAAAACCTGCTGCCGGTTTGGACCAGCGATAAGATCCAGGATCTTCAGGCGCGACTCCCGTCCGAGATCGCTTTAAGGCTGCGCCCCGGGCAGGCTTATTTTTGGATGGTTACGTCTTATCTCCGTGGTTCCAAGTGCGCGGAATCCGGGCTGCTCCGTTTCGTCGTCCACCGGTAGGATCAAGGGGATGCCGGGTCGCCGACGCCGCGGTCGAAGGATCTCCCTGCAACATGAAGGCAGCCCAATAGAAAGGATGAGCCCATTGAGAGCTCCTCAGCATCTTTCTTTTCGTGCGGCTGAGAGCCTCAGACGCGGACGAGCCGTCGGCGATCGCCCGATAGAGATCGGACATGAAGGCCCGGCTGGCCGCGTCGTCGGTCGGCCAAAGGGAAGCGAGGACCGAGCGGGCGCCGGCGAAAAAGAACGGGCGAGATAGGCCCATGGGGCCCTCTGATCTCTCCATCAGGCCTTGCCCTGTCTGGCAAGCTGACAAAACGACGAGATCGGCGTTTACGTCCAGCCCGTAGATCTCCCGCATCTGAAGAAACCCGTCCTCTTCCGGGCTACCTCCGGGAGAGAGGGCCAGGGCCGACCTGAAGGGATAGCGCTCGTTGAGGAATCCATGGCAGGCGAAATGGATGATCCGGTATTCCGTCAAGGGCCATATTTTGACGTTCGCTTCGGTCGCGGCGTCACCAGTCAATACGTCTACCGTATCCGCCGGGAAAACCCGTGAGATATCCAGGATCTCCTTCCGGCTGAACGGAAGCGAGGGGTATTCAATCCCCTCCTCGAAATCGATCGGTTCGTCGGAAAGACGGCTGGTTATTGAAGCCCGGCGATCATGCCTGTCGCCGGCCTGATAGGTCACCCCCCCGACGGCCAGAAGCTCCTTTTTCCATCTCGGCCGCAGCGGCAAGCCCGATCCCGCGAGAGCGACAAGCGCCGAGGACGACGGACAATAGGCGACGGAGGTCTCCTCGACGAGGTATCTCGAGCCGTTACCGTCCCGTATCTTGAGGGTCTCAAAAGGGAGATAGTGGAGGATGCCGTCGGGGATCACAATTACGGTCCGGACCGATCGGATCTCCTGTTCGACCGGGATAAGATCGCTCCCGATCCTCTCGGCGGCGTTGGATCCGGTCTCCGGATCCAACGAACGGTCAGCGATCGATTTCAGATAGGCTCTCAACGATCCTTCGATCATCCGCCGCCCCGGGAGAAGATGAAGGGCCGCCGTCGTTTGAGAGATCGAGATCAGATAGGAGCGCTCCTCGCCCAGGAAATATTCCAGAACCAGGGCTTCTCTGCTCGCAAGCAATCCCTGCACAACGTCGATCCGGTCAAGGGGGGTCTGCCATCGAAGGTCCCGGGGTCGTCCGGCAGCCTTCGCTTCCTGGATCAAGCGGACGTACTTCTCTTCCTCCAGTTCGAGTTCCTGCTTCATGGCCTGCCGCAGTTCCGGGGCGTTCGAAGGATCGGCTGCCGCCGTCCTTAATCTGGCAATATTCCCGGAGATGGCCCGTTGTCGCTCGGCCAATGTCGGGGAACCGGACGACGGGAGATCGAAACGGGCCTGGTTGACGCTTTCCAGGAAGGCTCGGGCTCGGGCTCTTTCGATAACGCTGAAGATCTCGTCGAGTCCTCCCAGAGAAGGCCGCGCGACGTAACGGTCGGCTAGAATATGGATCGACCTTTCATAGGGTTCGAGCTTGTTCCGAGCGAAGCCGATCGACGCGCTTTCGCTCAAGATCCGGCCCCTCATCGTCTCGATGGTCTCGATGGCCCGCCGATAGAACGAGAGGGCCGACAGGCCGTCGTGCATCCTCTCGTAGCATTGACCGAGCCCGACGGACGCTTCGATCAGGACGTTTTCAGATGATCCTTTGGCGCCGATGTCGAACGCGCTCCGGAAATGGAACAACGCTTGTTCGACGTTTTGCTCGCGCAGATAGGAGGCCGCAATGTTGATCTGCGCCTGGCACCGTTCCAGGATATCCTTGGCGGGGTCGAGGATCTCCGCCGCCCGTTCGAAGTGGCGTCGGGCCCCTTCGGGATCGCCAAGTTCGTTACGGATGATACCCATATTATTGAGGATCACAAAGATGACGAGGCGATCCGCCGTCTTCAGATCCTGAAGTCGCAGGCAGTCCCTGAAAATTTCGAGCGCCTTGAGCAGGTCGTCCTTCGTGTGCTCCTCGATCCCTCGACTCAAGAGCACCGCTCCGATATTGACGAGATCCATAACGACGGCGTTCGGGTCCCCTCCTGACCGATCCCGCGCCAGCGCGCGCTCGAGATAGAATTGAGCCCGCTCGAAGTTGTCGAGTTCCCGATAGATGAGTCCGAGGTTGTTCAGGCACTCGGCTTCCGTTGCCGGATCCTCGGCCGCGTTCGATACGGCCAGGGCCTTTTCGAAATGCGAAACGGCCCGCGAATAATCATTATGCCATTGATGATAGACCCCGATGTTGTTCAGGCAGCGGCCTTGTTCGGCAGAATGGGAGATGTACGTCGCGATCTCCAACCCTTTCTTGTTGTTCTTCAAGAAAAGGTCGAACTGGCGCAGGTCCAGATATGCCAGGGATTGCTGGCGCAGGCACTTAAGCTCGAAATCCGGCATGCCGGTCTCACGGCCACGGGAGAACGCCTCTTCGAATCGGGCGACTGAACGATATAATAGTCCGGCCTTGCGGTCTTCCTTGCCCTGTTTGTAGAGACGGATCACCTCGAGACAAGTGGCGCAGAATTCCTGGGCCCTCAGATCTCCGGCCGCCTTGAAGGCCGCCCTTGCGTCGCTAAAACTGGAGGCGGATTCGGCCATCTCGCCAAGGTCCCACTTGAGGAGGCCCATCCGTATCAGGCACTTGCCTTGCTGGGAGGGCTTCCGGTCCCGCAAGGCGATGGAAAGCGCCTGTTGCATGGCCTTGAAAGACCGGACGAAATCGCCTTGAGAACGCAATTCCCCTGCATGGGCAAGCGATCTTTCGAATGACGGCTTTTCCGGCTCTGCCGGAGGTATCGGGAGGCTGCCTGTAAAAAACAGGAGGCCTAAGGAAACGAAGACCGCCAGGCGCATCCTGGAGCCCTCCTGCCCCTTATAAGCCAACAAATCTCGCGATCATTATACGAACCAGGCCATGGCGAATCAACTGAGAAGGCCCGATGCGAAAAAACGAGATCATGGCCCTTACGTGAGAGAAAGACGCTTGTCCGTCGGATAAATTCTCACGCGCGGGTCGTTTCGGCGCGGCGGCCCGGGCCCGAAGGACGGTCCCGGCTCTGCGGCCGATCGGCCGCAGATGGCCCATAGCGAAGAGGAGATCGTGATCAGAGAAGCGGCCCCGGGTCGGCTTTTGGCGTAGGCGCGCGCCGAGACGGAGGCGCGCACGGGTGAGCGCGGGTCGTCCGGGGAAACGGTCTTGACCGAAAAGCGCTCAACGACCCAAAGGCCGGGAAGCCCGGCCAGACCGCGGAGGAAGCGCCTGAGCTCGCTCGGACTGCCGGTGACGTCGATAACGACGGGCAGCGCCGTCGTGAATTCCCCCGGGACCCCGGCGCCAGGCGCGAACTTTGTCATCCGGAGCCCCGAATCCAGGGTGAGCAGCTGGATCTCCCGCAGCATGGCTGAACTGTCCTGCCGGGCCGGCAGATCCTTCTCCAGCTCTTCCAGGCGCGAGGTCAGGGGCGCGCCGGCCGGGGCCGGAGCGCCGGGGGGTTCCTCCCGGACGGCGGCGGCCAGGGAGAATTCCGCCCGCTCCCGGCCATTCACGGTCTTCAAGACGGAGGCGCCAAGCGCCAGGTTTTCGAGCGACGGGCTTTCGCCGAGCCGGGAGATGTAATCCGCCAGAAGGTCGTTGGACCAGGCAGCCCCCTTGATCCGGACCTTCCCGGCGTCGCAGACGACATCCGTCAGCCAAACGCGGTCCGGCAGGGCCGAGATGAGATCGTCGAAGACCCGGGCGGCCAAGGGACGCCGGGCCAGCAGGTCCTCGATGTGCTCAACCCTCCGTTCGAGGGTCGCGGCCTCGTCCCGGGCGGACGAGGAAGGGCCGGAGGAGGAGGGCCCGGAGCCGCAGGCCGCCAGGGCCAGGCAAAAGCCCAGGATCAGCGGGCTCGGTGTCTTTCGGATCATGGGCGAGCTTCCAGGCCGGTCGATCGTGCTTACCTGATTTTAGTCGCGGCTGCCGGCGGATTTGCCGCCCGAGCCCCGGCTCGCCTGTTCCCCGGCCGCCGAGCGGCCGGCTAGCGTTTCGTGAGCGTGACCGAGCCGTTGTCGAATCCCTCGACGCACTCCCGTGCCTGGGGATTCCACGATCCGCTGAACGTCCCCTGGAATTCGTTCCATTGGGAAGAGGCGGGCTTGACCTCGACGAACATGAGTTCGGAGCCGGCGTCGATCAGGAGCATGCCCTGGAGCCGATAGCCCATGATGTAGAAGTCTCTCGAGGATACGGCGCGGGGGGCGCAGGGCCAGCCGGATCCCAGTGAGCCGCTGACGGTCACGGGAATCTCGCCGGCCGGGCCGATGGTCATGGGATGGGAGAGGGTCGCCGTGAAGCTCCGGACCGCGCCGTCGACCTCGAACCGGAACTCGTACGTTCCGCTGATCGATCCGATCCTGGTCCCAGGCGTGGCGGCCGTCTCTTCCCAGGGATAGCCGCCTGGAGCGCAGGACCTCGAGATGGAATGGACGTTGTTGAGGACCGTCCCGTCGGGAGAGAGGACGCCGGTCATCTCGACGGGGAAGGTCCCGCCGAAGGTCAGCCTGACCGAGTTGTCTTTGCCGATCGACCCCCGCACGTCGAGGCGGTCATATTGGTCCCAGCACGTGACGGGGCTGTCGATCACGTGGGCGAAGCCGGAAACGGCGCCGCCGCTCTGGGTCAAGGACGCCACCGTGCCGCCGCCGAAAGGCAGCAACCACAACCCGGACATCCCGTCGGCTCCGGGCGCCGTCGGACTATGGCAGGCCCCGGCGCCCAGCAGGAGCCCGGCAACAGCCGCCGAGATAAGCCGGATCTTTATCTTTCGCATCGAATCCTCCTGATGATGATATCCTCGCTGATTCCGCCCGGCTTGACTGGCCGGGGGCGCGGACCTATATTGAAGTCAAGCATAGCCTTCAGCAGCAGAAAGAAGGAGGAACCATGAAAAAGAGGTCCGTCCTGCTTCTGGTCCTGGCCTTCGCCTTCTCCCTTGCGATCGCCGGGACCGCGGCGGCTCAGGGCCGGTCCATCACCATCCCCAAGGGGACCAAGGCCGAGACGCTCGGGCCGGGAAGCTTCAAGCTCACGACCCCCGCCGGCTACGTCTTCACGATCACGTCCTTCAAGAAAGCGGGCAAGGCCGAGGCCAAGCCGGACGAGGTCGGCATCCTGGGCGATTGCGGCATCCGCGACCCGAAGGGCAAGTTCATCGCCACCGGCTTCAACGGCGTCCTGAAGAGCGCCGCGGCCATCATCGGCGATTCGGGCAAGGCCCTGAAGGACGTCCCTCCCGGCGATTACATCAAGATCGACGACGAGGTGACTTGGCTCCCGGCGACGATCCAGTTCCCGTCGCTCCGCATCTTCGACCGCCAGGCCCTATTGAAGCTCTCGCCCCAGCCCGACCCGCCCGGAAAGGCCCGCTGAATCGGCTTGCCGGCCCGAATGGACAGGCGGGCCTGAAACCGGCGGCGCCGCGGCCCCGGTCGATCCGCGGCGGCGTGCGGCCTCGTCATGACGCATGACGCGCCGCCGGGCGCCGGCCGCCGGGGCCCGGCCGCTCATCCTGATCCGCCGTATCTTTCTTCGCCGGCACGAGCTTCAGGATGGACGAGACATGCCCCTCGAGCTCGTCCGGCCCGAAGTACTGGTCGTAATAGTCCGTGTTCGTCAGCCACCCGGGCAGGAAGCTCCAGTAATGGGGGCTGCCGAGGACGCCGCTGACGCCGCCGGCGAGCGAGCTCACCCCGCGGATGCCGCTCGGCCGGCCCTCGGCCACGGAACGGCTGACCGGCCCGTAGACCAGCAGGAACGAGTTCTCGTCGACCGCCCGCACGGTGTTGCTGGCCGGGTCCACCGTATTGAAGCCGCCGTCAACGGGGATGCCGGAGAGGGTCTGGAGCGGCGGCGGGAACTCCCCGCCGGCGGGAGGGATATTGAAGATCGAGCCCAGGGGGTGCTTGAAGATCAGGCGGTTCAGCTTCCCCCAGCGGTAGTCGCTCTGATCGGTCGAGTGCCCGAAGGCGTTGGCGAAGCCGTCGCCGGCGAGCATGTCCAGGGCGCTCCTCAGAGCCCGCAGCAGGTAGATGTCCCGGCGATCCTCGGGGCTCGGCACGCCGGGATAGGCGAAGAAGTCGATCCCGGATCCTCCGACGCCGCGGTTCGCCGGGAACGCCTCGAGGAGATGGCGCAAGTCCGCCAGGGAGGTCCCGGGATACGGGAGCGGCAGCCCGTAGGGGCTGAGCTTGGCGTCGAAAACGCTCGTGACCGCCTGGCTGCGCCACAGGGCGTAGATGGTCGCCGCCGCGCTCGCGGCGATCTCGGCGGATGACGGCGAGCCAAGCCCTCCGAACGTATCGCCAGCGTCATAGCCCTCGGGGATGCCGGTCGGGGTGGTGAAGTCCCAGGCCGCGAGCCGCGCCACCGCCTCCTGGAGGGCCGGGTCGAAGCGGAACAGGGCCAGGGGCTCGGCCGCCCCCGCCCGGGCCGCGTTCGCGTTGGCCGCGAGTATGTGCGGCACGAAGAACCGGGCGTCCATGAGGACCGTGTCGGCCTGGATCCGTTTCATGTCCTCGAAGCTCACGGCGCCGCCGGCGATCTTATTCTTGAGCAGCTCGGTTATGCGCCCGGCCCGCGATCCGATGTTGAAGGAGTATCCGATGTAATAGATGCCGCCGCCCGGCCGCTCCGCCGCGAGCGGGTCGTTCCCCAGCGTGATCCCGGCCGGGTCGTTGTTCGCGTTCACGACGAACCCGGCTGGCGGGTTGACGGCGTGGGGCATCTCCTCCGCCGGGATGATCTCGAAGGGCAGGGCCTGGTCCGGCTGCGGGTTCACGACCGGCAGCCATTCGTTGCCGCCACGGCCGTTGCGCACGAGCCATGGCGGCGCCCCGTTGACCGCGCCGGCCTGCAGGTCCTCGCGGATGGGGATCTCGCCGGCGAGGAAGTAGCCGAAATCGCCCCGGCGGCCGATGAAGACGATGTTCTGCGGAAAGGTGAACAGGCGCGTGCCGCGGGCGAAGTCCCCGACCGTGCGGGCCTCGGCCCAGGCCAGGGCCCCCTCGAGCTCCTGGCTGGCGCCGGACCCCGTCCACTGCCAGCTCAGGGCGGCCCCGGTCGCCGGGGTCAATTGGACGATCGGGCCGTCGTTGCGGCGCGGCACGATCAGGGTGGCCGCGGGGATCCCCGACCCCGGAGGGACGACGGCCAGCTGGCCGTTGACCCTGGCCCGGAAGGTCTCGGGCACGGGGATGATGTGCTCGGCCCGGCCCAGGTAGATCGTGCTCAGGCCGCTCGGCGAATCCGCGTCGGGCACGACCTGTTCGGCGTAATAGTCGATCGTGTCGACGTACGGGTTCGTGAAGCCCCAGGAGAACCAGGGGCTGTGGCCGATCATGACGGTGGGCGCGCCGGCGAAGCTCTGGCCGGTGACGTCATAGCGCCCCGCCGAGAGATGGATCGGATAGAAATACGCGGGGACGGGCAGCTCGAGGTGAGGATCGTTCGCCATCAGCGGAAAGCCCGAGCCCGTCCGGCACCCGGCGACGGCCCAGGCGTTCGAGCCGCCGCCGCGGCCCTCCCTGGCCGCCCGGAAGAATTCTATGCCGTCAGTCTCCCTGAGGTGTTTCTTCACGAGTTCAAGCACGGACGGGTCCGGGGACGGGGCGGGGCCGCGACGTCCCCCGGCCGCGGCCCGGGCCGGCTCGGCCATGGCGTCGGGAACGGTCGCGGCCGTCTCGAACGGTGCCGAGCGGAAGAGGTCGTCATAGAAGAGCTTCGTGCCGTCGAAGCCCAGCGCGCCGCCCGCCGCCTGGTAGGTCAGGAGAGCGGTCGTGTACGGAATGTCGAGATCGTTGAACACCCCCTGCTGGAGGCACAGGATCTTGACGACCGCCATCGTGTCGAGGGGCTCCCAGGGATCGAACGCGCCGGCCTGGAGGGCGCCGTATTCGGGCGGGAGCGGATGGCCCGCGACGAAGGCGTTGACGCCGTCGGCGTAGGCCTCGAGGATCGCCCGGACGCGCGGCGAGGCGGCCGCCCACGACCGGGCCGCGGCCCGGCGCAGCCCGAGCGTCCGGAACTGGACGTCCTGGGGCAGCGCGGCCGGGCCGACGAGCTCGGCGAGCGTGCCGCCGGCCGTGCGCCGGAGCACGTCCATCTGGAACAGCCGGTCCTCGGCGTGGACATAGCCGTTCAAGAAAAACAGGTCGTGCTCGTTGGCCGCCCGGATGTGGGCGATGCCGCCCGGGTCCCGGACGATCTCGGCGGCCGCCCGCAGCCCCGGCATGCGGGCCGGCGGGCCGGAGCTCGGGGACTGGCCGGACCATCCGGCACACAAGACGATGAGAAGCGCCGCGACGATCGATGCCTTGACGATGCTCATGAGCGTTCCTCCTTGGGGGACCGGCTCGGCCGCGCCGGGCTCGCGCCCGCCGTCCGCGCGATCCCCGGTCTCCGATCCCTCAGGTCGGCCCGGCCGCGGCGATTGTCAACGGACCGGAGGGAGAAGTCTCTCTATGGCGCATCCTGTGTCACTGTGTCGCATCCCCGCATGTTTGACATCTGCGCCGCAGCGCGTCTATGATTTGGTGGACGAGGGAACCTGGGATGCCGGAACCGCGGGAGTTTCTTTCTTCCTGGAAGGAGATCTCGGCCTATCTCAAACGGACCACCCGGACCTGCCAGAGGCTCGAGATCGAGATGGGGCTGCCCGTCCATCGGCTCGACGGCTCGCCGAAAGCCCGGGTCTTCGCCTACCCCGACGAGATCGACGCCTGGCTCGCCGACAAGGCCCGCGAGAGGACGCGGGAACGGGGCGGAGGGCGCCGGATCCTCTATTATGCCGCGGCCGCGCTGATCGTCATCGCCGCCGGCCTCGTCCTGGTCAAGGTCGCCGGCCGAAGGGGCCCGGCTCGGGAGCCGGGATCAACGGCCGACGCCAGGTCCGTCGCGGTCCTGCCCTTTGTCGATCTGAGCCCCGGTCCCGCCTCTGAGCCCGTGGCCGACGGCCTGGCCGACAGCATCATCAACACCCTCGGCCGGGTCCCCGAGCTCCGGGTGCCCGGCCGGACCTCCAGCTTCTGGTTCAAGGGCCGGAACGTCGATATCCGGGAGATCGGACGGAAGCTCAGCGTCAGGACCATCCTCGAGGGAAGCATCCAGGTCGTCGGGGAGGACCTCCGCGTGGCCGTCCAGCTGGTCAGCGCGGAGGACGGCTTCAAGATCTGGGCGAAGAGGTACGACCGCAAGACCCGCGACATCCTGGACGTCGAGGACGAGATCGCGATGTCCGTCCTGGAGCAGCTCAAGGTCAGGCTCCTGGCCGGGCAGGAGAAGCTCCTGCGCAAGCGTCCCACCGAGGACACGGAAGCCTACGGCCTGTACCTGAAGGGCCGCTATGTCCTGGGGCGCCCGGCGCCCGACGCGCCGCAAAGGGCGCTGGAATTCTTCGGAGCGGCGCTCGAGCGGGACCCCGGCTTCGCCCTGGCTCACAGCGGCGCGGCCTGGGCCTACGTGAACATGGCCAACCAGCTCGCGGCGCCGCCGCTGGAGGTGTTCCCGAAGGCCAAGGCCGCGCTCGAGAGGGCCATGGCCCTGGATCCCGGCCTGCCCGAAGCTTGCGCTTTGGACGCCGCCGTGAAGTTCTGGTTCGACTGGGACTGGAAGGGCGCCGAGCGGAGCTTCCGCCGGGCGCTTGAGATCAAGCCCGGCGATTCGTTGACCCGGGGCTGGTACTCCTGGTTTCTCGTGTCGAGGAGGCGGTTCGCCGAGGCCCGGACGGAGGCCGATCGCGCCATCGCGCTCGATCCCTTGATGCCGCTCTTTTATGCCCATTCCATGTCCGTCCGCGTGATCTCCGGCCGGTGCGAGGAAGCCCTGGCGGAATTCGCCAGGGCCCTCCGGATCGAGCCGAACTTCGGGTACGGCTACGTCTGGGCCGGGAATGCCTACATGCGGATGGGGCGCCTGGACGAGGCCCGGAAGATGCTGGAGAAGAGCCTGCCTCTCCCCCGCTCCCCCGGCTCGGCGGAAGCGGCGCTCGTCGCCTGCTATGCCAGGAAGGGCGACCGGCAGGGGGCCGAGAAGCTGCTCGAGCGGCTCCTCGAGGACTACAAGAAAGGTCCTATTTCCCCCGTTTACCTGGCCTGGGCGTGCGCCGCGGTCGGACGCCTGGACGAAGGTTTCGAATGGCTCGCGACGGCCGAGCGATATCGCGACTCGCAGATCCCCTTCATCCATGTCTACGCTGAGTACCTCGCGCCCGAAGCGGCCCGCGACCCCCGCTTCGCGGCCTTCGCCGACCGCCTCGGCCTTCCCCGGTGAGGTCGAAGCGGCCGCGGGCAGCGGCCGCGGGAAAAAGACCGGACGGGCTCAGTGGCGAAGGATCTCCCGGGCCTCCTTGAGCGTGTCATTACGGAGCAGGATCGCTCTTTTCAGATCCTGCCCGATACCCCCGGCGACGGAGGTTGCGCCCGTGATCCTGTTGCTGACGCCTTCGTCGTAAACGGTATTCGTGTCCATCCCCGAGCCGACGACGAGGTTGTCATGGGTCGTGGGATCAAAGTAGAAATGGCAATAGACCGGCGTGAAATCGTTGACATTGTTGCCCTGCATGGTTTCGTGGTGGGCGATTTCGAGGGCGCCCTCCGCGGTCTCCTCCCCGTACAGGCAGAAGGCCAGCTCTCCCGCCCCCGTGACCTTGTTCTGCCCGTAGAAATTCTTCTTGGCGTTGCTGAGCACCGCCCAGCGGCTGCCAGCCGCCATGGCGATCCTGTTCCGGCTGATGACATTTCCCGAGGCGTCGTCGGTCCGGAGGCTGATCCCCCGGTCGAGGATGTCCGTGAGCTCGTTGCGTTCGACGGTCGCGCCGATCGCCGGGCCGACGAGGAGGATGCCGCCCCAGCAGCGCGAGAGGACATTGCCGGAAATGACCGCGCCGAGGTAGGCCCTGTTCATCTCGATCGCCCAGGCGCCCGCCTCGGCGACAGTGTTGTCCCTGACGGCGACGTTCCTGGTCTGGCAGAAATAGAAGCCCAGCCCCGGGGAATGGACCCTGTTGCCCAGGCATTGGATAATCGTGCCCTCGGGCTGCCACTGCCAGTCTCGGCCCGGGCTCCAGTACCAGTCGACGAACAGGGCGATGTAGGGCCCGGTCATGTCGTTGTTCCTGACAAGGGCGTTCCCCCCGAGGTTGGACACGCTGACGGACTCCCGGTGCATGTCCCGGAAGACGCAATTAGCGACGGTCAGGTTCCGGAGATTGGGCTCAAAGACCTCGTCCCCGCTCGCGGGATCGCGGGAGCTCAGCCAGCCGCACCGGACCCCCCGGAGGAAGGTCTGGAAGAGCAGGCCGTCGAAGGTCACGTCATCGTTCAGGTCTTGGTCGATGACGGCGAAGGCGTTGATACCTTGGGCCAGGCTGGTCGTGCCGTCGATGCTCGGCCGGCCGACGAGGACCGCGCCGGGCGCGCCTTTGATCGTCAGCGTCTTGTCCAGGATGACGATCGCCCCGGTGTTTTCCCACTTATAAGAAAGGGGCGTATCGCTCCAATCGTACGTGCCCGCCAGGAAAAGGACCGTGTCCCCGTTCGCGGCCCCGTCGATGACCGCCTGGATGGCCGGGCGCCCCATGGACGGATCGACCGTCCAGGTCGCCGCCTGGGCCAGGCCGGAAGACGCCGCCAGTAAGGCGGCCGCCGCCGCGATCGGCAAGAGAAAATGCCGGAATCCACTCTGCTCCTTGGCCATGATCACCCTCCTTTTATAAGACAGACGGAATCCCCCCTCGGGATCACGCAACGATGAAGTCCTCCCCCCACGGCACCTCCTTTTCGGCGCGCCCCGACGCCGAAGGGAGCCCTGCTGCGGAATCTGCTGCCCGCCCGTCAAGAGAAGATATATCAATAGATAGAAGGCAGCCCGGCCGTTGTCAAGCGCCGGACGTTGAACCCGCGATCTTCGAGGCCGGGGCTCGAGATGGGAAAAAGCGGTGTGATCGCGGGCTTCGCGAAAAGAGCTTCGCTCCGGACACGGAGATCGCTGGAATGGGCATGACAGGCGCCAGGTGCACAAGGAGCCTGCCCGCTCCAGCCGGGGCCGGAGGCGCCGCTGAAGCTATTTTTTCAATTCGACCGTGGTCGCGCTCCCGGTCGTCTTGGCGTAGTCCTTGGTCGACTGGAGGTAGCTGACCGCCGTCTTCGTCGACTCCGGGCAGGCCTGGAAGCCATCGTTGAACGTCAGGCCAGCGGTCTGGAAGGCCTTGGCCCGCTCCGAGAACGACTGCACCGACGGCAGGGCGGTCTTGGCGGCCTCCTTGAGGGCCTTGCCCCCCGTTTTCGCGGCGGCTCCCAGCTTCTCGAACACCGACGGCATCTCCTGCAGGGTCGCGGCATAGGGCTCGAGCCCGGTGGTGCGGAACCGATCGACGCAGTCCAGCAGGTTGCCGAAGCCCGTCGAGACCGAGGCGAGACCGGCCGCGGTCTGGCCGATGGCCTGGGTTTTGCCGCAGCCGCAGTCGCTCTTTTCGAAGGGCAGCCCCACCAGGCTCGGCGGGTTGGACGGGGGCGTCGGCGGCAGCTCCGTCCCGGGCGTCGTGGCCCCGGGCGTGGTCGTCGTGCCCGGCGTCGTGGGCGTCGTGGCCGGGGTCGTCGCCGGAGGCGTCGTCTTCTTCGGATCGGACTTCGGCGCGGGCTTCGGCTTTTCCGGCTCGGTCGGCGGCTTCTTCTCCTGCGGCGGCGTCTCCGTTTTCCGGCAGATCTTCTGGCGCCGGGTGATGTCCTGCATGATCTTGTTCCAGTGGTCCATCCACTTGGCCGCCTCGGCCATCCTGTCGGTCTGGCCCTTGAGGTTGCCGAGGTGCTGGCCGAACTCCTGGGCCGCCTTGACGACGTCCTGCGCGTCGAAGACCGTCTGGGCGAACTGCTTGCCAGAGAACTCCGCGGCCAGGCCGGCCACGTCGACGCCGGAGTCCAGGGCCCCGGCGCCCGTGACAGCGTCGGTGAGGACGTCGGCGATGGCGTCGAGCTTGCCGATGACGTCGGCGACGCCTTTGGCCCCCGCCGTCACCGTCTCCCCGTACCCCGCCGCCGAGCCGACGACGGCGACAGCCGTCTTGCGGGCCAGCTGGGCGGTGGCCGTCGCGATCTTCTCCGAGGACTCCTGGAACTCCTTGGAATCCATGGCCGCCGAGAAGTCCTTGGCCGAGGCCTTCCAGGAGTCGGAGGCGATCTTCATCATCTCCTCGAGCTTGGCGATGGTCGCCTTGTCGCAATTGACGACGTCGACCTGGACGGCGGGGCCGAACCGCTCGCCGCACGATGTCCGGGCCTGGATGGCCGTCTTCCCCGGGCGCAGGCCCTGGAGGGCGACCGCGTTGCCCAGGTTGGCGAGGGACAGGACCGCCGGGTCGTCGGCGACGAAATCGAGCATGTCCGCCGCATCCGCGGGGAGGACCTTGATCGGAACCTCGAGGACGCCCGGCGTCTTCTTGCCGTCAATATCGTAGAGCGGGATCTCGGGGACGGCCGCGCCGCCGTTGACCGATTCGATGCGGACCGAGGCCACGGCGTGGGAGGCCTCGACGACCTGGCCGTCGGGGGTGGTGTATTCCACGAAGAGGGTCCCCCGGTCCGGCGATCCCGCGGTCAGCGTGGCCGCGGCGCCCTGGGACTGGATCTTCACCGCCTCCGGCGGAATGACGCGGAAGCTGTAGGTGCCGCCCGCCGGGGTGCCCGAGGCCGTCACCTGGCCCCGGCCGCCCTCTCCCAGCGTGAAGCAGCCGGCCAGCGTGACCTGGGCGGCGGCGGGCGGGGGCCCGAAGCTCAACGTGGCCCGGACGTCGACCGGGTACCTGATATCTGCCTCGGGATCGCCTTGGATGGTCCCCTGGTTCGTCTTGACGATCGAGGCCGCCCGCCGGATCTCGTCTTCGCTGAAACGGAACGTCAGGAGCCGGGCCGCCTCGTCGTCGGTGAAGCCGAGGCAATGGACGCCCGCGCCGATCTCGGTGACCGTCTGGAGCATCCAGCTGAACTTCAGGGTGGCCCCGGACGCAGTGCGTTCGAGCACCGCGTCCGTGTCGTCGGCGTAGGGGGCTTGCTTGCTGTAGCTAGATCCGTTCTTGGCGTTGAACTCATAGGCCCCGTCTCGGAGCGTCTCGGTCCAGGTATAGTCGAAATCGGGGTCCTTGGCCTTGCCTGAGCCCTTGATCTCCTTAGCGTAGAACGGCAGCCGCTCGCCCGCCTTGAGGCGGGCGAAGGCGCTCCACGAGAAAGGCGTGCCGTCCCAGGCCGGAAGGAGGGCATACCGCACCTCTCCCTTGGCGGACCAGTTCACTTCGCCGACCTGCGCGTTCTCCTCGAGCACGATGCGGAAGGCGATCGGCCGGGCGGGATCGTGCTGGGCCAGCCGCTTGAACTCCTGCGGGGGCGGGGGCGCGGCGGCCGGCAGGGGAACGGCAGCGGCCGAAAGGAGGGCCAGGAGGGCGCCGAGAAGCGCCGTGCGCGGCGCGGTGCGGGGGCGGCGGGATTGGCCGGCAGGGGCGAAGGGTGACATGGCCGGCATCATATCGGAAAGCCTTGACGGCGGTCAATAATGCGCGCCGCCGCGGCCGAGAGCCGGAGCGGACGGCGCCCCGGGCTACTTCTTCTCCGGATACAACGTGACCTGGACGTAGCGCTTGGTGTCGAAATACGTCTTCGCCGCGGCCTTGACCGAGCCCGTCGTCAGGAGCTTCAACGACTCGGGGAAGCGCAGGATCCCGGCCGGGTCCGTGCCCAGCCGGCTGCACTCGACGAGCTCGTCGAGCCACCAGCCGTTCTGGCGGCTGGCCGTCTCGTAATCGCGCGACTCGGCCAGGCGGTCCTCGGCGACCTCGGCCGCGGCGGGCCCCTTCTTCTGCAGCTTCCGGATCTCGGCGAAGATGGCCCGGGTCATCTCGTCCATCCGGGCCGGGTCGGTGCCCAGGTCGATCGACATCCGGAACTCCGGCCGCGGGATCCGGCCGTACGAGGGCCGGACGCTGACGTCGTAGGTGCCGCTCAGGGTCTCGCGCAGGAGCTTCCGCAGGCGCGTCTCGAGCACGTGGGCGGCGGCCCGGATATTGAGCCGGCCCGCGGCGTCGTCGCGGAAATCCCCCGAGAAGACGATGGCCGTCAGGCTCTTGGGCTCGACGCCCTTCTCGACCGTCCGCTTGACCACGCCCTCGGGCGGCGCCACGCGCCAGTCCTTCCAGGTCTCCGTCCGGTGGAGCGACGGCAGCGAGGCCAGGTAGCGGCAGACGAGCGGCTCGATCTTCGCCAGGTCCAGGTTGCCGACGATGACGAACGTGAAATCGCTCGCGTCGGCGAAGCGGTCGCGGTAGAAAGCCAGGGACTTCTGGAGGTCCATCTGCGGGATCTCGTCCACGGTCATCGGCCGGAACCGGGGCTGGTCCCGCTGCAGTGTCGTCCGCAGGGTGTCCGAGAACACGGTCTCCGGGCTCTTGGTCCGGTTCTCGAGGACGCTCTTCAGGTGGGACTTGAAGACCTCGAAGACGACGGGGTCCGGCCGCGGCGCGGTGAAGGTCAGGTAAACGAGCTGGAAGAGCGTCTCCGCGTCGCGGGGCGAGGCGCTGCCCGACACGCCCTCCTCGAGCTCGCCGATCGACGGATCGATGCCGACGGCCTTGCCGGCCAGCTTCTTCTCCAGGTCGACGGCGCTGAACGCGCCGAGGCCGCCGGCGGGCACGACCTGGTCGGCCGTGTTGGCGGCGATGAGGTTCCGGTCGTCGGCGAGCGAAACGCCGCCCGCGCTCGTGGCCCGGAAGAGGATCTCGTCCTCCTTGAAGGTCGTGGGCTTCAGGACGACGCGGGCGCCGTTGGAGAGCGTCCACTCGATGACGCCGGCCGCGGGGATCTCGCGGCGGGCCGTGATCGTCCCGGGAGCCGGCTCCTGGGCGATGAGCGGCGCGTCGGTCGCCGTGTCTTCGTAGGCCGTGAGCGGCTGGGCCTTGACCTCCTCGAGAACGGCCCGCAGGCCGGCCTCGGTCGGGACCGGGACGGAGGGCTTGTCCGGGAAGCTGGCCATGACCACGCGGTTGCGGTCGGTCATCCACTCGCGGGCCAGGGCGTTTACCTCGTCGAGGGTGATGCCGGGCAGGAACTGCTTGTGCAGGTTGTATTCGTACTGGATGCCGGGCGTCGGCTCGCCCTCGAGGAAGGCCCGGGTGAACTCCTCGGCGTAGGAGCTCGAGTCTTCGGTCTCCTTCTCGGCCAGGGCCCGCTCGAAGTAGCGGAAGGCCGCGGCCTTCCGGCGCTCGAGCTCGGTCGCGGTGAACCCGAAGCGGGCCACCCGCTCGCCTTCCGCGTAGAGTGCCCGGAGGCCGCGCGGGATGCCGCCGTCGACGACGAGCGCCGAGAGGGCGTAGGCGTCCTTGGAGCCGACGAAGCGGCCGCGGCTGGAGGCGGCGCCGAGGAACGGCGGATCGGGCTTCTGGGCGATCTCGGCCAGCCGCTCGTTGATCATGTCGTTGAACAGCCGCTCGACCAGCATGCGGCGGTAGGCCCCGACGGTGCTCTGGTCGGCGGCCGGAAGCTTGTGGTATACGGCCACGACGCTCCGGGAAGCCTCCTTGTCGGGGGCCAGGGCGAAGAGCGTGCCGTCGTGGTCCGGCACGGGGTACTCGGGGCGCGGCGGGGCGCCGGGCGGCGTCGCGAGCGGCCCGAAGTGCTTCTTGATCTGGTCCTCGATCCGGGCCCGGTCGAAATCGCCCACGGCGATGACGGCCATCAGGTCCGGCCGGTACCAGGTCCGATAAAAGCGCTTGAGGGTGTCGTAGGAGAAGTTGGCGATGATCTCGGGCTTCCCGTCGGGAAGGCGCTCGGCGTAGCGCGAGCCGGCCAGCAGGATGGGGATCTGCTTGTCACGGATGCGGGCGTCGGCGCCCTGGCCGAGCCGCCACTCCTCCAGGATGATGCCGCGCTCCTTGTCAACGGCCTTGGGGTCGAAGGTCACGTTGTGGGCCCAGTCCTCGAGGATGAGGAAGGCGTTGTCGAGGACGGCCGGCGAATCCATCGGGATCTGGAGCATGTAGATCGTCTGGTCGAAGCCGGTGAAGGCGTTGAGGTCGGAGCCGAAGCGCATGCCGATCGATTCCATGAAATCGACCAGTTTCTGCTTGGGGAAATGGGTCGTGCCGTTGAAGGCCAGGTGCTCGACGACGTGGGCCAGGCCGCGCTGGTCCTCGTCCTCGAGGACGGAGCCGGCCTGGACGACCAGGCGCAGCTCGGCCCGGTTCTTCGGCTCCCGGTTCTCGCGGATCCAGTAGCGGAGGCCGTTGGGGAGACGGCCGACCGTGATGCGGGGATCGACCGGGATCTTCTGGTCGAGGGCGTAGAGGTCGGTCTGGGCGGCCGCCGGGGCGATGGCGGGCGAGGCGGCGGGCGCGGAGGTCTGGGCGGCCGAGAAGGGCGCCAGGACCGAAAGGACCAGCAGGACCGAAAGGATGGCCAGGAGGGTTCTGCGCAGCTTGTTCATCCCCTCCATCATACACTATTTATCTGTCCGGGCGGCCGGGGGCGTCGCATAGCAGCTGACGGTGCGGAGGAAGAGGGTCCGTTCCAGGCCCCCTTTGGGCGGGGGCAGGGTGAAGGTCAGGAGGGCGGGCTGGTCCTCGGGCCCGATGAGGAATGTGGTGCCGTCCTCGGCCGCAAGCGCCAGCAGAACCTCGGCCGCGTCCGGGCCGTCCACGTCCCCGGCGTCAATGTCCGTCCGCTCGACGGGGCCGTCCGCGCCGAAATCGAGGGCCAGGCGGTCGACGAGCCAGTATCTGGCCGGCGGGGAGAGCTTGAGCCAAACCTTGTCGGTGCCGATGTCGTCCAGGTCGAGGTTATAGATCATGTCGCCGGCGGGAAGCGGCCCGCCGGCCAAGAGCGCCTGCCCGGTCTGCCAGCCGAAGGCTGTCAGCAGCTGGACCCGGACGCGGCCGTACTCCCATTCCTCGTAGCCGGGCCGCAGGGACTGCGGGAGCCGCTGTGGCCGCGATGGTAGCGGCGCCTGACCCTTATCCTTGTCATTCTTCCTCTTCTTATGATCGTTATGATCGGCCTGGCCCGGAGACGGGGCCGGCGGAGACGGGGCGGGCGAAGCGGCCAGCCGGGCCTTGACCTCTCGGGCGAATTCGGCGCGCCATGAAGAATTCGCGGCGGCGACAATGAGCTTCGCTCGGCGGGCGTCCTTCGGCCGGGGGAACGAGAGCGTGATCTCGTCCCGTGACGGCGGCGCCGCGGCCGGCGCCGCCTCCCCGTCGGCAGTCCGCCAGAAGACGCCGTCCCGGGCCGAGACGAGATTCTTGATGTCCCGGCCGTTCCTGGCCGTGGCCGTTTCGGGGGCGACGGGGGCGGCACAGCCGCGCATGGCCCCACGAACGTCGGGGAAGACGCCCACCCCGGGGGCATGGTCGACGACGACGAGCTTGGCTTCATCGACCCCCCGCGTCACGCCGGACGGATTGCCGAGCCGGATCCGGAGCTTGCCGTCCGCGTCCGGCGCGGCATCGACGGGCGTCCATTCCATGGCCCAGAACTCCGTTTCCGCGGCCGTGTCGTACGATTTGTCCATTTCCAAGAGCGCGGCGTTGGACCCCCGGCGGCCTATCTTCCCGTTCGCGCCGCCCCCTTCGGACTTGAACATCCAGTTGAGCACATCGACCGTGGCTTCGACTTCCGTGGCGAGGGCGTCCTCATCCTCGCCGGGGAACACGGCGTCGATGGCAAAAACGCCCACGAAGACGACGACGCCGGCAAGCGCCTTGAGGACCGAGGCCGGTCCGTTGATCTTCCGGACCCTGGCCCGCATGATCCGGTCGAGGGGGATCCACCTGACCTTGACCGCCTGACACTTGATCTTGTCGCCTTCGGCCCGGCTGGAGACGACCCGGAAGCGGCTGCCGTCTTTCAGCACGACCTTCGGACCGGTCCCGCCGCCGGTGATATCGGCGATATCGAGCGGGTCGATGGTGTAGGTCAGATGCAGGTTGCCGACCAACGCCCCGTTCTTGACTGCGGGCGGATCGCTGGCCGCGAAGGTGATGCTCTCGTCGGCCGTCTGCACGCTGATGATCTTCCCGCGCCGGCCCTTGGCGGCCAGGGCCCGGCCGTCCATGTCCTTGAACTTGTAGACCGAGCAGGCCGCCGCCAGGCTGACCGCGGACAGGACGGCGGCCAGCATCCGGAGGTTCTCCATTGTTCGCGCCCTTCCGACGCTCGCGCTCATGCCGGGCCTCCGTTACTCCTACTCCGTTATCATAATGGCCCTCGGTCGTCAGTCTGTCAATGTTCGCCTTGGCTAACGCATTTTGCTGTCACCAAATGAGTTAGCACATCTGGGCAGGCCGGTAATCAGTTTGAATCGGCTCTTTTTTGGCCATTTTTCCGTTTCTTATGTCGGTAAGAAGATCCGTTCTTTTTACGGGCGAAAAACCGGATCTAAAGCTGAAGGGCTCCTGCCGGAACAGCTGTATCCTTATTAATTATTGCCTGATACGTTAGCCAAGGCTCGATTTATCAGCAAGGCTCGATTTATCAGCTATCTTGCCGCGAAAGACATCAATGCGGGAGCGGACGGCCTGTTCGAGATGCTTAAGCTCTACGCGGCCGACGGCGGGTTTGCCACCACGGGCGGCTACAAGCCGATGCACGGCGGCTATGATTTCGGCGGCGACGTCATCTATCAGATCGCCCCCTGGATCGGCATCGGCGCGGGCGCCGGCTGCCTGAGGTCCCCGCGGTCCTCGACCATGACGACCATGGTCGGAACGGAGTCGCTGATCGTCACCGGCAAGCCGGTCGTCTCGGCCGTGCCCGTCCGGCTCGCCGGTACAAAAACCGGTTTTTGCGGGCAAAAACCAGTATCCAAAGCTGAAGGCCTGCTTCGGGAACGAACGTATTTTATTTATTTTGTAATGGTTGCGTTAGCCAAGGCGCACACTTAACGATCCCCGAATCCGGGGGCATGGCCAGCCTGTTCGTGGTTTCGAATACCCCTCCCGCCGCGACGGACCCCGTCCAAGAGCCCAAGATCGACCTCAGCGGCTTCAGCATCCAGGCCGGCATCCATTTCCGCTTCTGATTTCCCGGCGCATTCCCGTTTCCCCGCGGCCCGGCCGAACTGAAAGACCGGGCCGCGGGGATCATCGTCCGTTCGGCCTCGGGGGTCGTGCGGCCCCTTGATCCTGCCCCCGGCGAAGAAGCCCGGCTCCGCCGCGCTTGACTCCGCCGGGCGGGTCCTCTTTAATAGGGGCGTTCCCCGAAAGGAGGCCCACCCATGGTCAGCAGAAAAAGAGCCGCCGTCCTCGTCGTCGCCCTGATCGTCCTGGCCGTCGCCGCGATGATCATCCTATTCAAAGGCCGAGCCGCGGCGCAGGAGACGGTCTTCAAGCCCCGGCCGAAAGCGACGGCCGGCCAAGCCCAGCCCGCTCCGGGCGTCGAGCCCCGGCCCCAGCCGGCCGTCGTCGGACAACCCATGTCGGATTTCACGCTCCCCGTCTATCAGGGCGGCGCGCTGACGCTGTCGTCGCTGCGCGGCAAGAACGTCCTCCTCCTCTTTCCCCGGGGCTGGGCGGCCGAGAACTATTGGTGCACGATCTGCAACTACCGCTATGTCGAGCTGGCCGAACTCGAGAAGGCGCAAAGGATCCGGGAGAAGTACAACGTCGAGATCCTGGTCGTCTTCCCCTATCCCCGGGACGTCATCAAGGCCTGGCTCGAGGCCCTGCCGGGCCAGCTCGAGATGATCCGGGCCACGAAAAACCCCGCCGATCCGTCCCTGCTCGACGAGAAGGGCCGGGCCCGCATGGACCGCTTCCGCCAGCTCTTCCCCGGC
Organism: Acidobacteriota bacterium; assembly: GCA_039683095.1. Lineage (NCBI taxonomy): Bacteria > Pseudomonadati > Acidobacteriota > Acidobacteriota bacterium. The sequence goes on along the minus strand of JBDKSB010000001.1, from coordinate 274,607 downwards.
GACTATTCGCTCGAGAAGGGCGCGATCCTGACGCCGTTCCCGATCCTGGTCGACGGCGAGGAGACGCTTTCCAAGCGGCTGGACCTCTTCCGGACCGAGTGGGGCGGCGGCAAGGCCGCCCAGAACATCCCCAGCGTCTACATCATCGACGCCAACGGCGTCCTCCAGTTCAAGTACATCGGCCAGAACACGGTCGACCGTCCGAGCTACGGCTACCTCCTGAAGGTTCTCGAGGTCATCAACTCGGTGAAGTAGCCGATTTTCGCTCCCCTCCGGCGACTAAACAGGTGATCGAACAGGTGGAGGACGCGATGGGAAAGACCGTCTGCGCCGTTCTGGCCGTCCTTTTTGTCGCCGCGGCCGCGGGCCTGGCCGACAACCAGCCGCGGGTCGGGCCTCCCCCGCCCCGGACCGAAGCCCCGACGCTCCGGCCGGCCGCCGACTATGTCTGGATCTCCGGCTTCTGGAAATGGACCGGCATCAACTATGAATGGGTCGAGGGCCGCTGGGTCAAGGGCAAGCCGAACAGGATCTGGGTCCCGGGGACCTGGAGCCGGGTCGGCGCGCGCTGGGTCTGGAAGCCCGGCAAGTGGGCCAAGCCGCCCAAGCCGCCCAAGCCTCCCAAGCCGCCGCAGGGGCCTTCTGCTTCCTGTTGACACGAGCCCGCCGCCGGACCTATAGTCGTCCGCGAAAAGCAACCGTTTCCCGGAACGCACGATCCTCGCCGGCGGCCCGTCCACGCAAAAGGGCCGTCAGGCCAAGGAGGCCCGCCCCATGGAAGCTGAGACGATCAAGGTTTACCGGTCCCGCTGGTCCGTGCTCGCCGTTTTCGTGGTCATGGCCGCGATGACCCAGGTCCTCTGGCTCACGTTCGCGCCCATCACCGGCCCGGCCGCCGCGTTCTACGGGCGGTCCGACCTGATGATCGGGCTCCTGTCCATGGTCTTCATGATCGTGTATATCCTGGCCGCGATCCCCGCGGCCTGGGCCATCGACACGTGGGGATTCAAGGCCGCGGCCGGGCTCGGGGCCGTCATCTCGGCCGTCTTCGCCCTCCTGCGCGGCTTCTTCGCCTCCAACTACACGGTCGTCCTGGCCGCCCAGGTCGGGATCGCCCTCGGCCAGCCGCTCGTGATCGGGGCCATCACCAAGGTCGCCGCGCGCTGGTTCCCGGCCCGCGAGCGGGCGACGGCGGCCGGGCTGGGGACGCTGGCGCTTTACGCCGGCCCCCTGGCGGCCATGCTCCTATCCCCCTATCTCTTCCTGCGTTCGGGGATGAAGGGCCTGCTCCTCGTTTACGGAGCGGCCATGGCCGCCGCCGCGATCCTGTTCCTCGCCGTGGCCCGCGAGCATCCGCCGACGCCGCCCGGCCCCGACGAGCGCGCCTTGATGCTCGACGGCCTCCGATCGATGCTGCGGCAGCGCGACTTCCTGCTGCTCCTGGCCGTCTTCTTCGTCGGCCTGGGCCTCTTCAACGGCGTCTCGACCTGGGTCGAGAACATCGTCCGGCCGCGGGGCTTCACGATCTCCCAGGCCGGCGTTCTCGGCGCCCTGATGCTGGCCGGAGGCATCGCCGGCGCGATCGTCATACCCCTCGTTTCGGACGGCGTCCGGCGGCGTAAGCCGTTCATCGTCCTGGCGCTCGTCGGCCTCCTTCCCGGCCTCCTGGGAATGACCTATGCCACCGCGGCCTGGCTGCTGTTCCTGTCGGGGTTCGCCTTCGGGTTCTTCCTGCTGAGCGCCGGCCCCATCGCCTTCCAGTACGCGGCCGAGATCACCTATCCGGCCCCGGAGGGCACGTCGAACAGCCTGCTCATCCTGATGGGCCAGGTCTCGGGCGTCCTCTTCATCGTCGGCCTGGACGCGCTCAAGGACCGGGCGACCGGATCCATGACCAGGCCGCTCCTTCTCCTGGCCGGGCTCATGGTCGCCGCCGCCGGTCTGGCCGCCGTCCTGGGCGAGTCGCCGGTCGCGGAAAAGAAGGTGAAGAAGGGGCGCGGGGCGGTCGCTCAGTCCGGCGACGTCAGCGCCTTGTAGCAGAACGTCGTGTAGTGCTTGACGACGTCGGCGATGACCTCGTCCTTGTCCATCCGCAGCACCTTGAAGGGGAACAACCCGGGCATGAAATCCTCGTCCGTCGTCTGATATTCAGCCTTGGGGGTCTGGCGGGTCCGGATCTGGAGCTTGAGCCGCAGCTCGACGGAATTCTTGGGCAGGGCGATGCGGTAGTGGAACTGCTCGTCCTTCAGGCCGGGGAAGCAGATGGCGAAGCGGATGCTGCGGCCCTTGGTCTTGACGTGCGCGGATTTGATCTTGTACTGGCCGAGCTCGTCGGTCAGGGCCTCGAAGGCCGGCTCGGCGATGAACTCGCAGAACTGGTCGAACTGGGCGACCGTCTCGGCCTGGCAGAGCTCAATGACCCGGACGTTCTCGAAGTGGTTGGCGAGTTCCTTCTTCCAATCGACTTTGCCCATCGTGGTCTCCGCGCGCGGGGATTTTCAGTATGATAGCACAATCGTCGGGGCCGGCAAAGCGGCGGAGGAAGTGCCGGCTGAGGTCAGCAAAAGGGGGGTGATGATTGGAAAATTGAGGGAGCCCTCTCCAGCCGGCGAAAGAGAGCCGATGCCATTCTATTAAAAGGCGCGGGCAAAAAGCAAGGAAAATATTTCGCGGCGGAAACGGGGGCGCAACGGACAAGTGCCGGCTGTTTTTTTTAACAGCAGAAAAGGGGGAAAATGGAGTATTTCATGGGGTTGAAGTTTTCTCCAGCCGGCGCAAGAAAACTTGACTATATTATAGCCGTTTAACGGAAAAAAGCAAGCGGCCGGCGCGTTCGGGCCGCCGTCAGGCGGCCCGGAGCAGGAAGACGCGGAGGTCCATGACGTTCGTCCCGGTCGGGCCGGTGACGATCAGGCTCCCCGTCTGCTTGAAGAAGCCGTAGGAATCGTTGTCGTCGAGGTATTCGGCCGGATTGAGGCCCAGGGCGCGGGCCGTCCGGACGGTCCGCGGGTCGGCCCAGGCCCCGGCCGCGTCGGTCGGACCGTCGATGCCGTCCGTGCCGATGCTCAGGATGAGCCAGTCGAGCCCCTCGACCCCGGCCTTCTCCAGGTCGGCCAGCGAGGCCAGGACGAACTCCATGTTGCGGCCGCCCCGGCCGCGCCCCTTGACCGTGACGGTCAGCTCGCCGCCGGCCAGAAGGCAGAGCGGGCGCGGCAGGCTGGACGCCGAACAGGCCAGCTCGGCCAGGAACGCGGCGTAGCCGGCGGCCGTCTTCCGGGCCTCCCCGCCGTCGCCGGCCGACAGGAAGACGGCCTCGAAGCCCAGCTTCTCCGCTTCGTGCTTGGCGGCGCGCAGGGCGGTCATGTTGTCGCCGATGACGAAGCTCGAGACCCGGTCGAAGGCCGGGTCGCGCTCCTTGAGCGTCTCCGGGACCCGGCCGCGCTCGCCGTCCTCGATGCGGGCCCGGACCATGGCCGAGGCCCCGTCCCAGAGCCCGCAGCGCTCGAGGACGGCCCGGGCGTCGGCGAAGGTCGAGTTGTCCCAGTGCGTCGGCCCCGAGGCGATCGTGCCGAGGTCGTCCCCGACCACGTCGGAGATGGCCAGGGTGACGACCGCCGCCGGGAAGGCCGCCCGGGCCAGCTGCCCGCCCTTGATCTCCGAAAGATGCTTGCGGACGACGTTTATCTCCTGGATGGTCGCGCCGGCCCGGAGCAGGTCCTCGGTCAGCTTGCGCTTCTTCTCGAGCGCGATGCCCTCGGGCGGCAGGGCCAGGAGGGACGAGCCGCCGCCGGAGATGCAGACGAAGACGATGTCCCTCTCGCCGGCCCGGGCCGCGAACTCGAGGGCCCGCCGGGCCGCCTCGACGCTCCGCGCGTCCGGGATGGGGTGGGCGGCTTCCAGGTACTCGAGACGGGACGCCTCCTGGCCGGCCGGCCAGGGCACGACGACGAGGCCCGCGGTCAACTTTTCGTCGAGGATGCCGGCCAGGGCCTCGCCCATGGCCGCTGCGGCCTTGCCGAACGAGATGATGTAGACGTTCTCGGCCGCCCCCAGGTCGAATTCCTTGTCCCTGATCCGCAGGATCTCCCCTTGCCGCGCGACGCTCTCGCGGACGAGCCGCCACGGATCGACCGACTCCAACGCGGCCCGCCAGATGGCCTCGGCGTCCTCCGGGAAACCGCCCCGCCCCCGTATGGGATCGATCATGCCCGTACTATAGCCCAAACCGGCCGGGCCTCCAAGAGCGCTTCAAGAGCGCGCCGCCCGGGCCGTTTTTATGCTATAAAATAAAGGATGCGAAGCGTCCGCGCGCCGGTCCCGGTCCTCTTCCTGGCCCTGGCCTCGGCGCTCCTCCTCCCCTGCGCTCCCCTGGCCCCGGCCCAATCGTCCCGCGGCGGCGCCGCACAGGCCGGGACGGCGGCGGCCCCGCCCGGGGAGACGCAGGATTTCGAGCAGCGCCTGGCCCGCATCAACGGGCAGATCCGGGACCTCCGGGCCCGCCTCGAGGCCGAGACCAGGCAGGAAACGACCGTCCTGACGTCCCTGGCCCGGATCAACCTCAACAAGGGCATCGTCGAGCGGGAGCTGGCCGCGCTGAACGTCGAGCTGGAGCGCGGCCGGGCCGACTTGGCCGTCATCCAGGAGAACATCCGCGCCATCCGGGCCAAGGTCGGCCTGCAGCGGGAGTCCCTCGACCGGACGCTGGTGACGCTCTACAAGTTCGGCCGCGTCGACTTCTTCCAGGTCCTCCTGCAGGCCCGGAACATCGAGACCTACGCGTCCGAGAGCAAGCACCTGTCGTTCCTGGCCCGCGGCCAGGACAAGGTCGTCGCGGAGTACCAGGCTTCCCTCGACGAGCTGCGGTCGGCCGAGTCGGCCCTCGAGAGCAAGCAGACGGACCTGGCAGCCACGGCCCGGGCCGCCAAGCTCAAGCGCCAGGAGCTCGACACCGAGGCCCGCAAGAGCGCGACCCTGGTCGAGGAGATCCGCAAGAACCGGACGACGTACCAGCAGACCCTCAGGGAGCTCGCGGACAGCGCCGAGGAGCTCCAGAAGCTCATGGCCAAGATCGCCAGCCAGGAGTGGGTCCTGCCGCCCGCCTGGGTCCCGCTCTACGAGCGGCGGGGCCGGCTGCCCTGGCCCCTGGAGGGCCGGGTCGTCACCGCGTTCGGCTTCGAGAAGAACCCGAATTTCAACACGGTCGTCATGAACAAGGGCGTCGAGATCGCGCCCGGCCGGGACAAGTCCCTTATCCTGGCCGTCCACCCGGGCAAGGTCGTCTATGCCGACTATTTCCAGGGCTACGGCAACCTCCTCATCGTCGACCACGGCATGAGCTATTACTCGCTTTACGGGCACTGTTCGGAGTTCCTGGCGGCGGCCGGCGACATGGTCCGGGCCGGCCAGCCCGTGGCCGTGGTCGGGGACACCGGGTCCCTCAAGGGCGAGTGCCTCTATTTCGAGATCCGCTACAAGACCAAGGCCCTCGATCCCTTGCAATGGCTGAAGCGGAGATGATAAAATGGATGTTCAACCTGCCATGAAGGTTCCGAGATACCGCTGGTTCCTTTGGGCGGCCGCCCTGGCCGCGGCCTTGTTCTTTGTCCTCGAGATGGGGTACCTGTCGCGCGGCCACGCCACGACATCGCCCCGGGGATTCGAGCTTCTCGACACCCTGATGAGCCACATCCGCAACGATTACCTCGAGGAGCGGGATCCCCTCCAGACGGCCGAAGGGACCTTCCGCGGCCTGGTCAACTCGCTGGACCCGCTCTCGGCCTATCTCTCCAAGGACCTCGTCGAGGGCTACAGGGCGCTGCCGGGCCGGCAGGCCGAGACGGGCCTCGTCGTCCTCAAGCGTTACGCCGCCTTCCCCCAGGTCGTGGCCGTCGCCGACAATTCCCCGGCCCAGGCCGCCGGGGCCCAGCTGGGCGACCTCATCACCGCCATCGGCGGCCGGAGCACGCTGGACATGAGCCTGGTCGAGGTCAAGATCATGCTGCGGGGAACGGACGAACGGCCGGTCGACATCCGCGTGCTCCGGGGCAACGACACCCACAACCTGTCCGTGGCCCGGGCCCGGCTCTTCCCGGCGCCGTTCACCTTCATCCGGGCGGCCGGCCAGCCGGCGCGGCTGCGCGTCCACCGCTTCGATGACGGCCTGGCCGCCGCGGTCGGGCGCGACGTGGTCCCGGCGTTCAAGGCCCGCAGGGCGCCGCTCGTCCTCGATCTGCGGGGCTGCCAGGACGGCGAGACCGCCGAGGCCGCCAAGCTCGTCAACCTGTTCGTCAAGGCCGCCGACGCGGGCCGCTTCGAGGGGCGCGACGGGGCCAGTGAGCCCGTTTCGTGCCCGGGCGAGGCCGAGCTCGGAACGATCCCCCTGGTCGTCTGGACCGATGCCGGCACGGCCGGTCCGGCCGAGCTCGCCGCCGGGCTCCTCCAGGAGGTGCGCAAGGCCCGGATCGTCGGCTTTGAGACCCCGGGACTGGTCGGCCGGACGACCCTCTTCCCGCTCAAGGACGACAGCGCCGTGCTGCTGACCGCGGGCGTCTTCCAGCTGCCGTCCGGCCGCAAGATCTGGAACGACGGCCTGGTGCCGGACGCGGCCATCCCGGCCGACACGCTCAACGACAAAACGTACCTCGAGAAGACCCTGCCTCTTCTGCCCAAGCTCTGACGACGGATGACGAAGAGGCTACTGCCCAAAGGTCGCCAAGCCTGGCCGGCCTTCACCCTGCTCACGGCCGTCCTGGCGGGGGCGGCGCTCGCCGCGACGATCTCGCTCGATTACCTGAACTCCCGCCGGGGCGATCGTTCCTACCTCTTCGGCGGCCCGGCCGGGGCGGCCGCCGCGCGCAGCGGCGCGGGGCCCGCCCGGGAGGCGGCCGGCAAGGCCGTTAAGGCCCCCGCGCCCGGCCCGGTCGCGGTCCGGGCCCTCGACGAGGTCATCGCCGCGACGCTGGCCGCGGCGGGCGTGTCCGATGATTCGGTCCTGCAGCTCAAGGGGCCCAAGGGCCGGCCGCTCTTCGAGGTCGAGATCCCGGCCGAGCTCTACGAGTCGCTCGGCCCCGCTGTCGAAAAGGCCCTCGGGGCCCAGGGCCTCCGCGTCCTCGACAAGAAGCGCAGCCCCGGCGAGGGCCGGACGGAGATCCTCTGGACCCTGCGCCGGCCGGCCAGGGAGGAGGCGGCCATCTCCTTCGTCCTGCCGGCCGGACCGCCGGCCCAACCGCCGCCCGTCCCGGCCGCCGCGAAAGAGCCGGCCGCGAAGCGCGCGCCGCGCGGCCAAGTCGCCCTGATCATGGACGACATGGGCAACAGCCTTGAGACGCTGGACGAGCTCGCGGCCCTGGGGCGGCCGATCACGATCTCGGTCCTCCCCTACGGGGCCCAGGCCGGCGAGACGGCCCGGATGGCCCACGAGAAGGGCCTCGAGGTCCTGCTCCACCTCCCGCTCGAGTCGGTCAACAACCACGAGGCCATGGCCAATACCGAGGGCCTGATCATGGCCATGATGACCGAGCCCGCGATCGTCGCCGCCTTCGAGGCCTGCTGCGACCGCGTCCCTTTCGCCGCGGGCACGAACAATCACATGGGCTCGCGCTTCACGGCCGAGCGGGACCTGATGCGGGCGGTCCTGAAGCCGATCAGGGAGCGCGGGCTGTTCTTCGTCGACAGCCGGACGACGGCCAAGACCGTGGCCCTGGAAGAAGCGCGCCGGATGGGCATCCCGGCGGCCCAGCGGGATGTCTTCCTTGACGCCGACGAGGACCGCGGCCGCATCCGCGGCCGGCTCGTCGAGCTGCTCCAGAAGGCCCGCAAGAAGGGCCGGGCGGTCGGCATCTGCCATCCCTTTCCCGAAACCCTGGCCGTCCTCAAGTCGAGCCTGTACCTCGTCGACGCCTACGGCCTCGAATTCGTTCCCGTCTCGAAGCTCGTCCGCTAGGGCCGGCCCCGGCCGGCCCGTTGTTGCGTGATCGCCCCGGGTCCGCTAATATACAGTCGTTAGAGAGGAGGAGCCTCATGAAGAGAATAGCCCCGTCCATCCTCGTCCTCGCGGCCCTGGCCCTGACGGCCCTGCCGGCCTGCAAGACGACGTCGAGCGAGGAGCTGAAGAGCTCGATCGAGATCGTCGACTATTCGTCCGCCTGGGTCTCGAAATATTACCAGCCCTGGCCGCCGAGGCTCATCCTCGTCCCCCAGATCACGTTCCGCGTCAAGAACATCGGCCAGAAGCCCATGACCTACGTCAACTTCAACGCCGTCTATCAGTTCAAGGGCGATCCGGAGAACTTCGGCGATTCCTTCAAGGCCGCCATCCGGGGCAAGGCCGTCCCGCCCGGCGGCACGAGCGACCTGATCGTCCTCAGGAGCAACCTCGGCGTCGACGGCAAGAACCTGGCCGGCATCCGCGACAACCCCGAATGGAAGCCGGCCTTCGTCCGCCTGTTCGCCATCTCCAAGGGGTCGACCCCTGTCCTTCTCGGCGTCTACGACGTCTCCCGGGACATCGACTTCAAGGAACCGGAACCCGTCGAGCCGAAGAAGTGACATGGGAGCGCTCGTTCCGACCAGGGTTTTCCTCGTCCGCGGCCTGGGCCGCCACGGGGAGAAGCTCGTCAGCTTCGAGAAGGCCCTGCGCGAAGCGGGCATCGCCCCGTACAACCTCGTCCGCGTCTCGAGCATCTACCCGCCCCACTGCCGCTACGTCGGCAAGGCGGCGGGCCTGAAGCTGCTCAGGGAAGGCCAGATCCTGTTCGTCGTCCTCAGCGAGAACGCGACCGAGGATCCGGGCGAGCTCGTCACGGCCTCGATCGGCATGGCCGTGCCCGACGACCCGTCGCGCTACGGCTATCTCGCCGAACACTCCGACAGCGGGAGGTCAGCCCGGGAGACCTCGCTCCACTGCGAGTACCTGGCCGCCGAGATGCTGGCCACCAAGCTCGGGCAGAAGCTCCGGGCGCCAGGACGGGCCAAGACCGCCGGGACCTTCCGGATCTCCAACGGCCTGTCGCTCAAGACGCGGAGCGTCACGCAGGGCGCGAGGGGCCAGAAGGGGCTGTGGACGACGGCCGTCGCCGCCGCCGTGCTGGTCTGCGAGGAAAGATAAGGCTCCGCTATTTGCCGGGAGCGAACGGGTCGTTGAGAATCTTGACGTAGCTCTTCTCGCGGAGATCCTTGAGATAGGCCGCTTCCTTGACGGACGACTTCTGGGCGAAGAGCTTCTGCTCGACCTCGCTGCGGGATTCCTCGAACGACTTCAGGCGGCTGTCCTTTTTCTCCACGAGCTGGAGCAGGTACCAGCCGTTCTTGCTGTTGATCCAGCCGCTGGTCTCGCCGGCCTTGAGCTTGTCCACGGCCGATTCGAGGGCCGGCTCGAGCTCGCCGGCCTTGAACGTCCCCAGCTCGCCCTTGGCCTCCTTCATCGGCGGGTCGGACAGCTCCGTGGCGGCGTCGGCGAAGGCCGCGCCCGACCTGAGCTTGGCGTCGACCGCGGCTTTCTGTGACTCGGCCGCCTCGGCCGTCCGGCCCTCGCCCGCGAGGTAGATGGCGTTGAGCTTGTACTCCGTCGGCACCGTGAACTCGTCCGGGTTCTTCTTGTAGTACTGGACGACCTCAGAATCCCCGAGCGCGATGGATCGCCGGACCTCCGTGTAAACGACGGCGTCCCGCAGGATGTTCTCCTCGTATTGGCGGAGCCAGGCCTCGTAGGAAACGCCCTGCTGCTCGAGGGCCCGGCGCAGGTCGGCGTCCGAGGTGATGTTGTTGTCCTGCTTGATCCTCTCGACGGCCGCCTTGAGCTGCTCCTGGACGTTCAGGCCGAGCTCCTTGGCCTTCTGCAGCAGCAGGATCTGGGTGATCAGGGAGTTGAGGAACTCCTTGCGCAGGCCCTCCTCCGCCTGGGCCTGCTGCGCCTCGGGGACCTGGGCCCGCAGGGCGGATTGGGCCATCTCGAACTGGGCCCGGAATTCGGACAGCGTGATGACGTCGTCGTTGACAACGGCCACGATCTCCTCGACGACCTCCTGGGCGGAGAGCGCGGGCGCCGCGACGAGGACGACCGCCAACGTCAGACCTGCGATGATCTTTTTCATTCGTCCGACCTCTGGTACTTGAAGAATAGATTCTCGGGATGCGTCTCCCAGCTCAGCGTTTCCTTGAGCCCGGCCAGGTGGGCGGCCAGGGCGTCCTTCATCTTCTGGGCCATGATCCGCTGCTGGATCTCCGTCGCCGCCTCGGCCTCGGCCTGGAGGGCGGGCGGATACTTCTTGTCCAGCCTGAAGACGTGGAAGCCGTAGGAGGATTCGACGACCTGGCTGGTCCGGCCCTCGTCGAGCGCGAAGATGACCTTCTCCATGTCCGCGGGCAGGTCGCCCTGGGCGAAGACGCCCATGACGCCGCCGCGGGCCGCCTCGGGGCCGAGCGATTCCGCCCGGGCGATCCTGCGGAACTCGTCCTCCCCCGTCCCCTCGAGCCGCCGGACGATCGAGACCGCCTTCTGCTCGGTGTCGACGAGGATCTGCGAGACCTGGACCCGTCCCTGGTGGAGGAAGTCCTTCTTGTGCTGCTCGTAGTAGTCGTGGACCTCGGCCGGGTCGACCCGGACGTCGCGCACGACGAGGTAGGTGTATTTCTCGATCAGGAGCCGGTCGAAGGCGCGCCCGGCCGGCGCCGGCTCCCGCGTCCCGGCCCCCGCCTCGGGCAGGACGCCCATGGCCAGCTTGGCCAGGTATTCCTTCTTTTCGTCTTCGCTCAGGGAGACGCCGCGCTGCCGGGCGGCTTCGAGCAGGATCGCCTCGTCGACGAACCGGTCGAAGAGCCGGCTCAGGGACTCGGCCGGGAGCCCCGGCGCGGCCGCCCCGGCGGCCTCGAGGTAGGCCCGGAGATCGGCGTTGCCGTACTCGTTCTTTTCGACCCGCAGGACCTGGCTGCTCCTGAGCTTGCTCTGGACGAGCCCGGCGACCTTGGAGACGGCCGAGCGGCCCTTGTCGCGGCCGCAGGCGAACAGGGCCAGGATGGCCAGGACGCCCAGCGCGGCCAGGACCTGGAAGACCGGACGCCCCCCCTGGGACCACCAGCTCCGACCGCTCCTGCCGTATGCGCACATCTTTTTTAGTATCAATTCATTGTATCTCAATTGGATAACGTCTTCAAGACGCCGACCGTTTCATCGAGGAGGTCCCGCTCCGTCGTCCCCCGCAGGGCCAGAGACATGACGCCTTCGGGCGAGAGCGAGCCGGCGTGCTTCTTGAGCAGGGGCGTGACCCGGGCCCAGTCCACGGGCGTCTCGGGCCGGAACTTGATCACCAGCCGGCGCTCGGCCCGGTCGATGGACCGGATGCGCAGCCTCGTCGCCAGGTGCTTGAGCGCGCCGTAGCGCAGCAGGTTCTCGATCGGCCCGGGGACGGGCCCGAAGCGGTCGGCGATCTCCGCCCGGATGCCCTCGATCTCCTCCAGGCTCTCGACCGCGGCCAGCCGCTTGTAGAGGTTCAGGCGCAGGTTGACCTGGGGCAGGTAGTCCTCGGGGACGTGGATGTCGACCTTGAGATTGATCTCGGGGTTCGTCTCCTCGACGACCTCGCCCTTAAGCCCGCGGATGGCCTGGTCGAGGAGCTGCATGTAGTACTCGAAGCCGACGGCCTCCATCGTGCCGTGCTGGCGATGGCCGAGGAGGTTTCCGGCGCCGCGGATCTCGAGGTCGCGGGCGGCCAGGCGGAAGCCCGAGCCGAGCTCGCTGAACTCCTTGAGCGCCTTCAGGCGCTCGCGGGCGAGCGGGGTCAGCTCGATGTAGGGCGGGACGAGGAAGTAGGCGTAGGCCTGCCGCGCCGACCGGCCGACCCGGCCGCGGAGCTGGTAGAGCTGGGCCAGGCCGTAGAGGTCGGCCCGGTCGACGATGAGGGTGTTGACGAGCGGAATGTCGATGCCGTTCTCGATGATGGTCGTCGAGACGAGGACGTCGTACCTGCGGTCGACGAAGTCGAGCATCCGCTTTTCCAGGTCCGGGCCGGCCATCTGGCCGTGGACGGCGACGACGCGGGCCTGGGGCACGAGCTTGACGACCATCTCGGCGACCTTGTCGATGTCCTCGATGCGGTTGTGGATGACATAGACCTGCCCGCCCCGGCCGATCTCCTGGCGCACCGCGGCGGCGATGAGCTTGGCGTTGAACGGGGTGACGACCGTGTGGACGGCCAGGCGGTCGCGCGGCGGCGTCTCGATGAGCGAGATGTCGCGCAGGCCCGAGAGCGACATGTTCAGCGTCCGCGGGATGGGCGTCGCGGTCAGGGTCAGGACGTCGATCGTGGCCTTGAACTGCTTGATCTTCTCCTTGTGGCCGACCCCGAAGCGCTGCTCCTCGTCGACGATGAGCAGGCCCAGGTCCTTGAAGCCGACGTCCTTGGACAGGATCCGGTGCGTGCCGATGAGGATGTCGACGAAGCCCTTGCGGCAGTCCTCGAGCAGAGCCTTCTGCTCGCGCGGCGACTGGAGCCGGGTCAGGGCCTCGACGCGGACCGGGAAGAGGACCATCCGGTCACGGAAGGTCTTCAGGTGCTGGCTGGCCAGGACGGTCGTCGGGCAGAGCACGGCGACCTGCTTGCCGTCCATGACGGCCTTGAAGGCGGCCCGCATGGCCACCTCGGTCTTGCCGTAGCCGACGTCGCCGCAGAGGAGGCGGTCCATGGAGGCCCGGCCCTCCATGTCGGCCCGGATCTCGCGGATCGAGCGGAGCTGGTCGTCGGTCTCCTCGTACTCGAAGGTCTTGGCGAACTCCTCGTCCCACGGCCCGCCCGAGGAGAAGGCGTGGCCCTTGACGGCCCGCCGCTTGGCGTAGAGATCGACCAGCTCCTTGGCCACGGCCTCGACGGCCTTCTTGGCCCGGGTCCGGGTCTTCTCCCAGGAGTTCGTGCCGAGCTTGTCGAGCGGCGGGAGCTCCGCCCCGGCCTGGGAGAACTTCTGGACCAGGTTGAGGTTCTCGACCGGCACGAGCAGCTTGTCGCCGTCGCGGTAGTGGAGCTCGATGAACTCGCGGCCCTGGCCCTCGACCTCGACCCGCCGCAGGCCGCGGAAGACGCCGATGCCGTAGTCGGCGTGGACGACGAAATCGCCGGCCCGGAGGTCCTGGAACTGGGAGAGGAAGGGCCGGCGCGAGGCCCGGCTGACGATGACCTTTTCCTCGGTGAAGATGTCCTTTTCGGCGAAGAAGTCGAGCTTCTCGCGGGGATAGCTGAAGCCGCCCGGCAGGGGGCCGAGGAGCAGGGCGACCTCGTCGCGGGGCGGCACGGCGAAGGGCGAGTCGGTCTCGACGACGGGGATATCGCTCTCGCGGAGGAGCGTGGCCATGCGCTGGCGCGTCCCGGCGTTCAGGAGGTAGATCGAGCAGAGATCGCTCTCGGCCTGGAGCTTCTTGAGATATTGGAGGAAGAAGGGGATCTTGTTGTCGAAGCGGGGCACGGGCTGGAAGGAGAAGCCGTAGCTCTTCTTGCGGGCGGGGGCGCCGAGCTCCTCGAACCGGACGGCTTCCCGCCGGACGCGCTGCAGGAGGCGGGGCGGGAAGATGGCCTCGGGATCGAGGGCGAAGACGCCGTCGGCCAGGAGGTCGGCGCACTGGTCGCGCAGCTCCTTGACGTGGCCGTCCCACTCGCCGTCGACGGCCTCGGGGTTGTCGACGACGAAGACGGGGTCGCGGAGGTAGTCGGTCACGGGCGCGAAGCGGTCGGCCAGGAGCAGGGCCTGGGCGGCGAAGCTCGGCCCGAAGTCGCCGCGGTCGAAGGCGGCGGCCCTGGCCTCGAGGTCGCGGGCGAAGCCCCTGGAGCGCCTGTGCGCGGCGGATTTCCAGGCGTCGAGGAACTCCGGCGTGGCCGGGAACTCGCGCAGGCCCGGGACGGTCAGCCGGTCGACGCGCTTGAGGGACCGCTGGGTGGAGATGTCGAACTCGCGGAGCGAGACGACGCGCGTCCCGTCGAGCTCGATGCGGAACGGGTTGGCCTCCCAGGGCGAGAAGACGTCGACGATGCCGCCGCGCCAGGCGTATTCGCCCGGCGAGGCGATGAGGTCCTCGCGGGTGTAGCCGTAGCGGGCCAGGGTCTCGAGCAGGGCGTCGTGGTCCGCCTCGCCGCCGACCTCGAGGTCGAGGAAGAGGCCGCGCAGGTCCTCCGGCCCCGGGACCGGCTTGAGCAGGCCGCCGAGCGACGTGACGATGAGCGCGGGCGGGGCCGCCAGGAGGCGGCGGAGGAGCTTCATCCGCGAGGACACGGCGTCCAGGGCGGGCGGGACCTCAAAATAAGGGTTCTCGGAGAGGGGCGGCAGCGTGGCCAGCCCGGCCCCCGGGGCCAGGCGCGGCAGGTAGAAGCGGCAGTCCTGCTCGGCCTGGCCGAGCGGGGCGGATTCGGCGCGGATGAAGACGATCGGCCGGCCGGCGGTCTTGGCCAGGCAGGCCAGGACGCAGGCCTTGGCCGGCTCGATGACGCCGTGGACCGATATCGGCCGCTCCGGCGAGGCGACGGCCCGGGCCAAGTCGGCGAATTCGGGCGTGCGCAGGAGAAAATCGAGGCTCACCCGGTTATTCTACCATGAACGCCGGCGGGGCCTGCCCCCGCTGCGAAGAGCGGGCGACCCGGAAAGGCCAAGCCAGAAAGGGTCAAACCTGCCTTTTGCCGACCTCCATTTTCACGAGCAGTCCGGAGGGAGTATACTGCTTTGGCGGGACATCCCCCGTTCGAACACCAACGTCGTCTGCGCACAAAAGGAGGATCGTCTGGATGAAAAAAGCCTGCTTCCTGTTCATTATCCTGGGATCCGTCGCCGCCGCGATGGCCTCCCCCGTTCGCCCGGCTCAGGCGCCCGCCCCGGCCGAGGACGCGCTCACGGTCAAGGCCCGGGAGTTCCTGGCGGCCATGGAGAAGGGCGACTTCGCCCTGGCCGCCCGCGACTTCGACGCGACCATGCTCAAGGCCCTGGGACCGGACAAGCTCGAGACGATGTGGGCCAGGCAGCTGCCGGCCCAGCTCGGGGCGTTCAAGCAGCAGGGCCCGGCGCGCCGCGAAGAGCAACAGGGCTACGAGATCGTCTTCGTCGCCTGCGAGTTCGAAAAGGCCCGGATCGACGCGCGGGTCGTTTTCAATAAGGACGGCCGGATCGCCGGCCTGCAGTTCGCGCCGCCGGCGCCGCCGGTGAAATACGAGCCGCCGGCCTACGCCGATCCGGCCAGATTCGAAGAGACCGAGGTCACGGTCGGCTCGGGCGAGTGGGCCCTGCCGGGGACGCTGACCAGGCCGAAAGGCGCCGGCCCCTTCCCCGCCATCGTGCTCGTCCACGGCTCCGGGCCCAACGACCGGGACGAGACGCTCGGCCCCAACAAGCTCTTCAAGGACCTGGCCTGGGGGCTGGCCTCGCGCGGCATCGCCGTCCTCCGCTACGACAAGCGCAGCAAGGTCCACGGGAAGAGGATCGTGGCCGATCCCAGGATCGAGGCGGCAATGACCGTGAAGGAAGAGACCGTCGACGACGCGCTGGCCGCCGCGGCCCTGCTCCGCAAGACGCCGGGGCTCGACGGCCGGCGGGTGTTCATCCTGGGGCACAGCCTGGGCGGATACCTGATGCCGAGGATCGCCCTGGCCGGCCGGCCGCTGAAGCCGGCCGGGTTCATCATCCTGGCCGGCCTGACGCGGCCGATCGAGGACACGATGATCCGCCAGATGACTTACCTTTACGGCCTGGCCGGGAGCTCCCTGTCCGACGACGACAGGAAAAGGCTCGAGGGCCTCAAGGCCCAGGCGGCCAGGATCAAGGCCCTCACCGCGGCCGACAGCGGCTCGACCACGAGGCTCCTGGGGGCCATGCCGGCCTACTGGCTCGACCTCCGCGGCTACAACCCGCCCGAGCTTGCCAGGTCGGTCAAGGCGCCCATGCTCATCCTCCAGGGCGAGCGCGATTACCAGGTCCAGACGGCCGACCTCGACAACTGGAAGGCCGCCCTGGGCTCGCGGCGGGACGTCGAGTTCCGCCTCTATCCCAAGCTCAATCATCTCTTCTACGAGGGGGAGGGAGCCCTGACGCCGGCGGAGTACATCGAGAAGCACGGCAGCGTCGCGCCCTACGTCGTGGACGACATCGCCGGCTGGATCGCGAAGCGCTGAAGGCCGCCGATGCCGTCCTACAGCCGCCACCAGTAGGAGAACTTGACGAAGACGTTCCAGTTCTCGCGGAGGAAGCGGCCGGACGAGGTGCGGAGGTAATTGTTGTCGAAGCCGAGGAAGAAGACCGTGCCCGGCCGCAGGACCCAGCTGGCCAGGAGGCTGCCGAAGGCCTTCTCGTAGAAGAAGTTGTAGTCGACGATGGCCCGGAACGACAGCGTCCGGCTGAACTGGTAGGCCGCCTTCTCGCGGACGACGTTGTAGTCCCAGTTCCCGGAGCCGTCGGCCCGGTCCCAGAACGTCTGCTTGCTGAAGTCGGTCCCCAGCTGGAGCCGCTTGCTGGGCTTGATGGTCAGCGACACGCCGTACGTGTTGCTGGCGCCGAGGTAAGCGTCGTCGGGGTCGTAGTTGATGCTGTCGCCTGTCTGGAAGGAGAAGTACAAGGGCAGCCAGCTGATGAAGGTGAACTGCGATTCGATCGAGAGATTCTGCTTCCGGAACTCGACGCCAGCGAACCGCTCCATCGCCGCCTCGTATTGGACAAAGACCTGGTTGAATTCGGTCAGCCGGAATTGGATCTGGGGCCGGATCCAGGTGTCCTGGGTGACGCTGTCGGCGTAGCCGTCGCGCACGCCCGCCTGGACGCGGAAGCGGACCTGGTTGAGGTATTTCTTGTCGGGATAGAGGGTGTAGGAGGCGTAGCCGCCGGCGCTCCGGTAGTCGGTCCTGTTGACGAAGCCGAGCGAGGCCTGGAAGTCGGGGTGGACCGCCTTGTAGAAGCCGCCGACGTCCCAATGCCTGGTCGTGTAGCAGAGGTCGCCGTAAAGGCCGGGCGCGAGCGAGGTCCGCTCGCCGGCGGCGCTCGAGCTCGAGGCCACGGCCTGGAAGTTGAAAAAGACCCGGTCCTTGAACCGGAGCTGGCCGTCGATCCCACCCAGGCGGCTCCAGCTGCCCCCGCCGAGCTCCTTGTCGGTCAGGGTGAAGCCGATGTAGGAGCCCGAGCCGACGTCCGCCTTGGTCCGGAGGACATTGGAAAAGGCCTTGGCCCCGGAAGTCTCCCCCCCGCCGTTCGGTATCTCCCAGAGGCTCTCGGCCGGGTGCATGTCGTAGGCCGAGAGCAGGCCGTAGGCGAACCGGCCGCTCTTGCCGGAGATCTTTGCCCCGAAGCTGGGGTCGTTGATCTGGCGGGTGTAGACCGTCTCGATCGCCGGCGAGTTGAAGATCTCCATGCCCTCGAGGAAGAAGGGCCGCTTCTCGTTGTAGCGCAGGGCGTAGCGGAGGTTGTAGTCGATCTGCGGCTCGTCGGCCTCGATCTGGCTGAAATCGGGGTTGGCCGTCAGGTCGAGGGTCGTGTTCGAGGCCAGGCCGAGCTTGAAATTGGCGCCCGGCTGAAAGTCGAACGCCTTCCCCTCGGCCGCCGGCCCGCCCCGCCCGAGCGAGGTCACGAAGGGCATGACCTCGACGTTGCGGCTGCGCTCGACGGCCCCGCGCATCAGGAACGGCCGGCCGTTGGACAGCAGGCCGGGGATGTCGCGCGAAACCGTCGGATGCACGATGACCTCGCCCGTTCGCGGCAGGTTGCGGGCAAAGACCAGGTTCCAGGCTTTGAGGTCCTCGTTCGGGAAGCGCAGGCTCTTGAAGGGGATGGCCATCTCGACCGTGTAGCCCTCCCCGTCGATCGAGCCGCCGGAGGCGAAAACGGTGTCCCAGCTGTCGTCCATGTTGTCGTTGCCGCCCTCCTCGACCCGGATGAAGTCCATCTGGACGCCGGCCGGGTTGACGGCGAAGGTGAAGGCCCGCCGCTTCTCGTTGAAGGTGTCGAGCATGACCATGACCCAGTCGTCCTCCAGGCAGCCGTCGCGCTTGGTGATCGAGCAGCGGATCCTGGAAGACTGGGAATCGAAAGCCCGTATGGCGATATAGAGGTTCTTCTCGTCGTGGCCGAGATAGGCCGCGGTCCTCTCGGTCGGCGTCCCGTTCTCCTTGGGGCTGAGCTGGACGAAAGCGTCGATCTTCAGGCCCTCGGCCTCCCAGATGGGATTGTCGAGGACGCCGTCGATCTTCGGAGCGCGGGTCAGGCGGGGGATCTCGAGGGGCGACTTGAGATCGCCGGCCGTCCGGGCCGGCGCGGCGGGGGAGGCCGCCCGGACGGCGGCCCAGGCCAGCGCCAACCGCAGCACAGCCCCGAAGATCCGTTTCCTCATGAGCGCGCTCCTTTTTCGTGGTCCGCCCCCGCGCCACCTTGTCCCTTCAGCAAGGTTGACGAAGGGACGGGCCCGAATGTTCACGCGAGACCGGAAAAATAGGGCCGGCGCGGCGCCGCGTCCGGTTGCGGGACAGCCGGGATTGCGAATATAATGGCCGGGACATGATCCGAGCCCGGCGGAGGTTCCCCGTGAGAAGGACTCTCGTTCTCGCCCTCGCATTCCTCGTGGCGGCGGCCGCCGTCCCGGCGCCCCTCGCCTGCCAGACGCCCGATCCCGACCGCTGGCTCGACGGCGTGACGGGGCGCGGCGACGACGTCCGCCTGGTCATCTTCAATCCCGAGGTGTTCAATGTCCGGGCCCTGGCCGAGCTGCGCCGGCTCGGCGTCATCGACATCCCCAACCTGACGGTCGTCGGCGTCTGGCACGAGCGGCAGGCGGACGATTTCGCCGAGAGCCGGAAGTACGTCGCGGAGAACAAGCTCGACTGGTTCAAGTTCCATGTCGTCAGAGCCGAGATCAGCGAGCCGGTCCTCTTCAAGCGGAACGCCTGCACGCCAGAGTTCGAGAGGATCGCGGCCAAGGCCGACGGCGTCATCTTTTTCGGCGGGCCCGACGCGCCGGCCTCGATTTACGGCGAGAAAACGAGCCTGTTCACGGAGATCAGCGATCCCTTCCGTCACTACCTCGAGGTCTCGGCGGCCTTCCACTTCCTCGGCGGCTCGCAGGACCCGGGTTTCAAGCCGCTCCTGGAGGGGCGCCCGGGCTTCCCCGTGCTCGGCATCTGCCTGGGCTTACAGACGATGAACATCGGGACGGGCGGGACGCTGGCCCAGGACATCCGCTGGGACGTCTACGGGCAGACGACCTTCGAAGGGACGATCGCCCTCGGGCCCGAGCAGTGGCACACGAATCCCTACCGGGGCCTGTTCCCGCTCGACCGGCTCATGGGCTACAGCTTCCATAGCCTGCAGCTCGGCGACGGGAGCGTCTTCGTCAAGGCCATGGGCTTCAAGCCGTCCGATCATCCCCGCGTCCTCAGCGCCCATCACCAGGCCATCGGCCGGATGGGGAAGGGCCTGGTGGCCACGGCCAGCTCGCGCGACGGCCGGATCGTCGAGGCCGTCCAGCACGAGAAATACCCCAACGTCCTCGGCGTCCAGTTCCACCCCGAGCATCCCCTGCTCTTCGACCCCGGGCCGCGGCAGAGGCAGAAGCCCGGCGACGCGCCGACGAGCTTCCTGGCCATCCTCGAGGGCACGCCGCCGAGCGTCGAATTCAACAAGGCGATCTGGCGCTGGTTCGCGGGCCGGCTGGCCGAGAGCCACGGCCGCTAGGGCGGCCGGCGCCCGGCCGCAACATTTTCCCCGGGCCGCGCGTCTATAAGAGCGGGGAAGAGCGCGGCTCCATGGCTCTTTGACAGCCCCCCCCGCCAACGGTTATCATAGCAGGGATCAGGGGTTTTAGCTCTTCTCCCGGGAACGAGGAGACAGCGGGATGGCAGCGTTCGCGTCGTTGTTCCGGCGAACCCGGCCCGAAGCCGCCCTGCGCGTCAAGAACGGTGACGCCTTCGCCGCCTGCGCGGACAAGCTCGGCCTCACCGCCCGCGAAAGCGAGATCGCCAGGCTGCTCCTCGGGGGCAAGGACAGCAAGCGGATCTCCGAAGAGCTCTTCATCTCCGAGCACACGGTCAAGAACCATATCCATCATATCTACCGGAAGCTCGGCATCCGGAACCGCATCCAGCTCGTCCGCTGCTTCCAGTCCGTGCTCGAGGATCCGGGCCGCCCGGCCGCGGCCGATCCCGCGCCCGCCGGAGGGCACCCCCTTCTCCGCAGGGCCGCCCTGCCGGTCCTCATCCTGGTCCTCGCCGCGGCCGCGACCCTGGCCGCCTGGAGGACCTGGGGCCGGCGGCCCCGCCCCGCCGCTTTTCCGCCGACGCCGGCGTTGGCCGTGCTGGACTTCGAGAACCTCTCGGCCGACCCCGACCTCGACAAGTGGGTGACCGGGCTCCCTCTCCTCCTGGCCACCGATCTCGGCCAGTCCAGGCGCCTGCGGACCGTCAGCGACGACGCCGTCTACAGCGCGCTCACGAAGTTCGACCTGACTGGCCGGCGGCGGTATTCCCGGGAGGAGCTGCGCCGCCTGGCCAGGGAGATGAAGGCCGACTACCTCATCAGCGGGACCGTGCTGGCCGCGGCGGGACGGATCGTCGTCACGGCCGTCCTCCAGGACGCCCGGACGGGGACCGCTATCCGGACCGAGATGCTGGACTGCCAGGACGAGAAGGACCTGATGCAGAAGGCGGACGGGCTGGCCAGGGCCATCCGGTCGGGCCTGGCCCGGACCGCCGAGCATGCCCTCGACGACATCGACCTCGACGTCGAGGTCCTGACGACCACCTCCGCCCTGGCCTACAAATATTACGCCGAGGGCTGGCGCTATCACCGCACGGGAGATTACGAGCAGAGCCTCATCATGCTCAGGAAAGCGGTGGAGATCGACCCGGAA
Organism: Acidobacteriota bacterium; assembly: GCA_039683095.1. Classification (NCBI taxonomy): domain Bacteria; kingdom Pseudomonadati; phylum Acidobacteriota; species Acidobacteriota bacterium. The sequence goes on along the minus strand of JBDKSB010000001.1, from coordinate 253,762 downwards.
TTCGCCATGGCCTACCGGATGATGGCCGTGAACGCCCGGAACCTCCGCTACATCGACCGCGAGGCCGAATACCTGCGCCGGGCCTTCGAGCTCACGGACCGGCTGCCGGAGGACTGCCGGGAGCGCCACCTCATCCGGGGGGATTACTACGCCAAATCAGAGGCCACCTGGGAGCTGGCGGCCGCCGAGTTCATGAAGGTGATCGAGGACCACCCCTACGATCTCGTCGCTAACACCAGCCTCGCGGTCCTGTGCTACGAGACCGAGGACTTCGAGTCCGCGGCTGCCCGCGCGGACATCCCGATCCGTCAGGGCGCGTCCGATCCCTTTCCGCATCACACCCGGGCCGTCTCGCTCCGGGCCCTCGGCCGGACGAAGGAAGCCGTGCGGGTCCTGAACGCCTATCTCGAGAACTATCCGGCCAACCGCCTGGTCTACCAGACGCTCGTCGCCATCCTGATCGACACGGGGGACCTCGCCGGCGCGGCCGCGGCGCTCGAAAAGGCCGCCGCCGTCTTTCCCGATCCCTCCTGGTCGACCTGGAAGGGCATGCTGCTCTTCTTCACCCGGGGACCCGGTCCGGCGCGCGCAGAGTTCGGCCGGCTGTTCCTCATGGACGAGCCGGCCTGGCACCTCCAGGCCAGGCTCCGCCTGATGCTGCTCGCCCTGGCCGAGGGCCGTTACACCGAGGCCGAAAAGGAATGCCGCAACGGCATCGACCTGGCGGAGTCCATCCGCGAGTTCATGTGGTCCAAGGACATCCGGGCGATGCTCGGGCAGGTCCTGCTCGAACAGGGCAAGCCGGAGGCCGCCCTGGCCGAGCTCCGGACGGCGGTCACGGGCTCCGACAGCGACGTCTCGCGGACGAGAGCGCGCCTGATCGTCCTGGGAGCAGCCTGCGCCAGGACCGGGGACGACGCCGGGATCGAGGACCTGACGCGGCGGTTCCGGGAGTCCGTCGGGCCCGGCGCCCCCCGCCGCGTCCTCAGGGACTACGATCTATTCACCGGCGTCGTGGCCTACGAGCGCGGCCGCTACCGGGAGGCTGTGGCCGCCCTTGAAAAAGCCGCGGCCACCCTGCCGTCCGCCTTCCCCCCCTCGGCCTACGAGCCGGTCATCTTCTCCTGCCTCGGGCAGGCCAGGGAAAAGGCCGGCGACGCCGCCGGGGCGGCGGCGGCCTACGAGGAGATCCTGCGGGAAACGTCGTTCCGCTTCCTCTTCGCCGACTCCTACCCCCTCGCCGTCCTCGGAAAAGCCCGGGCCTCGGAGGCCCTGGGCCGCCGGGCGGACGCCATCGCGGGTTATCGGGACTTCCTCGAGCTCTGGCGGAACGCCGATCCGGGGCGGCCGGAGGTAGCGGAGGCCCGGGCCCGCCTGGCCGCGCTGGCCGGTTCGTCGGACTCCCCCCGCTGATCGAAGAGTGATCAGAAGAAGGGTTTTATCACATCGGAAAAGAGGGGGGCCCGCCCCTCCGGGATAGGGGCGGGCCCGACGGGCTCCGCGTCGTTCCCCTCGCTGGAGACTAGAACGAGAAGCGCATTCCGACGCGCCCGGAAATAGGAGCCAGGAAGCTGTAGGGCATGCCGAACCGCGGATCGACGACCTCGTCCGGGGACGGCTCCCAGTTGGTCGAAATGAGCGCCGCGTCGCCGGGGGAGATGTTGTAGCGGTACTTTATCGAGTAGATCCGCGTCGCCGTCCGGGAGTTGAACAGGTTGTCGACGTTGAGATTGAAGCTGAGGGCCTTACGGCCGCCGAGCTTGACCCGGTACTCGACATAGGCGTTGGCCAGGAAGATGAACGGGGTGCGGCCCATGCTGCCCCTGTTGTAGGGGTAGTAGCCGGCCGAATCGACGTTCCACTCCTCGGTGACCGGGGTGCCGCTGTAGGCGTTGGCGACTAGGCCCACGGTCAGGCCGAAGGGCAGGGCGTAGCTGCCGTAGGCCTTGATGGAATGGGTCCGGTCCGTCGGCAAAGGCCCGTCGATGGGATTGAGCTCCTTGTCGAACGACAGGTGCCACATGTCGAAGAACCGCTCGCCGTTCGGGGAGTTGCGGCCGTCCTCGTCGGACGAGGCCAGGCCGCTGTAGTTGCCTTCCAGCCGGCTGAGGGTGTAGGAGATGCCGCCCTGCCAGTTGTCGCTGAAGCGCTTCTCCAGGGACAGGTTCATGGCGTAGTAGTCGCGCTTGGCCTTGGGACAGTCGGGCGTCCCGGGCAGGAGCAGGCCGCTCTCCCTGCACTCAGCGAAGACGTTCTTGATATACTGGCTGCCGGGGTTGGTGTAGTAGTACGCTTCGATGGGCACGCCGATGTCCTCGATGGCCCAAAGGACCTTCTTGTTGACGAGGCGCAGCGACAGGGACGCGTCCTCGGCCAGCTTCTTCTCGAAGCCGAGGGAGATCTCGCGCTGGGTGAACGGCTTCATGTCGGGGTCGATGACGTCGAAGAGAGGCGGGCGGAAGTCGATGACGGTCAGGAGCGTGCCGGGGAAGTACCCGTCGACGCCGATCTTGGTGTAGTCCCAGTCGTCGAGGGTGTAATAGGCGCTCTTCCACTTCAGGCCGCCCAGGCCGTTGGCGCCCATGTTGAGCTTCATGACGTCCTGGAAGATGCCGAAGCTGCCGTAGATCTTGAAGCTCGAGTCGCCGAAGACGTCGTAGGAAAAGCCGAACCGCGGCGCGAGCTTGTCGGCGAAGGAAAAATTGACCGGCTTCTTGATGCCGGCGAAGGCCGGGTCGGTCGTGTAGCTGGGCAGGTACTCCGCCTCGGCGCGGAGGCCGAGGTTGAGCGTCAGCCGCCCGGCGATCGTCCAGCTGTCCTGGAGATAGAGGGACCAGCTGTTCATGTTGACCTTGTAGCCCTCGCCGTAGGGGCCGGCCTCGCCGGCGCCGCGAATGGCGTAGTAGCCGTAATCGCCGCGGCCGTAGTTGACGCTGTAGGCGACAAGGTCCAGGTCCCAGCCCAGGAAAACGATGGGCTGCTGGGCCCCATCGTTGACGTTCTGGGTCCGGCGCATGAACTGGAGGCCCGCCTTGAGGGCGTGCTCGCCGGCGGCGTTGAGGTAGTAGGTGAAGTCGGCGTTGGCGCTCAGCCGGCTGTCCATCCGCTGCTCCAGCCCCATGACGTTGGCCCTGGGGAAATTCTGCCATCCGGCAGGGTGAACGAGGTCGGCCGGGATCTCGGGGAACATGTCGTTCGAGACGTAGGCATAGCTGCCGGGCTGTTCCAGGCGGAACGCGTAATACGGGGTCGTCGGCAGCGACGCGATCCGGTGATTCTGGTTGTTGTAGAAATAGCCGCCGCGGACGCTCAACAGGGCGTTGTTGCTGAGGGTCAGGTCCGCATAGGCGGTCATCGAATAGTTCGGGTAGGAGAAGCCGAGGTTATTGTAGTCGCCGGAGGCGTTGGACGTGGCGGCGTAGGTCTGGTCAGCCGGATAGGTCATGGGGTCGCTGCCGCCCTTGTACTTGAAGAGGTTCAGGACGACGCTGGCCCCGGCCCGGAGGTTCTTGAGCGGCTGGGCCGAGAGCTTGAACGAAGCGTTCCAGGTCGTTTCGGTCCGCCTGTAGGAATTGACGGTCGGGACGCTCTGGATGGACATGTCCATGTCGCGGTCCCGGCGGAACAGGCTCGGCGTCAGGGCCCCGAAGAACCAGAGCCGGTCCTTGACGATATAGCCTCCCAGCAGGAACCCGCCCTCGAAGGAGCTCTCCTTGTCCTTGCCGACATATTCCGCATAGGGGTAGTAGCGGGCCTGCGTGCCGTCGCTCAGGTCCAGGGACAGCCGGGCTCGCCGCGCGCCCTCGAGCCCCGTGCCGGTATAGTAGCCGATGAGCTCGCCGTGATAGGCGTTGCCGCCCGAGCGGGTGATGACGTTGACGACGCCGCCGACGGATCCGCCGTACTCGGCGTTATAGCCGGAGGCCTTGAACTGGACCTCGTCGGCGAAATCGAAGACCACGTTCTGCTTGCGCGTCCCGCCCAGCAGGTCGGAGGTGTCCGTCCCATCGACGAAAAAAACGTTCTCCGCCCCCGAGGCGCCGTCGACCGAGATGCCGGCGAGAAGATCGTTCTCGCTCTGGACGCCGGGCAGGATGGTCACCAGCGAATCGAAGCTCCGGCCCTTGGGCAGGGCGTTGAAGGTGTCGGCGGTGAGGACCTGGCCCCGGGCGCTGTTCTTGACATCGATGAGCGGGGCCTGGCCGACGACCACGACCTCCTCCTCAACGGTGCTGGGCTTCATCGAGATGTCGACGACCAGGGCCTGTTCGACGCCGAGGACGATGTCGTCGCGGACGACCGCGGCAAAGCCCTGGAGGCTATAGGTGATCTTGAACGTGCCGGGCGGAAGGGCCAGGAGGCGGTAGACGCCGTTCGCGTCCGTGACCGTGGCCGCCGTCCCGACGAGCCGCGGGCTCTTCGCCTCGACGGACACGCCGGGGAGGGGCGCCCCCTGGTCGTCGATGACCGTGCCTATGATCCTGCCGGCCGTGGGAACCTGAGCGGAGAGGACCCCGGCCAGGAGAAGCGCGGCGAAGGCGAGCAAGCCGATCGATCTGAGCAATTTCATGGTTTCTCCTTGTCCCGGACCGAACCCCCCTCGGGGGCGGCCGGGCCGTTCTCTCGTTCCGCGCGCCGGGCCGTCCGCCCGTCGCGCCGAGAATTCCTTGCCTGGAGCGGGCCGTCCGGAGTCGCGGCGGGCTCAGGCTCCGGGCCTGGCGCCGGACGCGGCGGGATCGCTCCCCCTGGGATACGGATCTTGTTGCGGGCCTTCGGTTCCTGAGCACCTCCTTTGCGCATGATGATCGCGTCCATGGTCGTACCCGTCTTCCCGGACATGCCTCCACCATAGGTCCCCCGGCCGCCGTGTAAATGGGCCAATGGGCCCATTTGCCCATATGAACCGATAGTCCCAGGCCGCCCGGCGCCGGCTTGACACGTCCCGGACGGCCGTCTATGCTCTGGGCAGGGAGCTGGGTCGATCATGAGATGGTTTCGCGGCGTTCCCGTCCCGCCGGCGCTGGGCGCGGCGGCCCTCATCGTCCTGGCCGCGAGCTGCGGCTCCCCGTCCGGTCCCGCGCCCCTGGGCAGGATCGTCGCCCGAACGGACTGCAAGAGCGCCGGCGGAACGCCCGTCCGCGGGGCCGGCGCTGCGGCGGCGAGCCAGGAATGCGTCGAGTACGAGTACGACGGGCGGAGCGTCCTGCGGCTCAGGCACGTCAACGCCGCCTTCAACTGCTGCCCGGGCGCCATCTCCGCGGACATCGAGGCCTCGGGCACGATCATCAGGATCAGGGAGAGGGAATCGTCCTCGCTCTGCGACTGCAACTGCCTTTACGACATCAGCTACGAGATCACCGGTCTCGCGCCGGGATCCGTTCGGATCTCGATCGCCGGGCCCTACCAGCCCGAGGAGGGCCCGCCGCTCGAGTGCGTCTTCGACCTCGGCAACGCCTCTTCGGGCTCCTGCTGCGTCACGCGGACCGGCTACCCGTGGGGCCCATGACCGGCCGCCCTGGAACCGGATCGCGGCCCTGAGACAGGCGCCGGTTTCCGCCTGCCGAGAAAGGAAGATCGGGGATTGGTCTTGCGCCCCCGATGCCATAGAATAGAAGGCGACAGGTACGGAAGGAGGCTCCATGAGATTCGACATAGGCGCGGCGCTCGTCCTCATCGCCGTCGCGGCGGCCTGCGCGAAGTCAGCCAGGGCGCCCGAGGGCGTCCTGTTCCGCGACGACCTGGCCTTTCTGCAGGCCCACACCAAGGTCGTCGTGCTCGGCGCCGGCGGGCCGGCCCAGGTGGCCGTCAACCCCGACCTCCAGGGACGGGTCATGACCAGCACGGCGACCGGCCCCGGCGGCCTGAGCTTCGGCTGGATCGGCCGGGAGGCCATCGCCTCGGGCGTCAACAACCCGCACATGAACTCCTTCGGGGGAGAGGACCGTTTCTGGCTCGGCCCCGAGGGCGGCCAGTTCTCGATCTTCTTCAAGAAGGGCGATCCCTTCGACCTCGACCACTGGCGGACGCCGCCGGCCGTAAACGAGGGCGCCTTCGACGTCGTGTCGCAGGCCGCGGACCGCATCCGCCTCCGCAAGGTCGCCCACCTGGTGAACTATTCGGGCGCCGAGTTCGACCTCGAGGTCGGCCGGGAGATCCGCCTGCTCGGGGCGGCCGAGATCGGGGCGCTCGGCGTTCCGCTGCCGGCAGGCGTTTCCATGGTCGCCTACGCCTCCGACAACGCCGTCACCAACATCGGCGTGAACGTCTGGACCAGGAACGCCGGCCTGCTCTCGATCTGGATCCTGGGCATGTTCAACCCCTCGCCGGCGACGACCATCGTCATCCCGTTCAAGACGGGGCCGGCCGCCGAGCTCGGCCCGGCCGTGAACGACGCCTATTTCGGCAAGGTCCCGGCCGACCGCCTCGCCGTCGACGAGGCGAAAGGCGTCCTGTTCTTCTCCGGCGACGGCAAGCATCGGAGCAAGATCGGCCTGTCCCCCGCCCGGGTCAAGCCCTTCGCGGCGAGCTACGACGCGGCCAACGGGGTCCTGACCCTGGTCCATCTGACCCTGCCCGGGGGGGCGGCCGATTATGTCAACTCCATGTGGGAGATCCAGGATAAGCCGTTCGCCGGCGACGCCGTCAACAGCTACAACGACGGCCCGGCCTCGCCGGGGGCCAAGCCCCTCGGTCCGTTCTTCGAGCTCGAGACCTCGTCCCCGGCCGCGGCCCTCGCGCCGGGCGAGACCCTGTCGCACGTCCATACGACCATGCACTTCGCCGGGCCGAGGAAGGCCCTCGACAAGATCGCCCGGAAGGTCCTCGGCGTCGGTCTCGACGAGATCGAGAGGGCGCTCCCCAGGTGAGCCTGTCCCCGAATGGGGTCAGGGCATGCCGCGCGTCCAGGACGGCGGGAACGGGCGATCCGGCGTTTTTATCGAGAATTACACCGGGTCGCCGTTCGGGCAGGGCGGCCGGCCCCGGTTCCGGCCGCCGGCATCGCAGGGGAGGCGTGCCTTTCCGGGCCGGTTGCCTGGGGAAACCGAACAGGCGGTCAGGGCGTTTGCGATGTGACGAAAACGCGACTTCCGTTCAAATGGCCCCATGGCCCCTTGACACCCCGCCGCCCGGGACCCATCGTGAGGGCAGACCGATGAAGACCATGTGCCTTCGAACCGAGGGAGCCCGGTGTCGGCAATGGGGAGAAGGGACACGGTCCGCTTTCAAGGGGGGAAGGGAGGAGGGAGAGACGCGGACTGCCCTGAGGTCCTGACGGCGGACCTCAAGCGTCTCTTCCTCCGCTTTTTTTCTTCCCCGCGCCGGAGCGATAAGAACCGGATCGTTAAGGGGCTATCGAGCCCTGTCCATAGAACGGCCGGATCTGCGGCCGCATCACAACGAAACCGGGATGACCGGAGTATACAAAGGTGTAAAGAAATTTGCGGGCCGGGCGCGCCGTCCCGGCCTTTCGAGGGAGGCGTTAAGACGGGAAAGGGGGTCTCCGTTGGCATATTTCATGCAGGACCATTTTACGGAGATTCGGGGAACCTGATCCGTCATTTGTCGCGCGCCTTATCCCGGGGGCCGGGTAATGGGCGATGAAGGCGCGGGGGAAGCGACAAAATGCGACATTATTTGCCATGCCGCGCGGGCCCATTGACTTCGCCGGGGCGCCATCCGATTATGTGGACAGGTCCGATATCCTGGCCGGGGGCCAGGTTGTTGAACGACCGAGAGCAGAAGGGGGACACGATGAGGAATCTGCGGAAGGTGCCGTCGGCGGATCTGCGGTCCGGGGGCAGATCACTGAGGCAGGCCGCGCTCGACCGGCAATTTGACCTGGCCGCCTATCAGTTCTTCATGAAGCACAACGGGGAGCCGCCTCATCTCAGTCTTCGGGACTTCCTGGCCCGCTTCGAGCGGGCCGTCGTCTTCGAGGCGCTGGTCAGGGCGCACGGCAGCCAGGTGGCGACGGCTTCGTTCCTCAGGGTCAAGAAACAGACGCTGAACGCGAAGGTCAAGAAGCAGCACATCCTGATCACCAAGCAGATCACCAGACAGCCCATATAAGACTCGTCCGTCACGGGCAGGGGGTGGCCGTGAGGAAGGTGTTCGGGAGAGAGCCCGGGGGGGCCGCAGCGACGGTCGCCGCCGTCCTCTTCGTCGTGCTCGCGGCGGGTCCGGCCGCGGCGGGCCGCGGCGGACCCGGGAGCGGGGACGGGAGCGGTTCGCAAGTCGCGGAAAAGATCGTTCTCGATCCGTCGCCGGCCGGCCGCGAGATCGAGCCGCTCCTGGCCCGGCTGTGGGCCTCGAGGTTCTTCCGGCACAACGACGCCGTCCGCCTGGAGATCATGAACAACCGCTACGCCTTCTTCGGCCCGGGGAGCCCCGTTCCTCCCAAGGGGAACAAGGGCTTGGGCTGCTTCTCCCACACGCCCGGGGCGCGGGACGTCATCTTCCTGCGGAAGGACCTGTTCTCCCATTTCGAGGTCGGGATGGAAGGGACCGAGCTCTATAAGAACGTCGGAGACAGGGCCCTGCCGATCCTGGTCCACGAGATCTGCCACGACCTGTGGGCGAACGTCCTCGATGACCGGGAGCGGGCCGCGTTCGCGCGGGAGGGCGAGGACCTCATCGAGGAATACTGCCGGGCCCAGACCGCCGCCGGGCAGCGGCTCTTCCTGCTCCGGTTCGGGGACGATATCTCCGACCCCCGTTGCCGGCGGTCCTATGCCGAGATCGGGGACATCCTGGCCGCCCGGCTGTCGCGGCCTCTCCTGGCTCACGAGCTGTTCCCCTGGCTCGCCGAACGGCTCTTCATGACCAAGACCATGATCCCGAAACCCCTGAGGAAGTACTATTCCTGCATCCTGGCCGACATCCCCTCCGCGGACGCGGAGACCATCCGATAAGCGCGACGGAGAAACGATGAGCCGCTCGAGGCCGGCGGGTTGGATCGTCCTGGCGCTGGGACTTGGGATCCTGCCGGCCTTCGCGTCCGCCCGGGCCGGCGCCGGGCCGGCGGATGAACCGGCCAGGAGGCTGTGCCGGGCGGCGCGCGAAGGCCGGCTCGACGTCGTTCAGGCCATCCTGCGCGAGTCCCCCGAGAGCGTGCGCGGGACCGACCAGTTCGAATACACGGCCCTGCATTGGGCCTCCCTATGCGGCCAGGCGCCCGTCGCGAAGATCCTGCTGGACGCCGGGGCGGCGATCGAAGCCCGCGGCGGCCAGGAGGGACGGACGCCCCTCGGCCTGTCCGCCCTTCGCGGGCGCGAAGATATCCTCCGGGCCCTCCTGGCCCGGGGCGCGTCGGTCAACGCCAGGGACGGGCTCGGGCGGACGGCCGTTCACGCCGCCTGCGAGGGTGGGCAGGCCGGCGTGCTCGAGATCCTGATCGGGAACGGCGGGTCGGTCGACGTCCCCGACAAAGAAGGGCTGACCCCTCTGCACCTGGCCTGCCAGGCCGGCAGCGAGAGCGCCGCCCGCCTCCTGATCGATCACGGCGCGGCGGTGGACCACGCGGCCGGGACCGGCGAAACCCCGCTCCATCTCGCCGCCTGGTCCGGGTACGGCCGCCTGGTCGAACTCCTCCTCGAACGCGGGGCCCGCATGGACAGCGCGGACAGCGGAGGCGCGACGGCGCTTATCCGGGCTTCGCGCTGCGGGCAGGTCGCCGTCGTCCGGCTGCTCGTCGCCGCCGGCGCGGACACGGGCGTCCGGGACGCGACGGGGCGGACCGCCGCCGACTATGCCCGCCTGTTCGCATTCAAAGAGCTGCTCGCCGTCCTAATTGATCGCTGATTCAAACTGGACCTCAAAATGGGGGACACAATACCTATTTCCGATTTTTCCGTTTGCCCGGAATTCACGGGGATGCAATCCCTTTTCAAGATAAAAGGGTTATGTCCCCGAATTTCCGCGCACCTTCCCGAAATTCGGAAATAGGTATTGTGTCCCGCTTTTTGCCTATCTGGAAAAATGGGAAATAGGTATTGTGTCCCCCATTTTATGGACCGGAGAAGACGGCCTCGGCGGCGGCGGTGTACTTGCCGTCGGGGCCGAAGAGGACGAGCGGCGGCATGAGCTCCGTCGGCGCGCCCGCCGCCCCCGCGCGCCCCATCTCGATCAGGAACAGGTTGGCCGGTTCGCCTTCCCTCGGATGGACGAACCGCAGGCGGCGCGGCTCGAGGCCGCTCTCCCCCGCCGCTTTCAGCAGGTCCGCCCGCCGCTTCTCCGGGTAAACGAAACAGGCCCGGCCGCCCGGGGCCAGCCATCCGGCCGTCTTCCGCAGGATATCGCCGATGTCGCCGTGGATCTCGTGCTTGCTCGCCGACTTCTCGGCCGAGGCGCTCAGGAAGCCGGTCGACTTCCGGATGTACGGGGGGTTGGAAAAGATCAGGTCGAAGGCGCGCTCCGGCCGGAACGTCCGCAGGTCGGCCCGCACGATCTCGATCCGGCCGCCCAGGCCGTTGAGCTCGACGTTGCGCCGGGCCAGCGCCGCCGGCCCCGCCTGTATCTCGACCGCGACGATCCGCCGGAAGGGCTTGACGCTCAGCAGGAGCGAGATGACGCCGTTGCCCGCGCCGAGCTCGAGCGCCTCGTCGCCGGGCTCCGTCCGGATGAAATCGGCCAGCAGCGGGGCATCGACGGCGAAACGGTAGCCGCGCCTGGCCTGCAGGATGCGGATCCGCCCGTGGTAAAAGGCGTCGAGGGTCTCGGCGTCAGGCCGCGGCGCCGCCGGAGCCGTCATCCTCGTCCCCCTCGGTCACGACCACGACCTTCTCGGGCTGGACCTGGGCGTAGCCGCCCCGGATGGCGAACGAATCCTCGCTGCCGCCCTCCCGGTAGATGAGCCGGCCCTGCCCGATCCCGACGAACAGCGGCCGGTGCCCGGGCAGGACGCCGATCTGGCCTTCGAGGGTCGGCAGGAAGACGGCCTCGACGTCGGCCTCGACGAGCAGGCGCCGGGGAGTGACCACCTTCAGGTGGAGGGTGGCCGGCAATGCCTCGTTCATGCCGCCCTCAGCTCCTCGGCTCGCTTGGCGACCTCTTCGATGCCGCCGACCATGTAGAAGGCCTGCTCGGGCTTGTCGTCATGCAGGCCCTCGGCGATCTCCTTGAAGCCGCGGATGGTCTCCTCGATCGGGACGTACTTGCCGGGCCGCCCGGTGAACTCCTGAGCGACGTGGAAGGGCTGGGACAGGAAGCGCTGGATCTTGCGGGCCCGGGCCACGATGACCTTGTCCTCGTCCGACAGCTCCTCGATGCCCAGGATGGCGATCGTGTCCTGGAGGTCGCGGTAGCGCTGGAGGATCTCCTTGACCCGGCGGGCCACCTGGTAGTGCTCCTCGCCGACGATGGCCGGGTCCAGGATGCGCGAGAACGAGGCCAGCGGGTCGACGGCCGGGTAGATGCCCATGTCGGTCAGGGCCCGCGACAGGTTCGTCGTCGCGTCGAGGTGGGCGAAGGTCGTGGCCGGGGCCGGATCGGTAAAATCGTCGGCCGGGACGTAAACGGCCTGCACCGACGTGATCGAGCCCTTCTTCGTCGAGGTGATGCGCTCCTCGAGCTCGCCCAGCTCCGAGGCCAGGTTGGGCTGGTAGCCGACGGCCGAGGGCATCCGGCCGAGCAGGGCCGAGACCTCGGAGCCTGCCTGGGTGAAGCGGAAGATGTTGTCGATGAACAGCAGGATGTCCTGGCCCATCTCGTCGCGGAAGTACTCGGCCACCGACAGGGCCGTCAGGCCGACCCGGAGGCGGGCTCCCGGCGGCTCGGTCATCTGGCCGTAGATGAGCGAGGCCTTGGAGATGACGCCAGAGCCCTTCATGTCGAGCCAGAGGTCGTTGCCCTCGCGGGTCCGCTCGCCGACGCCGGCGAAGACCGAGTAGCCGCCATGCTTGAGGGCGACGTTGTGGATGAGCTCCTGGATGATGACCGTCTTGCCGACGCCGGCGCCCCCGAACAGGCCGATCTTGCCGCCCTTGAGGAAGGGCTGGATGAGGTCGATGACCTTGATGCCGGTCTCGAACATCTCGAGCTTCGTGCTCTGGTCCTGGAGCGACGGCGGCTGGCGGTGGATGGGATAGCGCTTGCTGGCGACGATGGGGCCCATCTTGTCGACCGGCTCGCCGATGACGTTCATGACCCGGCCGAGCGTGCCCTCGCCGACCGGGACCTCGATCGGGCCGCCCAGGCTCTCGGCCTTCATGCCGCGGGACAGGCCCTCCGTCGGGTTCATGGCGACGCAGCGGACGCGGTCCTCGCCGATGTGCTGCTCGACCTCGACGATGATCGAGATCGGCTCCGCGACGTCGAAGCCCTCGCTCGTCACCCGCACGGCGGTGTAGATCTCGGGCAGGGCGCCGCCCTCGAACTTGACGTCGACGACAGGCCCGATGACCTGGACGACGGTCCCGACCTTGGCGTCTTTCTGATTCATGGGCATTACTCCCTACTCTTTCTGCTTGAGCGCTTCGACGGCGGTCATGATCTCCAGGAGCTCCTTGGTGATGCCGGCCTGGCGGATCTTGTTGAGCTGAAGGACGAGGTCGTCGATGAGCTCCTCGGCGTTCTTGGTGGCGTTGTCCATGGCCATCATCCTGGCGGCCTGCTCGGCGGCCTGGGACTCGTAGAAGGCGTGGTGGATCTGGCTCTCGACGTAGAGCGGAAGGACGAACGCGGCCAGCCGCGCCGAGCCGGGCTCCCAGTCGGGGAGCCAGGCCGCCGACTCCTCGGCCCCGGGCTGGGGCGTGATCGGCAGGACCCGGTGGGTCATGATCTTGGGCGCCACTATGGACTTGAACTCGTTGCTGACGATATAGACGGCGTCGATCTCCTGGAAGGCGTAGGCCCGCATCAGGTCCTCCGCCAGGCCGCGGAGGTCGTCGCGGGTCAGGCGGTCGGTCCGGTCGCCGAAGACCCGGTCCGCCGGGTAAGGCCCCTTCCGGTAGTGGCCGGCCGCTTTCTTGCCGATGAGGGCGAGCCGGACGGACGCGGTCGCGGCCTTGCCGGCCAGGAACGCGTCGGCCGCGGCCAGGAGGTTGGAGTTGTAGGCCCCGGCCAGGCCCTTGTCGGCGGTGATGACGATGACCTCGACCTTCTTCTCGTCCCGGCGGAGGAGCAGGGGGTGGTCGCCGGCCGAGGCCCAGTAGGCAAGCCGGTCCATCAATTCCGGGAAGATGTGCCAGAACGGCCGGCCCTCCTGGACGGTCCTCTGGGCCTTGCGCAGCCGGGCCGTCGCGACGGTCTTCATCGCCTGCGTGATCTGCTCGGTGTTCCGGACGCTCTGGATGCGCCGGCGGAGATCGATCAGGGTCGGCATGCTACTTCAGGCCCTCCTTGAAGGCGCCGTTGAATTCCTTGAGGGCCGCGGCGATCTCGCCGTCGAGGGCCATGTCGATGGACTTCTTCTCGCGGATCCTGGCCAGGATGTCGGGATGGTTGCGATCGAAGTACTCGTAGAGCCTCTTCTCGTAGGCCCCGACCCGGGAGACGGGGATCTCGTCGATGTAGCCGCGGTTGCCGGCGTAGATCACGAGGACCTGCTTCTCGACCGGCAGCGGGGCGTTCTGCCCCTGCTTGAGGATCTCGGTCAGCCGCTCGCCCCGGTCGAGCTGGGCCTGGGAGATGCGGTCGAGCTCGGTCCCGAACTGGGCGAACGTCAGGAGCTCCCGGTACTGCTGCAGGTCGCCGCGCAGCTTGCCGGCCACCTGCTTCATGGCCTTGATCTGGGCGCTGCCGCCGACGCGCGACACCGAGATGCCGACGTTGATGGCCGGCCGGACGCCGGCGTTGAACAGGTCGGGCTGGAGGTAGATCTGGCCGTCGGTGATGGAGATGACGTTGGTCGGGATATAGCCGGAGACGTCGCTGGCCTGGGTCTCGATGATCGGCAGGGCCGTCAGCGAGCCGCCGCCGAGGGCGTCGCTGAGCTTGGCCGCCCGCTCGAGGAGCCGCGAGTGGAGGTAGAAGACGTCGCCGGGGTAGGCCTCGCGTCCCGGCGGCCGCCGCAGCAGGAGCGAGATCTCGCGGTAGGCGGCGGCGTGCTTGGACAGGTCGTCGTAGATGACCAGGGCGTGCCGGCCGCTGTCGCGGAAGTACTCGCCCATGGCGCAGCCGGCGTAGGGCGCGAGGTACTGAAGCGGCGAGGGATCGCTGGCCGATGCGGCCACGACGATCGTGTACTCCATGGCCCCGGCGTCCTCCAGGCTCTTGACCAGCTGGGCGATGGTCGAGTTCTTCTGGCCGATGGCGACGTAGATGCAGATCACGCCGGAGGCCTTCTGATTGAGGATGGTGTCGATGACGATGATGGTCTTGCCGGTCTGGCGGTCGCCGATGATCAGCTCGCGCTGGCCGCGGCCGATCGGGATCATGGCGTCGATGGCCTTGATGCCCGTCTGGAGGGGCTCGCGGACCGGCTGGCGGTCGACGACGCCGGGGGCCAGGCGCTCGACGAACATGTGCGTGTCGCTGACGATGGGCCCCTTGCCGTCCAGGGGCTGGCCGAGGGGATCGATGACCCGCCCGACCAGGGCCGGCCCGGCCGGGACCTGCATGATCCGCCGCGTCCGCTTGACGACGTCGCCTTCGCGGATGAGGTGGCTCTGGCCGAGCAGGACCGCGCCGACGTTGTCCTCCTCGAGGTTCAGGGCCAAGCCGTGAACGCCCTGGGGGAACTCCAGGAGCTCGTTGGACATGACCCGGTCGAGCCCGTAGACGCGGGCGATGCCGTCGCCGACCGAGGTGACGGTGCCGACCTCGCGGACATCGACCTCCTGGGCGAAGCCTTCGATCTGCTGCTGGATGATCTTGGTGATCTCGTCGGCCTTGATGCTCATGACAACCTCTATGATGCGGTCCCGAGTCGTTCGATGATGGCGGCCAGCTCGCCCTCGACGGAAGCGTCGTAGATGACGTGGCCCTTGCGCACGGTCAGGCCCCCGAGGAGCGCCGGGTCGATCTTGAAGACGAGCCGGACAGGCCGGCCTTCGGCGGCCTCGAGGCTCCGGGCCAGCCTGTCGCGCTGGGCGGCGCCCAGGGGGACTACGGACGCGACCTCGTAGCTCACGACGCCCTGCTTGTCGGCCCAGGCGTCCGGCAGCGCCTGGACGATCTCCGGCAGGAGGTCGAGGCGCTTGTGGTCCTGGAGGAGCTTGAGGAAGCGGGAGGCCTTCGGGCTCATGCCCTGGGCGGCCAGGACCTTGCCAAGGACGGCCTCGCGGATGCGGGCGCTGACGAAGGGGCTGACCACGGCCTTGGCCAGGTCCTTGCGGGATTGGAAGAGATCGAGGAAAGCGCGGATCTCCGCTCCGACTGCGCCGTATTCCCGGTCGTCCTTGAGCGCCCGGGCCAGGCCGTCGGCGTACCTATGGACGAGCGTCCTATTTCTCATGGATCTCGGACAGTTTGTCGATGGATTTGTCGATCAGGGCAGAATGAGCCTCCGGGGTCAGGCGGCGGCGGATGCGCTCGCGGGCGATCTCGGCGGCCCGGGCGGCGGCATAGGTCTTGAGCTCCCCGACGCCCCGGCGGGCCTGCTCGTCGAGCTCCTGGCGGGTGATCTTCTTGAGCCGGTCGGCTTCCTCGGCGGCGGCGCGGGAGATGCGCGCGGCCTCGCGCTTCCCCTCCTCCTCCGCCGCGGCCTTCAGGCCGCGGACCTCGCCTTCGAGCCCGGCCAGCTTGGCCTGGGACTCCGCCTCCCGGGCTTCGGCCTCGGTCCGGCCCGCCGCGGCCGCGCGGATGCTCTCGCCGGCATCCGCGGTCCGCTTGATCAGCATGGCCTTGACCGGCTTGCGCAGGATATAGCCGAGCGTGCCGAAGAGGAGGAGAAAGTTGACGACCTTGCCGAGGAAGTCCATGGCCGCGGATCCGCCGGCGCTCATTCGCCCAATATCCTCTTTTCGATGGTTTCGGCGATCTCCTCGGTCCGCTGGTCCAGCTCCTTCTTGAGCTGGTCCATCTCCCGCCGGATCTCCGCCTTGGCCTTCTCGACCTCGGCCCGGCCCTCGGCCTGGACCTCGCGGACGAGGCGGCTCTTGTCCTTGAGGGCTTCGGTCTCGGCCGTGCTGCGGACGGATTCGGCGGCCGCCCGGGCTTCCTTGAGGCCGTCCTCGATGCGCTTCAGGTCGGCCGCGGCGGCCTCGCGGGCGCTCTCGGCGGCCGCCCTGTCCCCGGCGATCTTGTCCGCCCGCTCGTCAAGGATGCGCAGGATGGGCTTGAAGAAGATCTTGCTGAGAATGAGGACAACTAGCCAAACGATGGCGAAGACTACCAAGGCCGTTGCGTCGATATTGAGCATCAGGCGACTATCCGGAGGCGGAATAGTAAAGAAAATAATAGCACGAAGCGGGCCGGACTTCAATTTCCCGGCGGGGATTTCCCGGACTGGCGGCCCGCGCGACCCAAGCTCAACTTGACCTGCCCCCCTCACGGGGATCCAGCCCTTGTGTTGGGATTAAGCTGGATCGAGGGAGGTGGAAATGGCCAGGAAGCGGTTTTCCCCGGAGCAGATCATCACCATGCTCCGGGAGGCGGAAGTCCTTCTCAATCAATGCCCGAGACTTTCGAACCGCCAACTTCAAGGCTGTTGGCGCTCTTGGTTGTATCGTCTTCAATCCCGTCTGCGACCTGGACGGGGACGGATCTTATGAATCACAATTCGAGACCTTGGAAGGCGATCCCGAGCATGCAGAACTCCTGGCGTCAATTGCCAGGATAAAGCTCGGCTTGTCGGAAGAAGCGTGGCTAGTGAGCAGGATGCTCAGATCGACATTGAGACAGCTAGCGGTTCGTAAATAGAGGGAGCTGGGCCGGCGGCCTAAAACAGCTTCAGGCGCTTGACCTCGCCGATGAGGAAGAGCGAGCCGGCAATGACGACGGGGGCCGGGGAGCCCGTCCCGCTGATCGACAGGGCCAGCTCGACAGCCTTGCGGGTGTCGGGCTCGAGGAAGATCGCGCCCTTGAACGGCGGCGCCGCGGCCAGGAGCTCCTCGGGGTCGGCCGAGCGCTTGTAGGGGACGCGGGTCAGGATGACCGTGGACGCGGCCGGGAAGAGAAGGCGGGTCATGGTCCGCAGATCCTTGTCCTTCATGGCCGCGAAGACGAGGACGACAGGCCGGCCGATGACCTCCCGGATGTGGGAAACGAGCGCCGTAACGCCCTCGGGGTTATGGGCCCCGTCGAGAAGGACCAGCGGTCGCCGCCGGACCGTTTCCAGGCGCCCCTCCCAGCGGGTCTCGCGGACGGCCTCGAGGATCTTGCCCTTGTCGATCGGCCGCCAGACCCGCGACAGGACCTCGGCGGCGGCGATGGCCGTGGCCGCGTTGGCGCCCTGATGGCGTCCGGCCAGCCCGGGCGAGAACTCGTAGCGGCCCCCTTCCCCCTCGTAGGCGAACCGGTAGCCGCCGCTGACCTTCCGTGCCTCGAGCGTCCGGCCGCGGCCGAAGGCCTCGGTGACCGCGGCGCCGCGCTCGCGGGCGATCCGCCTGATCTCCCGGAGGGCCTCCCCGCCCCGGACGCCGCAAACGACCGGGACGCCGGGCTTGATGATGCCCGCCTTTTCGAAGGCGATCTGCCGGAGCGTCGAGCCGAGGTGCTTCTCGTGGTCCCTGGCGATCGTCGTGATCACCGAGACGAGCGGCCGGACGATGTTGGTGGCGTCGAACCGCCCGCCCATGCCCACCTCGAGGACGGCCACGTCGACCCGGCGCTCGGCGAACTCCAGGAAGGCCAGGGCGGTCACCACCTCGAAGTAGGTCGGGTGGTAGACGAGCCGGCCCTCGGCCATCAGGCGGTCGATGACCTCCTTGAGGCCGCTCAGCCGCTCGCGGAAGCGCCGCGGCGAGATCATCCGGCCGTCGACGCGGATGCGCTCCTCGACGCGGACGAGGTGCGGCGAGGTGTAGAGCCCGGTCCGGAGCCCGTGCCGGCGCGTGATCTCCGCCAGCACGGCCGAGACCGAGCCCTTGCCGTTCGTCCCCGCGACGTGGAGGGACAGGAACTGGTTCTGGGGATTGCCCAGGGCCGCGCAGAGCGCGGCGATGTTCTCGAGGCCGAGCTTGATGCCGAAGTGCTGCAGCCGGCCGAGATAGTCCCGGCACTCCGCGGGCGTCATTGGGGCTTGTCGAGGAACAGGCGCAGGGCCCGGACGAGGTAGGGCTTGAGGGCCTTGCGCTCGACGACGTCGTCGAGCATGCCGTGGCCGAGCAGGAACTCGGCGCGCTGGAAGCCCTTGGGCAGCTTCTCCTTGATCGTCTGCTCGATGACCCGCGGCCCGGCGAAGCCGATCAGGGCCTGGGGCTCGGCGACATTGATGTCCCCGAGCATGGCGAAGCTGGCCGTCGTGCCGCCCGTCGTCGGATCGGCCAGGACGGAGATGAAGGGGATGCCGGCCTCGCCCAGCCGGGCGATGGCCGCGCTCGTCTTGGCCATCTGCATGAGCGAGAGCATGCCTTCCTGCATGCGCATGCCGCCGGAGCACGAGACGACGATGACCGGCCGGCGGTCCTCCAGGGCCCGCTCGCAGGCCCGGACTATCTTCTCGCCGACTACAGAGGCCACGCTGCCGCCGAGGAAGCCGAACTCCATGGCCAGGATGTAGACAGGGATGCCGCCGATCGCGCCGCGGGCCGTGACGACGGCCTCGGCCAGCCCCGTCTTGCGCTCGTACTCGGCGATCCGGTCGGCGTAGCGCTTGACGTCGACGAAGTGCAGGGCGTCGACGGAGTGGAGGTTGGCGTCGAGGACCTCGTAGGCGCCCTCGTCGAAGAGCATCTGCAGGCGCTCCTCGGCCGAGAGCCGGAAATGGAAGTTGCAGGACGGGCAGACGGCCAGGTTGTCGATGATGTCCTGCTTGTAGAGGATCCGCTGGCAGTTGTTGCAACGGGTCCAGAGGCTTGTCATGGGCATCGTCCTTTGGCGCTGAGCTTGGCGGCCCCGGGCCGGCGGCGGCTCAGGGCCTCGATGACCGCGTTCGAGTCGGGCAGCTCCTCGTCGATATCGTCCTCGTCGTGGAGCAGCCGCCTGATCGCCGCGATGAACGCGGCCAGGTCGAGAGGCTTCTCGAAATATTCCGCGGCCCCCATCCCGTTGGTCGCTTCCCGCCTGTATTGCGGCCCCTTGTAGAGCCCGGTGATGAGGACGACCGGAACCCGCCCCTGGGTCTCCTGCGAGATCTTCCGGGTCAGGTCGAAGCCGTGAAGCTTGGGCAGCATGGCCTCGAGGACGACCAGGTCGGGCTTCTCGGCCGTGAAGAGCTCGTACCCGGCCTTGCCGTCGGAGGCCGTGACCACGCGAAATTTCTTTTCCTTCAGCAGCTTGGCGAGACTATCGAGGCTCGCGGCATCGTAGTCGACGACCAGGATCTTCTTCTCGGACGGAGGGCACATGGCCTAGATACTGTAGGCAATCGGGGGGGCCTTGTCAAACCCTTAAGAGGGGACCGGGGGGAGGGAAAGGGCGGACTGTCCCTCCGGCGCGAAAAGGCCTAGAATGGGCCCGCCTCATGTTCAAGTCCCGCCGCCACGCCCTGGGCCAGCACTTCCTGGCCAACGAGGGCGTCCTGCGCAAGATCGCCGCCGCGATCGCCCCCGGGCCGGAGGACGTGATCGTGGAGGTCGGCCCCGGCAAAGGGGCCCTGACCCGGCTCCTGGCTGCCGGGGCGGGGCGGGTCGTCGCCGTCGAGAAGGACGAGCGGCTCGTCCCCGGGCTCCGGGAGGCTATGCCGGCCAACGTCGAGGTCGTCCATGGGGATTTCCTGAGGACCGACCTCGGCGCGATCCGGGCCGGAGCCGGGGTTCCCGCGCTCCGCCTGGTCGGGAATATCCCCTATTCGATCTCCTCGCCCCTTCTCTTCCGGGTCCTCGACGAGCGCGCCCTTCTTTCGGATTGCGTCTTTCTCGTCCAGAAGGAAGTGGCCGAGCGGGTCGTCGCAGGGCCCGGCACGAAGAGCTATGCCCCGCTCGGCATCCTGCTTCAGAACGAGTTCGAGGCCCGTGTCGCCTTCACGGTGGCCCCGGGATCGTTCTCGCCTCCGCCGAAGGTCCAATCGGCCCTGCTGGTCATGAAGCGCCGGGCCGCGCCGCTTCACGACGGCGCCGCCGGCGAGCCTTTCCGGGCCTTCCTCCGGGCCGCCTTCGCCGAGCGCCGCAAGATGCTCTGGAAGAACCTGGCCCGCCGGGCGACGCCGGCGGCTCTCGACGCGGCCTACGCGAAGCTCGGCATCCCCCGCGGCGCCCGGGCCGAGGAGCTGCCGCCGGACGCGCTCTTCGCGCTCTTCGGGGCGCTCAAAGGCCAGACTTAACCCTTTTCGGCCGATGGCCTGAAAACCCTTCCGCGCGGCGGGGACGCGCCTAGCTTTGGGCCGGTCCGGGCCCGGCTTTCTTCATGGTCCGGCAGCAGCACGTCTGGTAGAAAAGGCTCATAACCGCCAGGATGATGCCGGCTATGACGATGACCCACCTGGCCCATGCGGCCGGCCACCAGAAGATGGCCAGGATGGCGGCGGCGGCGGCCAGAATGAAGCGGCAGAAGCAGATCTTCATGGATCTCCCTCCTCTTCCCTAAGCTGTGCGTATTTTAACCAAGACCGGGGCCTCTTGGCAATAGGCATCATTTCGGGGACGCATCCTTACATGTCCCTTCTATTGGCCGGTCAGGGGCCGCGAACGGACATGGCCCGGAGCGTTATGCTATAATCCCGCCGTGAAAAAGCGTAAAAAGGGCGCCGCCAACGGCCGGAACGGCAAGAACGGCAAGGCCGCGTCCGGGAAGCAGAACCTGGCCGTCGAGGTCACCGGCGTCCTGCTCGTCTTCCTGGCCCTTTTCGCCTTGATCAGCGTCATCAGCTTCGATCCCAAGGACCCGTCCTTCGCCACGGCCCCGACGGCCGGCCAGGAGATCCGGAATTTCGCCGGCCGCGCCGGCTCCTATTTCTCCCAGGCCTTCCTCTGGTTCCTGGGCCTGGCCTCGTACATCCTGCCCTTCATCCTGGGCTACGCTGCGCTCCGGGCCGTCCTGCGCGGCTCGTCGGCCCACCTGCTCAAGCGGCTGGGCACGATCGCCCTGGGCCTGGCCATCGTCTGCCCGCTCCTGGCCCTGGTCTTCGAGTCCTTCCCGGTCCACGGCAGCACCGTGCCGGCCGGCGGCCTGCTCGGCGACCTGCTGCTCAATTTCCTGGCCCGCTATCTCGGCACGGTCGGCTCGTTCATCTTCCTCCTGGCCGCCCTGGCCGCTTTCCTGCTCTTCTCGACCCGCTGGTCGCTGGCCAGGACGCTGCGCTTCGCCAAGGGCGCCTTCGACTCCACGGCCAAGGAGGTCCGCATCCAGGTCACCGACCGCCAGGCCGCCAAGGCCAAGGACCGGATGCGGGAGAAGGTCCGCCAGAAATACGCGGCCCCGGCCGAGCCGGCCGTCCCAGACGCGAAGGCGGAGAAGGCCGCCCGCAAGGCCGAGAAAGAGGCCGAGAAGGAGCGCGAGCGGGAGCGCCGCCGCCAGGAGAAGGAGGCCCGCAAGGCGCCCAAGGCCGCGCCCCCGCCGCCGCCCCCGCCGAAGCCCGTCGCGCCGCCCAAGCCCGAGCCGCTCCTCTTCCCCGATCTCGGCCGCAAGGGCGATTACCAGTACCCGCCGTTCAGCCTGCTCGAGCCCGGCAAGCCGGCCGAGAAGATCAACCAGTCGGAGCTCCTCGACAAGAAGCGCCGGATCGAGGAGAAGCTCCGGGAGTTCGGCATCGAGGGCGAGGTCCGCGAATACCACCCCGGCCCGGTCATCACGACCTACGAGTACTTCCCCGCCCCGGGCATCAAGGTGGCCCAGGTCGCCAACCTGGCCGAGGACCTGGCCCTGGCCCTGGAGACCGAGTCGGTCCGCATCCAGCGCATCCCCGGCAAGTCGTCCCTCGGCGTCGAGATCCCCAACGACAAGCGCGAGATAATCAAGCTCCGCGACATCATCGAATCCGAGAAGTTCCAGAGTTCGCCCTCCAAGCTGACCTTCGCCCTGGGCAAGGACGTCCACGGCGGCGTCACGGTCACCGACCTGGCCGTCATGCCCCACCTCCTCATCGCCGGCTCGACCGGCACGGGCAAGAGCGTCGCCCTCAACGCCCTCATCGCCAGCCTCCTCTACAAGGCCACGCCCGAGGAGGTCAAGATCGTCCTGATCGACCCCAAGCGGCTCGAGTTCGCGCTCTACGAGGACATCCCCCACCTCCTCTGCCCGGTCATCAACGACCCCAAGAAGGCCCACATCGTCCTCATGGACATCGTCCGCAAGATGGAGGAGCGCTACAAGAAGCTGCAGGGGGTCAAGGTCCGCAACATCGACCAGTACAACACCCAGATGAAGCAGCTCATCGCCGAGAGAAAGGGACATCTGACCGACGAGGAGAAGCAGCAGCTGGCGCCCCTGCCCTACATCGTCATCATCATCGACGAGCTGGCCGAGCTGATGATGGTCGGGGCCCAGGAGGTCGAGTTCTTCATCGGCCGCCTGGCCCAGCTGGCCCGGGCCGTCGGCATCCACCTGGTCATGGCCACGCAGCGGCCGTCGATCGACGTCATCACCGGGACGATCAAGAACAACTTCGCCTGCCGCATCGCCTTCCGCGTCCCGTCCAAGGTCGACTCGCGGATCATCATCGACACGGTCGGCGCGGACAAGCTGCTGGGCATGGGCGACATGCTCTTCCTGCCGCCGAACTTCCCGCGGCTCGTCCGCCAGCACTGCTCGTTCATCTCCATCCCGGAGGTCCGGCGCCTGGTCAAGCACGTCAAGGGCCAGGGCACGCCGACCTACGACACCCGCATCCTCAACGTCGTCAAGGGCGACGGCGACCACCTGATCGCCGAGGACGGCGAGAAGGACGAGCTCTACGACAAGGCCGTCGAGACCGTCCTCCAGAGCGGCCAGGCCTCGGCCTCCCATCTCCAGCGCCGGCTCAAGCTCGGCTACGCCCGGGCGGCCCGGATCATCGACCAGATGGAGGGCGAGGGGATCATCGGCCCGTCCGAGGGGGCCAAGCCGCGGGAGATCCTGGTCGACCGCAAGGAGTTCTTCAGGAACAAGGCCCGGGCCGCCGAGCGGGAGCCGGACCGCGATCCCGGGGAATGAGCGCCGCGCCGCGGGCCCGGCCTTGCGGAATCCCCCGTCCTGCCGTTATAATGGCGCGGATGACCAAAGAGGGGAAAACCGCGCCGCCCGAAGATGCCGTCCTGCAGTACCGGCCGGTCATCTCCTTCCGCGTCCGCAAGGCCCTCGGCAGCTCAAACCCCGATTGGGAGGACGTGGTCAACGAGATCCTGACCCAGGCCGTGGCCAAGATCAAGAGCGGCGAGTTCCGCGGCGACTCCTCGATCGGGACCTTCCTCTACACCATCACCAGCCGCCGCATCATCGATTACATCCGCCAGAAGACGCGGATCCTCAAGCACGCCCCCGAGCCGGCCCCCTACCCCGACCCCCACGAGGAGATGGAGCACCAGGAGCGGGCCCGCCAGGTGGAGCAGGTCGTCAACGGCCTCAAGCCCAAGTTCCGGGACGTCCTTTACCTCTATTATTACAAGGAGATGTCCCGCGACGAGGTGGCCCGGGCCCTGGACATCTCCCCCCGCCGGGTCTCGGAGAGGGTCAACTACGCCCTCAAGCTCATCCAGAAAGCCGTCCGGAAATAGGTGCTCCGGTGTCCGTTCTGACCCGGCGTCGAGCGACTAAATCCGTGAAGCCCGATGAGGCTGCGGACATGAAGTCGTGTAAATACGAGCGCTGGATCGACAGCTATCTCCTCGACAAGCTCAAGCCCGAGGACCAGGCCGAGTTCGAGGAGCACTACTTCATCTGTCCGCACTGCTTCGCCAAGCTCGACCAGAAGAGCGAGATCGTCCAGATCCTGAAGAAGGAAGGGGTGCTCGAGGCGGCCGGGCAACCCTGCGAGCACGTTCACCGGCGGCCGTCCTTGTGGCGCCGGCTGCTGCGCCGCCTCGGCATCGGCCGCCAGGCCCGCCGCCGCTAATCTTCGATCTGCGGCTCGTCCGCCGGCGGGGCGATCCTCCCCTTCGACTGCTCCTCGAACCCCAGGCAGCACATCAGCCGGCCGCATTGCCCCGAGATCTTGGTCGGGTTGATGACGATCTGCTGCTTGCGGGCCTTCTGGATGGTCACCGGCTCGAAGGTCGTCATGAAGCTCGAGCAGCAGAGGCAGCGGCCGCAGACGCCCAGGCCGCCGATCATCTTGGCCTCGTCGCGGACCCCCACCTGGCGCATCTCGATGCGCATGCGCAGCTCCTTGGCCAGGTCCTTGACCAGCTGGCGGAAGTCGATCCGGCCGTCGGCCGTGTAGTAGAAGATGCCCTTCTTCTCGTTGAAGAAGTAGCGGACGGCGACGAGCTTCATGGCCAGGTTGTGGGCGGCGATGCGCTGGAGGCAGAGGTCGAAGGCCCGGCTCTCGCGCTCGCGCAGCCACTCGAACCTGCGGACGTCCTCGGGCGTGGCCTGGCGGATGACCTGGACCGCCTGGCAGGCCGCTTTGGCGTCGCGGCAGAAGCTCGACGTCTCGTCGACGACGACGGCCAGGTCGCCGCCGAGGTCGGACTCGATCAGGCAGCGGTCGCCGACGTGGAGGGGCAGGGCGCCGGGCCGGGCCCGGACGACGCGGCCGGTGGATTCCGAACGGACGCAGATGATGTCAGGCATGTCGCAGCTCCATGAAATCGGAAAAGAACGTCGTCGCCAGCAGGCCCTTGTTCATGTTGCCGCCGAGCTGGGCGAGCAGGGCGTCGAGCTCGGCCAGCAGGTCGAGGAGCCGGGGCGCGCTCCAGGACTCCGACGTCCGGCGGAGCCGGTCCTCGAGGTCCGGGTTGAGCAGGAGCGCCGGCTCGCCGCCGAGGCGGAGGAGCAGGAGGTCGCGGGCGAAGGACGAGAAGACCTCCAAGACGTCGCCGAGCTCCTCCTGGACGGCCTTCGGCGCGGCCCCGAAGCGCTCCAGGAACCGGCTGGGCCGGTCGCCCGACGAGAGGGCCTCGAAGAGGGTCCAGGCGCTCTCCCGGAGGGCCTGGACTTCGTCCCAATCCAGCTCCCGGGCCCGGTCGAGGTTGCCGTTGACGAGCAGGGCCAGGATGCGGGCCTGCTCCGGGCTGAAGTCCCGCGCGGCCAGGGACTTCTCGATCTCCTCCCGGCCGATCACCGAGAAGGACAGGATCCGGCAGCGCGACAGGATGGTCGGGAGCAGGAGATGAGGGCTGTCCGTGATCAGGATGACGTGGCTGAAGGACGGCGGCTCCTCGAGGACCTTGAGCAGGGAGTTGGCGGCGTGGGCGGTCATGTCCTTGGCGTCGTCGATGATGAACACCCGCTTCCGGCCGGTCATCGGCCGGAGATAGGCCATCTGCCTGACGATCTCGGTCTGCCCGACCCTGACCTTCTGGACGTCGACGGTCAAGGTCATGACGTCCGGATGGTTGCCGGCGTCGATGGCCCGGCAGGAGGGGCAGTCGTCGCAGCCGTCCGGGGCCGGGGCGGCGCAGTTGAGAGCCTTGGCCAGGGCCAGGGCCAGGGCCCGCTTGCCGACGCCCTCCGGGCCGGCGAAGACGAGCGAGTTGGGAACGCGGCCGCGCTCGAGGGCCAGCCGGAGGATCTTCTTGACCCCCTCGTTGCCCGCGACGTCCTTGAAGGCCATGTCCTCAGCCGTCCTTTCGCCCGGGGCCGCTGCCGCCCTCCAGGGCCTTCCTGAGATAGCGGCCCGTGTGCGAGCCGTTCGCCGAGGCGGCGACATCCTCCGGCGTGCCCTGGGCCACGATCCGGCCGCCCTCCTCGCCGCCTTCCGGTCCCAGGTCGATAATATAGTCGCAGTATTTGATCACTTCAAGGTTGTGCTCGATGATGACGACCGTGTTGCCGAGCGAGGTCAGCTCGGACAGGACCTCGAGCAGCTTGCGCACGTCGTCGAAATGGAGGCCGGTCGTCGGCTCGTCGAGGAGGTAAAGGGTCCGGCCCGTGGCCCGGCGCCCGAGCTCCTTGGTCAGCTTGATGCGCTGGGCCTCGCCGCCGGACAGGGTCGGCGCGGGCTGGCCCAGGCGGATGTAGCCGAGCCCGACCCGCTTGAGCGTGGCCAGCTTGCGCTTGAGCTGGGGGTAGGCCTTGAGCAGCTCGTAGGCGTCGTCGACGGTCATGGCCAGGTAGTCGGCGATCGTCTTGCCCTTGTAGGCGACGGCCAGGGTCTCCTTGTTGTAGCGCCGGCCGCCGCAGCGGTCGCAGGTGACGAAGACGTCGGGCAGGAAGTGCATCTCGATCTTCTTGACCCCGGCGCCCTCGCAGTCCTCGCAGCGCCCGCCCGGGACGTTGAAGCTGAAGCGGCCGGGCCCGTAGCCGCGCATGCGGGCCTCGGGGGTGCGGGCCATGAGGTCGCGCAGAGCGGCGAAGAGGCCGGTGTAGGTCGCCGGATTGGAGCGCGGCGTCCGGCCGATGGGCTTCTGGTCGACGGCGACGACCTTGTCCAGGCCGTCCAGGCCTTCGATCCGGTCGTGGGCGCCGACGGACTGGCGGGCGTTGTAGAACCGGTTCTCCAGGGCCTTGAAGAGGATGTCGTAGACGAGGGTGCTCTTGCCCGAGCCGGAGACGCCGGTGACGGCCGTCATGGCGCCGAGCGGGATGCGGGCGTCGATGCCCTTGAGGTTGTGCTCGCGGGCCTTGCGGACAACGAGCCAGCCGGACGCCTTGCGGCGGGTCGGCGGGACAGGCACGGACTTCTCGCCCCGGAGGTACTGGGCCGTCAGCGAATCGGGCGAGGCCAGGACGGCCGCGAGCGGGCCCTCGGCGACCTTGAAGCCGCCCTCCTCGCCGGCGCCGGGGCCGAGGTCGAGAAGGTAGTCGGCCGAACGGATGGTCTGCTCGTCGTGCTCGACGACGACGACCGAGTTGCCCTCGTCGCGCAGGGCCCGGAGGAGCGAGATCAGCCGGCCGTTGTCCCGCTGGTGGAGGCCGATCGTCGGCTCGTCGAGGACATAGAGGACGCCGCGCAGGCGCGACCCGACCTGGGCCGCCAGGCGGACGCGCTGGGCCTCGCCGCCGGAGAGCGAGGCGGCGCTGCGGTTGAGCTGGAGATAGGACATGCCCAGCTCCTCGCAGACCTCCAGCCGGGACCGGATCTCCTTGAGGATGCGGGAGGCGACGACGGATCCGGCCGGCGGAAAGCCCATCCTGGCCGTCTCGGCCAGCAGGTCGCGGATCGAGAGCTCGCAGATCTCGTGGATGTTCCGGCCTCCGATCCGGACCGAGAGGCTCTCCCTGCTGAGGCGGGCGCCGCCGCATTCGGCGCAGACGTCGTCGGTCAGCTCGACCTCGCCCCACTCGTTGTGGGTCGTCTGGTAGCCGAGGCCGTGGCACTTCGGGCAGGCGCCGTAGGGGCTGTTGAAGGAGAAGTTGCGCGGCTCGGGCTCGGCCAGCGAGACCTCGCAGTGAGGGCAGAGCAGGGTCAGGGAGAAGAAGCGCTCCCGGCCCGCCTCGTCGACGGCCAGGACCTCGCCGTCGGAAACCTCGAGGGCCTTCTCGACGGCGGCCCGGAGGCGGCGCTCCGCGTCCGGGCCGATCTTGACCGTGTCGACCAGGACCTCGATCGTGTGCTTGCGGTTCTTCTCGAGGGGGATGTCGTCCTCGAGGTCGCGCAGGGCGCCGTTGACGCGGGCCCGGAGGAAGCCCTTCTTGCGCAGGCGCTCGAACAGGCGCTGGTACTCGCCCTTGCGGCCCTTGATGACGGGCGCCAGGATGCGGACCTTGCCGCCGGGGACCTGTCCGGAGATCCTTTTCAGGATCTCCTCGGGGGTCTGGGAGGCGACGACCCGGCCGCAGCTCGGGCAGTGCGGCGTGCCGACCCGGGCGAAGAGGAGCCGGAACAGGTCGTAGACCTCGGTGATCGTGCCCACGGTCGAGCGCGGGTTGGTCGAGATCGTCTTCTGGTCGATGGAGATGGAGGGCGAGATGCCCTCGACGGACTCGACCTCCGGCTTCTCCATCTGGTCGATGAACTGGCGGGCATAGGCGGACAGGCACTCGATGTAGCGGCGCTGGCCCTCGGCGAAGATGGTGTCGAAGGCGAGCGAGGATTTCCCCGAGCCTGACGGGCCGGTGACCACGATCAGCTTGTTCCGGGGGAGCGCGACATCGATGTGCTTGAGATTGTGCTGCGCCGCCCTCTTGATGCGAATCTCGTCCAGCATAGCAAACTATTTTATCATAAACGACGGCCCGGCAGCGGCTTCCAAGGGGGTCAAACCTGCTTTTTGCTCATTTTTGCGCAAAAAGCAGCCTTTTGCCCCATCCGAGGTTTGACCCCATCTTTTGATTTCGTTAGGATGAAGGGGCTCCCCATGTCCAAAGAAGAGAAGATCCTCCGGTCGCTCAAGCTGCTCAAGGACATCGGCTACAAGAGCGACTCGATCAAGGCCATCAAGCACCTGCCGGCCCAGGAGGGACAGTACCGGGACTACCCGGACGACGTCCACCCGGCCCTGCGCGAGGCCCTGGCGGCCAAGGGCTTCACCCGCCTCTTCTCCCACCAGCGTTCGAGCTGGGAGGCGCTGAAGGAGGGCAAGAACATCGTCGTCGTGACGCCGACGGCCTCGGGCAAGACGCTCTGCTACAACCTGCCGGTCCTCGACGCCATCCTCAAGGACCCCTCGGCCCGGGCCCTCTACCTCTTCCCGACCAAGGCCCTGTCCCAGGACCAGCAGTCCGAGCTCGACGACATCAACGGCCGGCTGCCCGAGGAGATCCGGGTCTTCACCTACGACGGCGACACGCCCCAGGACGCCCGCAAGGCCATCCGGGCCCGCGGCCACATAGTCCTGACCAACCCGGACATGCTCCACGCCGGCATCCTGCCCCACCACACCAAGTGGATCAAGCTGTTCGAGAACCTCAAGTACATCGTCATCGACGAGCTCCACAACTACCGCGGCATCTTCGGCAGCCACCTGGCCAACGTCTTGCGGCGGCTGAAGCGGATCGCCAGGTTCTACGGCGCGAACCCGCAGTTCATCCTCTGCACCGCGACGATAGCCAACCCGGCCGAGATGGCCGAGAAGATGATCGAGGCGCCGGTCGCGCTCGTCGACGACAACGGCGCGCCGCGGGGCGGCAAGTACTTCGTCTTCTACACGCCGCCGGTCGTCAACGCCGCCCTGGGCATCCGCCGCTCCTACGTCGGCGAGTCGCGGCGGGTGGCCTCGATCTTCCTCAAGAACGGGCTCCAGACGATCGTCTTCGCCGGCAGCCGCCTGATCACCGAGGTCCTCCTGACCTACCTCAAGGAGGACATCGAGACCAGCATCCAGAAGGAGGGCCTCGTCCGCGGCTACCGGGGCGGCTACCTGCCGATCAAGCGGCGGGAGATCGAGAAGGGCCTGCGGACCGGCGAGATCCTGGGCGTCGTCTCGACCAACGCCCTCGAGCTCGGCATCGACATCGGCACGCTCGACGTCGCCGTGCTGGCCGGCTACCCGGGGACGATCGCCAGCACCTGGCAGCGGGCCGGCCGGGCCGGCCGCAAGTCGGGCCTGTCGGCGGCCGTGCTCGTGGCCACGAGCTCGCCGCTCGACCAGTTCATCATCAACAACCCGGACTACTTCTTCTCCCGGTCGCCGGAGATGGCCCTGATCAACCCGGACAACCTCTCGATCCTCATCAGCCACATCGAGTGCGCCGCCTTCGAGCTGCCGTTCGAGGACGGCGAGAAGTTCGGCCGGGCCGAGATCGGCCCCATCCTCGAGTACCTCGAGGAGGACAAGATCCTCCATCACTCCAAGGACAAGTGGTTCTTCACCTCGGAGGCCTACCCGGCCGACGCCATCAGCCTGCGCAGCATCAGCTCGGACAACTTCGTCGTCGTCGACGTCACCGGGGAGCCGCGGGTCATCGCCGAGGTCGACTTCACCTCGGCCCTGACGGCCCTGCACCCCAAGGCCATCTACATCGTCGAGGGCGAGCAGTTCTTCGTCGAGAAGCTCGACTTCGAGGAGCGCAAAGCCTACGTCAAGAAGACCGACATCGACTACTACACGGACGCCATCGACTACACCAAGATCACCATCCTCGACCTGTTCGAGAAGAAGGGGCTCGAGGGCGGGACGGGCCGCCTCTCCCACGGCGAGGTCCACGTGGCCACCCAGGTCGTCGGGTTCAAGAAGATCAAGTTCCACACCATGGAGAACGTCGGGGCGGGCGACCTGCAGCTGCCCCAGAACGAGATGCACACGACGGCCTACTGGCTGACCGTGCCCTCGGCCCTCATGCAGGCCCTGCCCTTCCCGGCCGAGCAGCGGGTCAACGGCCTGTTCGGCCTGTCCTACCTCATCCACCACGTCTCGCCGCTGTTCATGATGTGCGACCTCCACGACGTCGGCGTGTCGATCGGCGACAACGCCTCGGGCGAACCCGTCCGGCAGCTGACCCCCCAGGCCCGGGCGGCGGCCCAGGCCGGCGACGAGATGCCGATCGCGCTGGACCCGGACTTCGAGCCCAACATCTTCATCTACGACAATTACCCCGGCGGCATCGGGCTCAGTCCGTCGCTCTTCGCCCTCGGGCCCAGGCTCCTCGAACACGCCCTGCGGACCCTCGAGGCCTGCCCCTGCCGCGACGGCTGCCCCTCGTGCGTCGGGGCCACCAACGAGAGCGGCCGGGAGGCCAAGTCGGTCGCCCGGGCCATCCTGCAGGGCCTGCTGGGCGTCGAGGCGCCGCGCCCTCCTCTGGTCAATTAAGAAGGGGTCAACCCTGCTTTTCTATTTCGCCTTGATGACGCGGATGGGCAGGACGATCGTCGGGATGCCCTTGAACTGCAGGATGCGCTGGATGCTGAAGGCCGTCTGGTTGTGGAGGAAGCGGGTGAACACGTTCTCCTCCTCGAACACGAGCTTGCCGACGAAGAAGACGGCCTTGGGGTGCCGGCGCTGGATGTCCTCGGCCAGCGCCTCGATCGCCGGCAGCGTGTCGGTCTCGACCGACTGGATGGCCTCGGCGTAGAAGCCGAAGTCGTTGGCCATCCGGACGTACTTCTCCAGATCGACGCCGATATGGCCCTCCAGGTTCTTTATCTCCTCGGCCCCCTTGAAGTTCTTCCAGTCCACGACCCCGATGGAGACGAAGACGAAGTTCTTGAAGTAGTTGGGGAAGAAGCGGTGGATGTTGAGGAACGAGTGGATGCCCAGGCCGCCGAAGCTCCGCACGAACAGCACGGCCGTCGGGGCGCTGTCGTCCCGGACCGGCGCCTCGTGCCGCCGGGCCATCTGCTGGACCTGGGCCATGACGGCGTCAAGGCGCTTCATCATCTCCTTGACCTGGTCGTAGTGCCGGCGGATGAAGAGGCAGACGGCGATCAGGGCCGCCGTGATCACCAGGGTGATCCAGCCCCCCTCCCTGAACTTGATGGCCACCGTCACGGCCAGGATGGACAGGGACATGATCAGGCCGATGAAGTTGATGGAGAATTTCCGGCCCCGGCGGGGCGCCTTCGTCTTCACCCAATGGAGGCACATCCCGAGCTGGGACAGCGAGAAGGTGATGAAGACGTTGATGCTGTACATGACGATGAGGGTCTGGACCGAGCCCCTGGTCAGGACGAGGATGAGGATCGAGGCCAGGCCCATGAACAGGATGCCGTTCTGGACGACCAGCCGCTCCGACAGGTGCATGAACCGGTTCGGCACCCAGGAGTCGATGGCCATGTTCCCCAGGACCCGCGGCCCGTCGATGAAGCCCGTCTGGGCGGCGACGAACAGGATGGCGCCCTCGGACACCAGGATGATCCCGAGGAGCCAGACCCCCAGCGGGAAGCCCCCGATCGTCCAGGTCCCGAGGAGCGCTTCGATGAGCGAGGCGTTCAGGGTCTTGCCGGCGACGTGCTGAACGTTCGTCAGCAGGTAGCAGATGAGCAGGCCGCCGGCCGTGAACGACAGGGAGAGGGCCATGTAGGCCATCGTCTTCTTGCCCGTCTTCACCTGCGGCGGGCGCAGGATCTGGAGCCCGTTCGAGACCGCCTCGATCCCCGTGTAGGTGCCGGCCCCGAGGCTGTAGCCGCGCAGGAGGATGAAGGCCATGGCCCCGAATCCCAGCTGCTGGATGCCCTGCCGCGTCTCCCGGATCGTGTCGGCGAAGAGCGTCGGGGTCGCCGCGACGTGCGAGAAGATGCCGTAGAGGATGAGCGCGGCGTGCGAGACGAAGAAGATGAGGAAGATCGGCGTCAGCGCGGCCACCGATTCCTTGACCCCCCGGAGATTGAGGAGGATCAGGCCGAGCGTGATGACCAGGATGAAGGTCAGCTTGTACTGGAACCAGCCGGGCGGCAGGAAGCTCAGCACCGCCTCGACGCCGCTCGAGATGGAGATGCTGATCGTCAGCATGTAATCGACGATCAGGGCGCAGCCGGAGACGAGGCCGAAGATCGGCCCGAGCAGCTTGGTGGCCACGACGTAGCCGCCGCCGCCCGTCGGGAAGAGCTCGATGATCTGCGAATAGCTGGCCGAGATGGTGATGACCGTCAGCGCGGTCATGATGGCCAGGTAGAGGGCCAGGTGCCGGTGGTCGCCCAGCGACAGGAAGGCCTCCGGCGGCCCGTAGTTGGCCGAGCTCAGCCCGTCGGCCCCCAGCCCGACCCAGGCGAAGAAGGCGATCAGGGCCATCCGGTGGAACGTCCCGGGATCGCGGACGTCCTTTTCGCCGCCGAGGACGAGCGTTCTGAGCCGGCGCCAGACCCTCACGGCCGTCCTCCGGCGGCGGGCCCGCGCGTTCCGCAAACCATGCCCGGACTATACCGTGAAACGCCGCCGCCGTTCAAGGCGGTCATTTGACAGATCAGGGACCGTATGCTACTTTTTCGTCGAATCGTCATGAATATCAATATCTTCAAGATCATCGCCGACGCCGACATCGTCGTCAAGCTGATCCTGCTCGTCCTCGTTTTCTTCTCCGTCTTCTCGTGGGCCATCATCTTTTTCAAGCTGAAGACCCTCAAGGCCGCGAACCGGCAGTCGGGCCGGTTCCTCGAAGCCTTCCGCCGGAGCAAGAGCCTGACCGAGGTCAACGACGCCGCCAAGAGGCTCCGGGCCAGCCCGCTGGCCCTCATCTTCCTGGCCGGCAACAAGGAGCTCGCCTACCAGTCCAAGTCGACCGGCGAGAACGGCTGGACCCATGAGAAGACCGAGAGCCTCAGCCGGGCCCTGCTCAAGGCCTCCAACAACGAGGTCGCGCGCCTGGAGAAGATGATGTTCTTCCTGGCCACGACCGGCAGCGTCTCGCCGTTCATCGGCCTGTTCGGCACGGTCTGGGGCATCATGATCTCGTTCATCCGCATCGGGGCCATGCGTTCGGCCAGCCTCCAGGTCGTCGCCCCGGGCATCGCCGAGGCCCTCATCGCCACGGCCGTGGGCCTGTTCGCGGCCGTGCCGGCCGTCATCGCCTACAACTATTTCCTGGGCCGGATCAAGGACCTCATCGCCGACATGGAGGACTTCTCCCTCGAATTCCTGAGCATCGCCGAGAGGCTCCATGGCTCTTAGCACCCAGGGCCTGCCTTCCATCTCGCACCGGCGCCAGGTCGGCACGCACCTGTCCGAGATCAACGTCACGCCCTTCATCGACGTCATGCTGGTCCTGCTCGTCATCTTCATGGTCACCGCGCCCATGATGCAGTCGGGCATCGGCATCAACCTGCCCCAGGCCGAGACCGACACCAAGCCGGCCGAGGAGGGGCTGACGCTCACGGTCACCAGGGACGGCTACGTCCACATCGGCGAATCGACCATCAACATCAACCTCCTCGAGCGCCGGCTGACCGAATACTTCTATAACAAGCCGAAAAAGGTGGTCTTCCTCCAGGCCGACAAGGACCTGCCTTACGGCGTCGTCGTCCGCATCATGGACATCACCAAGAAGGCGGGCATCGAGCTGGTCGGCATCATCACCGAACCCGTCGACGTCAAAGACAAGAACCGATGACTCCCGCGCGCGCGGCCTTGCCGAAGGCTTTCAAGAGGGCGGTGATGATCTCGGCCCTCCTCCACGCCGTCCTCATCGTGCTCGTCGCCGCCTCCCCGTCCTTCTCGCGCCGGCCGCCGAAGGGCCTGGTCCAGTACGTCAACTTCATCGGCGGCGGTGGCGGCGGCACGGGCGGCGGGCCCGGCGGAGGGAGCGGAGGGACCGGGGGCGGCGGGAGCGCGGCCGCCAGGACCGAGCCCCCGCCGGCGGCGAAGAAGCCGGCCCTGCGCGACCTGACCGTGGCGTCCAAGCTCAAGGCCGAGCCCGCGACCTCCCTGACCCACCCGGTCGACAAGCCCAAGGCGGTTAAGAAGAAGACGGCCGAGAAGAAAGCGGCCATCACCAGGCCCGAGCCCGCGGCCCCGACGGCCGCCGACGCCGTCAACGCCGCGGCGGCCGCCGCGACAAGCGGCTCCGGCTTCGGCCTCCGCTTCGGCGCGGGCGGCGGCGGGACCGGCGGAGGAGTCGGAGGGACCGGGACCGGGGGCGGCGGCTTCGGCGGCGGGACCGGCGCCGGCGACCCCTTCGGCGTGGCCGGCTTCCCCTTCCAGTTCTATCTCCAGATGATCTCCGACAAGATCACGGCCAACTGGTTCCAGGCCCTGGTCGACCCCGGCGTCGGCGGGCTGCTCCAGACCCAGGTCTATTTCCGCATTTATAAAAACGGCTCGATCTCCGACGTCAAGATCGAGGTTTCCAGCGGGATCGAGGCCTTCGATCTCTCGGCCCGCAGGGCCATCCAGACCGCGGCGCCCTTCGCGTCCCTCCCGAACGAGTACGACGGACAGTACCTCGGGATCACCCTCGTCTTCGAGCACGCCAAATGAGAGACCCAAAATACGTCATCGCCATCCCCATCCTCCTCGCCGCCGCCGCGCTCGGCCCGGTCCCCGCGGCCCGCGCCCAGCAGGAGGTCGTCCTGAAGATCAGCGAGGGCATGCCCATGATCCCGCTGGCCCTGCCCGAGTTCGTCGTCCGCGGCTCTTCGCCCGCGGCCCAGGCCGCCGCGCAGGAGATCCGCCAGGCCCTCTCGGACGACATCAAGTACACGCGCATCTTCCAGCTCCTGCCCAAGGAGTACTACGGCTACATCCGGCCGCTCGACCCGGACAAGATCATGTTCAAGGACTGGGACTCCATCCAGGCCCGGCTGCTGGTCACGGGCGAGGTCCGCGAGGACGCCGGCCGGATCGTCTTCGACGGCAAGATCTACGACGTCAAGAGCGAGCGCTTCATCGTCGGCAAGCGCTACCAGGCCGAGAAGAACGGCCTGCGCCTGGTCGCCCACAAGATGGCCGACGAGCTCCTCAAGCTCCACGGCGAAAAGCCCATCTTCACGACCAAGATCGCGTTCGTCTCCAACCGCGACGGCAACGACGAGATCTACATGATGGACTACGACGGGGCCAACCCGACCCGGGTGACCTTCAACAAGATCAAGGACTACATGCCGGCCTGGTCCCCGGACCAGCGGACCATCGCTTTCACCTCTTATCGCGGCGGCAACGCCGGGCTGTACCTGCGCAACATCTACGAGGGCACGGAGACGGCTGTCTCGACCAAGGGGACGAACTACTCGGCGGCCTTCTCGCCGGACGGCAAGAAGCTGGCCTTCTGCTCGACCATGGCCGAGGAGGGCAACGCCGACATCTTCGTCATGGACCTCGAGACGAAGAAGATCAAGCGCCTGACCTACAACGCCGCCATCGAGACGGCGCCGTCCTGGTCGCCGACCGGCCGCGAGATCGCCTTCACCACCGACCGCCTGGGCCAGGGCAGTCCCCAGATCTACATCATGGACGCCGAGGGCTCGAACGTGCGCAAGGCCAGCTTCGGCGGCAACTACCACGACGCGCCGGCCTGGGCGCCGACGAGCGAGCGCATCGCCTTCGTCTCGCGCGTCGACAGCACCTTCGACATCTACGTCCTCAACCTGCGGACCAACCAGATCAGCAAGCTGACCGAGAACAACATGCGCAACGAGTCGCCAAGCTGGTCGCCCGACGGCCGCCATCTCGTCTTCGCCTCGAACCTCTCGGGCTCCGTCCAGATCTACACCGTCGACTACGACGGGACCAACCTCCGGCGGCTGACCGACCGCGGCGAGAACAAGCTCCCCAACTGGACGAACTAGGCGGGGCCGTCCGCGGCGGGACGGCCCCCGTCGCTACAGGCGGAGTAACCCAAAGGGGGGAATTCGCCTTTTTCAGGGGGAAAACGTATTGACACGCCCCCCTTTACAGGGTATAAAATGGCTGATTTGAAGCGTCGCACCGTCGTTTTCGAGGGTCGGGACGCGATCTTACAGGAGGCCCGATGAAAAAGCTCGTTATCTGTCTGCTCGCAGTCATGCTCGTCCTATCATTCTCCGTCGCGTGCAAGAAGAAACCCAAGGAAGTCCCGCCCCCTCCGCCGCAGGCCCAGGAACAGCCCAAGGTCGAGAAGGTCGAGGCGCCCGTCGTCCAGGAGCCGCAGCTGACCGAAGAAGAGCTCTTCCTCCAGAAGTCGCTCGATCAGATCAACCGCGAGAAGCCCCTCGGCACGATCTATTTCGATTACGACCGCGCCGTCGTCCGCACTGACGCCCAGGGCACGCTGGACGCCAACGCCGCCTGGATGAAGAAGTTCAAGACGGCCAAGGTCCTGGTCGAAGGCCACTGCGACGAACGCGGCACCGAGGAATACAACCTCGCCCTCGGCGAGAAGCGGGCCAAGGCCGCCCAGGACTATCTCCTGTCCACGGGCGTCGCGGCCGGCCGGCTCAAGATCATCTCCTACGGCAAGAGCCAGCCCGTCAATCCCGGACACGACGAAAGCGCCTGGCAGATGAACCGCCGGGCCCAGTTCGTCGTCATCGAGAAGTAACACTTGCGTCGACTTCGCCTCGGGGCCTTCCTGCTCGCCGTCCTGACCCTGGCCGCGGCCGGGCAGGACAAGAGCAAGAAGGCCATCGAGCTCGTCTACGACGACGTCCAGGCCCTCAAGCAGCAGGTCCAGGAGCTGAGGGCCCGCGTCGACCAGAACGCCGAGGCGATCCAGTCTATCCAGGACCAGCTCAAGGCCCTCTCGGATCTCGTCCGCCAGGCGGTCGCCGGGCAGTCCGGGACCCAGGAGGGCCTGCGAGCCGTCCCCGCCCAGTATCAGGACATCCTGCGCCGGCTAGATCAGCTGACGCTCGATATCCAGGCGCTCGCGGCCGGACTGGCCGGCCGGGCTCCCGCCGCGGCGGAGCCCGGAGCGGAGGCGGAACGGAAGCCGGTCCCGGCGGCGCCGGTCAAGGCCCCGGCCGAGGCCAAGCCGCAGCCGGCCGCGCCGGTCACCCCGGCGCCGGCCCCGACCATGTCCCCCCAGGAGGCCTACTCGGTCGCCTACAACGATTACCTCAAGGGCAATTACGACCTGGCCGTCGAGAGCTTCAAGCTCTACCGCCAGCAGTTCCCCGAGAGCCCGCTGGCCGACAACGCCCTCTACTGGATCGGGGAGTGCCGCTACAGCCAGCGGAAGTTCGAGGAGGCGATCGACGCCTTCGACGAGCTCATCCTGACCTATCCGCAGGGGGACAAGGCCGCGGCGGCCCACCTCAAAAAGGGCCTCAGTTTCATCGAGCTCGGGCGCAAGCCCGAAGCCCTGGCCGCGCTCAAGCTGCTCGTGGCCAAGTATCCGCTCGAGGAGGAAGCCCGCATCGCCCAGGACAAGATCCGGGAGCTCGAACAAAAATGAGAGACATCAACAGCCTGAACAAGGTCATCCTCGTCGGCCGCCTCGGCCAGAAGCCGGAGATCCGGAGCCACGCCCAGAGCGGCCGGTCGTCGGCGCGCTTCTCCCTGGCCACGAACGAGCGGCTCTACAACCCGTCCACCCAGACCGCGACCGACAAGACCGAGTGGCACAAGATCGTCGTCTGGTTCCCCCGGCTGGTCGAGTTCTGCGACAAGTACCTCGACAAGGGCAAGCAGATCCTCATCGAGGGGAGCATCCGGACCCGGGAATACCAGGACCGCGACAACAACAAGCGCTACATGACCGAGATCGTGGCCGACAAGATCGTCCTGCTCGGCCGGCGCGAGGAGAGCTCGGCGACGCGGACCGACACGACCGACCTCGACGCGGTCTACAGCCGCGGCCCCCGCGGCGGCGCGGCGGCGGAAGACGAATTCCCGTCGGGCGGCGAGGAGCCCAGCGGCTCCGGCGGCCCGGACGACGACATCCCCTTCTAGCCCGTGAGCGACAAGATCCCGCCCGAGGACGATATCCGCGGCGGCATCGTCGAGGACGTCCGCCCCTGGGGCAAGTTCCGGCGCTACCCGCACGAGAACGCCGGCAGCATCAAGATCATCACCGTCGAGCCCGGCGGCCGGCTGTCGCTCCAGTATCACGAGAAGCGGGCCGAGCTCTGGGTCGTGCTCGACCCCGGGCTCGAGATCACCGTCGGCGGCCGCGTCTGGCTGGCGGCGCCGAACGAGGAGATCATCATCCCCCGCCGGGCCGCCCACCGGGTGCGCAACGCCGGGCAGGCCCCGGCCCGTTTCATGGAGATCTGGATCGGCCACTCCTCGGAAGCCGACATCGTCCGCCTCTCGGACGATTATCATCGGAAGTGAAGAACTCCACCCTCTTCGGCTTTGCTCGGGGTATCGATCCTTGCCCCCGCACCCCGGAAACCTTGTAGCTGGTTTCCCCCGCCTTCGGCGGGCCCCCTTTCCCTCACGGGGGCTTTGGATCGACACTCCTCGCCGCCTCACGGGTGGAGTTCTAGAAAGACCCGAATGAACGCGGGAGAGGCCTATTTCTTCGGGGCGGCTTCCAGGGGCTGGCCGGTCAGGAACACCTGGGGGTGGCGGAGCAGGATCTCCTCGGTGACGTATTCCTCGATGTCCTGCGCGCTCCGCAGCTTCAGGGTCTCCTCGGCGATCTTCGCGGCCGTCCGGCACTCGATCGAGCGCAGGGCCTTCTTGACCCTCGGGATGAAGATGGGGTTCATGCTGAAGGTCCGCAGGCCCAGGCCGAGCAGGACGATGGCCGAGGGCGTGTCGGCGGCCATCTCGCCGCAGACGACGACGTCCTTCCCGGCCTGCCGGGCCGCCTGGATGACGGACCGGATGAGCCGGATGACCGCCGGGTGGAACGGCTTGTAGAGGTAACTGACGTACTCGTTGGACCGGTCGACGGCCAGGTAGTACTGGATGAGGTCGTTCGTCCCGATGCTGACGAAATCGACCTCCTTGAGCATGACGTCGGCCAGCGCGGCCGCCGCCGGCACCTCGATCATGATGCCCAGGGGGATCTTCTCGTCGAAGGCTTCGCCCTTCCGCCGCAGCCCCCTCTTGACGTCCTCGAAGATGTCCTTGACCTCGAGGATCTCGTCGACCTCGGTGACCATGGGCACGAGGATGCGGACGTTCCCGGCGGCGCTGGCCCTGAGGATGGCCCGGAGCTGGATGCGGAAGAGGTCCCGGTTCCGCAGGGAGAAGCGGACCGCCCGCAGCCCGAGCGCCGGGTTGGGCTCCTTCTCGATGTTCAGCTGGGGCAGGCTCTTCTCGCCGCCGATGTCGAGGGTCCGGATGGTGACGGGATACGGCTGGGCGCCCCGGGCCAGGCGGGCGTAGATCTCGAAATGGTCCTCTTCGGTCGGCAGGGACTCCCGCCTGAGGTAGATGAACTCCGAGCGGAAAAGGCCCACGCCCTCCGCGCCCATCGACAGGGACAGGGCCACCTCCTCCGGCAGCTCGATGTTGGCCTGGGGGATGAAGCGGACCCGGTCGAGCGTCTCCGACTTGAGCTTGGCCGTCTTCTGGAGCTCGCGGCGGTAGTTCTCGTACTTCTCCTTCTTGGCCTGGAACTCGCGCCGGACCGCGGGCGGCGGGTCGAGGATGACCTCGCCGTCGGTGCCGTCGATGATGACGAACTCGCCCTCCCGGACCTGCCGGGTGATGTCGCGCAGCCCCAGGACGGCCGGGATGCCCAGGGACCTGGCCAGGATGGCCGTGTGCGAGGTCTGCCCGCCCATGTCCAGGGCCACGCCCAGGGTCAGCTCCTTGCTCAGGCGCAGGGCGGCTTCGGACGGCAGAAGCTCGTGGGCGACGAGGATGTGCGGCTTGTCCGGCGCCTTCTCCGCCTCCCGGTTGTTCTCGAGGTTCCGGTAGACTCGCTTCAGGACGTCCGAGACGTCCGACTTGCGCTGGCGGAAGTAATCGTCCGTCAGGGACTCGAACAGGCGCTCGAAGCGCATGTTGGCCTTGGACAGGGCCCACTCCGCCCGGGCCTTCTCGCCGCTGATGACGCCATCGAGCCCGGCCAGCAGGGCCGGGTCCTCGAGGATGAGGAGGTGGGCCTCGAAGATGAGCGAGCTGTCCGGGCCGGCCTTCTCGCGGACGCCATCCCTGATCCGGACGAGCTCCTCCCGGGTGCGGTCGATGGCCCGGCGCAGCCGCGCCAGCTCGGCCTCGACCTGGTCGTCGGCGATGATCTCCTTGCGCGAGGTGAAGACGACGCGCTTGGGCAGGAGGACCTCGCCCATGGCGATGCCCGGCGACACCCCTGTTCCCCGAAGGCGGGTCATGTCCATCCGCGTCACTCTTTCTCGTCGAAGCGGTTGCCGATGAGCTCGGTCAGGGCGGCCATGGCCGATTCCTCGTCCTTGCCGGAGATGACCAGGCGGATCGGCGTGCCCTGCGTCGCGGCCAGGGTCAGGATGCCGAGGATGCTCTTGCCGTCGATCTCGTCGCCGGCCTTGACGATCTTGACCGACGAGCCGAAGCGGTTGGCCAGGTTGACGAACTTGACGGCGGCCCGGGCGTGCAGGCCCAGCTTGTTGCGGATGGTGACCGTCTTGTCGAGCATGGAGGCGTTACTTGGTCCGGGACTTGAGCAGGGCGCTGACCAGGTGGATGTTCTTCTTGCCCTGGTCGACTACCTTCTTGGCCACGTCCTTGAGGTTGTTGGCCCGCTGCAGGGAGACGAACTTGATGAGCATCGGCAGGTTGACCCCGGTGACGATCTCGACGTGCCCCTCCTTGAAGAAGCTGAAGCTCAGGTTGGAAGGGGTGCCGCCGAACATGTCGGTGAAGATGACGACGCCGCTCTTCTGGTCGACCTTTTTGAGGCTCTGGTTGATCTTCTTCTTCGAATCCTCGACGTCGTCGTACCAGCCGATGGAGATGGCTTCGATGTTGGGCGCCTCGCCGAGGATGATGGTCAGGGCGTTCAGCAGCTCCTCGGCCATCCGGCCGTGGCAGACGATGATGCCTCCGATCATGGCTCGCTCGCTCTCCGATTCAGGCCGCTATTGTATGCCAAAGCCGGCTATTTATAAAGGTCACGGTGATAAATCCGGACGTCGCAGGCGCCGCCCTTCTTGAGGTGGCGCCCGAGCTCCTCGGCGACGACCACCGACCGGTGACGCCCGCCGGTGCAGCCGACGGCGATGGCCACGGCCGTCTTGCCCTCCCGGGCGAACCGGGGCAGGGCGAAATCGACGAAGCGGGCCAGGTGCTGCAGGAACGGCTTCGTCCCGGGCGATCCGAGGACGTACCTGCGGACGCTCGGCGCCTTGCCCGTCCGCTTCCGCAGCTGGTCGACGTAGAACGGGTTCGGCAGCAGCCGGGTGTCGAAGACCAGGTCGGATTCGATCGGCAGCCCGTGCTTGTAGCCGAAGCTGGTCACCACGACCTGCGTCCGCGGCTTCCGCCGCCGCAGCAGGCGCTCGCCGACCAGGTCCTTGAGCTGGTAGATGTTGAGGCCCGACGTGTCGAGGATCTCGTCGGCCAGGCGGCGGATGCCCAGGAGCCGCTTCCGCTCCAGCCTGACGCCCTCGAGGATGGGCCGCCGGGGGGCCAGCGGATGCGGCCGCCGGGTCTCGTTGAAGCGCTTGGCCAGGGCCTCGTCGGAGGCCTCCAGGAAGACCAGCCGGACTGGCACCCGCTTGCGGATCTCCCGCAGGACGGCCGGGAAGTCGGCCAGGAACCGCGGCTCGCGGATGTCGACGACCATGGCCGCCCGGTCGATCTCGACCTTCTTCTTGAGCCAGAGGTCGACGAAGTCGGCGATGAGCTTGGCCGGCAGGTTGTCCATGCAGTAGTAGCCGAAGTCCTCAAGGGCCCGGCTGACCACGCTCTTGCCGGAGCCGGACAGGCCGGTGACGATCAGGAAGCGGTTGTCCTTGGCGGCGGGCATGGACACACCTCTCAGGTCAAAACGCGCTCGAGGCGGCGGACGATCTCGTCCGGAGCGCTGTAGCCCTTCTTGCGCAGGATGTGGACCTTGCAGGCGACCTCGATCAGGGTGGCGATGTTCCGGCCGGGAGCGACGGGGATGGCCAGCTGGGGGATGCGGCGGCCCAGGATGACCATGTCGTCCCCGGACTTGAGGCCGAGCCGGTCGACCTCGTAGCCGCGCCGCCATTTTTTCAGGCGGATGACCAGGTCGACCCTGGCGCTCCGGGCGATCGACCGGGCCCCGAAGATGGCCCGGATGTTGATGATGCCCAACCCCCGGATCTCCATGAAGTTGCGGCTCAGGGGCGGGGCCGTGCCGACCAGCCCGCCGTTCGACCCCGCCCGGATCCGGACGACGTCGTCGGCGATGAACTGGTGGCCGCGGGCGATGAGCTCGAGGGCGCTCTCGCTCTTGCCGATGCCGCTGTCGCCGAGAATGAGCGTGCCCAGGCCGAAGATCTTCAGGAAGCCGGCCGAGATGGTCGTCTGCTCGGGCTTGGCCGCCTCCGCGGCCCGGCCGGCGGGTCCGTCAGGCACGGGCCTTCTCCTCCTCGGCCCGGAGGGCCTCGATGACGCCGGCCGCGGTGGTCGCCTTGAGCAGCTTCGAGGAGAGCGATCGCGACCGGCGCACCAGCCCGGCAATGGCGGCCAGAAGCCGCAGGCCGGCGCCGGGGT
Organism: Acidobacteriota bacterium; assembly: GCA_039683095.1. Lineage (NCBI taxonomy): Bacteria > Pseudomonadati > Acidobacteriota > Acidobacteriota bacterium. The sequence goes on along the minus strand of JBDKSB010000001.1, from coordinate 210,857 downwards.
TGTCCTCGGGCGAGACGAGGAGGAAGAAGACGTGCGAGGGCTTGCCGTCGACGGCCTCGAAGGCGACGCCGTCCTGGGACAGGCCGAGGAGCAGGGCCGGGACCTCCAGCCCCCTGGCCCGGCAATGAGGCACGGCGACGCCCTTGCCGATGGCCGTCGTGCCCAGCTCCTCCCGCTTCAGGAGCTTTTCGAGGAGCGCGCCGTCGAGAGCGGGCGCGTGCCGGGCCTCCAGCGAATCCGACATCTCGCGGAGAACGCCGGCCCGGTCCCGGGCCTCCAGCCGCGGCAGGATCAGGCTCTCGTCTAGGAGCGCGTGGATCTTCATCCGCTTCCCCCGCCGCCTATTCCGGCTCGACCAGGCCGTAGTGGCCGTCCTTGCGCCGGTAGACGGCGGCCCAGGTCTGGCTGCCTTCGCGGCGGAACAGGAAGACCTCCTTGGCCTTGGCGTCCAGCTGAACCAGGGCCTCCTCGATCGTCAGCGGCTTGAGGGAGAAGAAGTTCGCCCGGACGACCCGCTTCTCCGCCTCCGGGGCCTCGACGGCCGGGGCCAGGGCCTTCCGCTCCCGTCCGCCCCGGCGCTTCTTTTCGCGGAACTTGGCCCGGTCCTTGCGAATCCGCGTCTCGAGCGTGTCGAAGGCCCGGTTGAGCGAATCCATCATGTCCAGGGTCTCCTCGACGACGATCAGGCTCCGCCCCCTGGCCTTGACGTTGATCTCGGCCTTGGACCGGCCCTTCTGGGCGCCCAGGATGATGTTGATGTCGAGGACGTCGTCGGCCAGGTTCTTCAGGCGGCCCAGCCGCTTCTCGCAGTAGGCCTTGATCTCGGGCGTCAGGGCCGCTTGCCGCGCGGTGTACTGGACGTTCATGCCTTCTCCTCCATGATGGACTTTCTCTTGCGGATATGGGAGGGCTCGATCCCGAGCTGGGTCCGGTACTTGGCCACCGTCCGGCGGGCGATGCGCAGGTTCTCCCGGGCCAGCAGCTCGCCGATCTCGATGTCGCTTAGGGGGTTGTCCCTGTCCTCCCCCTCGACGAGCTTGCGGATGCGGTCCTTGACCATGAGCGAGGAGACGTCCTCGCCGTAGCTCCCCTGCAGCGACTTGTGGAAGAAGTATTTGAGCGAGAAGACGCCCCGGGGCGTCATCATGAACTTGTTGGCGACGACGCGGCCGACCGTCGATTCGTGGACGCCGATGTCCTGGGCGATCTCCATCAGGGTCAGGGGCCTGATGAAGTCGATGCCCTTCTCGAAGAACTCCTTCTGGCGGTCAACGATGAACTTGGCGACCTTGTAGATCGTCCGGTTCCTCTGGTCGAGGCTGCGCAGGAACCAGAGGGCCTTCTTCAGGCGGTCCTTGAGGAAGCGGTAGGCCTCGGGCTCGCCGGCGGTCGCCTTGGCCAGGAGCTGGCGGTAGTAGGGGCTGATGCGCAGGCGCGGCAGGCCCTCGTCGTTGAGCGCGATCGTCCAGTCGTCGCCTTCCTTGTCGACGACGATGTCCGGGACGACGTAGCTCGTCTCCTCCTCGGTGTACTTGCGGCCCGGCGCCGGGTCGAGGGTCCTGATCAGGTCGATGCGCACCCGGATCTCGGCCAGCGAAGCGCCGAGGACCTTGGCCAGCTGGGCGAAGTCGGATCTCTCGAGGAGCGGCAGGTGCTGGGCGATGATCCGGCGGGCCATCTCGTCCTGGATCTGGAGATAGTCCATCTGGGCCAGGAGCGCCTCGCGCAGGTCCAGGCTGGCGCAGCCGACGGGGTCGAAGGTCTTGATCTTGGCCCGGACGGCTTCGACCGCCTCCGGCGTCGTCCTGTTCAGGCGCGCCAGCTCGTCGATGGCCGAGCTGAGGTAGCCGTCGTCGTTGATGTCGCCGATGATGCGCTCGGCCAGCTCCCGGTCCGCTGGCTCGAAGAAGGTCAGGCTGGCCTGCCAGTTCAGGTGGTCCCAGAGGGAGGGCGTCCGGGAGATGGTGTTCTCGAGCGAGACGGCGTCGCGGCTCTCGGTGAAGTGCGGCCGGAAGCCCTCGTCGAGGTAGTCCTGGAAGCCGGCCAGGATGTTGTCCTCGGGGGCCTCGCCGGCCAGCTTGGGCTCGGTCGATTCGAGGCTCAGCCCCTCGAGCACGCTGTCCCGGTTCTTAACCCCCGCCTCCTCGGCGGCCACGGTCTCGCTGTCCTTGGCGGCGCCCTCGCGGGCCTCGTCCTCGATCTCGATCATCGGGTTCTGGGCCAGCTCCTCGTCGATGACCTCGATGAGCTCGAGGTTGGTCAGGGGCAGGAGCTTGATGGCCTGCTGCAGGGCCGGGGCAAGGACGAGCTTCTGCACCTGGCGCTGGTCGAGCCGCTGCTTGAGGATCATGGCGTCATCTCATCCCTGACTATAGACGAAACTCCTGGCCCAAATATCTCTCCCGGACCTCGTCGGAAGCGACGATCTCCGCCGGCGGGCCCTCCTTGAGGACGCGGCCGCCCTCGAGGATATAGGCCCGGTCGGTGATCGCCAGGGTCTCCCGGACGGCGTGGTCCGTCAGCAGGACGCCCAGGCCCTTGTCCCGCAGGCCCCTGATGATGCCCTGGAGGTCCCGCACCGAAAGGGGGTCGATCCCCGTGAACGGCTCGTCGAGCAGGATGAACTCCGGGTCCATGACCATGGCCCGGGCGATCTCCAGGCGCCGGCGCTCGCCGCCGGACAGGGTCAGGGCCCTGGCCCCGGCCAGGCTCTTCAGGCCGAACTCCTCGAGCGCGGCGTCGACGCGGGCGGACCGCGCTGCCGCGCCCGACGGCCTGGTCTCGAGGACGGCCAGGAGGTTCTCGGCCACGGTCATCTTCCGGAAGGCCGACGGCTCCTGCGGCAGGAGGACCAGGCCGCGGCGCGCCCGGAGATACATCGGCAGCCTCGTGATGTCCTCGTCCCGGAGGATGACCCGGCCGCCGTCCTGGGGGACGAGGCCGAGGATCATGGAGAAGGTGGTCGTTTTGCCGGCGCCGTTCGGCCCCAGGAGACCGATGATCTCCCCCCCTTCGACCCTGACCGAAACCTTGTCGACGACCTTCTTTCGCCCGTAGCTTTTCTCGAGGTCAACCGCTTTCAGGGAACCCTTCATGGCTCATGATCTGACGACGGTCGTGGCTCTTCCATCTCCCTCGTTCTCGACCGAAATCTTATCATCGGCCAGATCGAAAGTCAATTTGGCCCCCCTGGCCGAACCCCCTTTGCCGTCGGTCAGAACGGGGCTTCCGGTGAGCGTCAGCCGGCCGGCCGCAGCATCGTACGACGCCGCCTCCGAACGGCCGACATAGCGCCCCTTGGAGACGACGACGCCCCGGGCCGCCGTGAGCGATTCGACGGTCCGTCCGTCCCGGCCGATCACGGCCGTCACGGTCGAAGCTTCCAGGCCGGCTTCTGGCAGGCGGACATAGGCTCTTGAGGACAGGATCAGGACCCTCCGGCTGGGTTCATAAGCCATATCCGCGCCGCCCAGGTCGACCGCGCGGCCGGGCTTTCCGTCGGACGGGGCCTCGGTCAGCGTCACCGCGACTCCCCCGCTGCCGCTCATCCGGCCCGTCTCTCCGGCCGCCTCGATCGCCGCGGCCCTGATCGCCTTGCCTCCCTGCCGGACGGCGACGTTCCCGGCAAAACCGTATGTCGAGGTCCCGGGCCTCGCCTCGAGCGTTTCGCACGAAACGGAGACGTCCTCGGACTGGGAAAGAAAACCCATGGCCCGCCTCCCGCCCGCCTTCCTCAGGACGCAGGCCGCGCCGCCCGAAGCCCGGATCCATCCCGTTCCGGCGGCGACGGCGATTTCGGGCGCCTCGATCCGGGCCTCCGCGGATTCGGCGACCGCGGGACGGCCGGCGGCCCCGGTCGCCTCGACGACATCGCCCGACCCGTACGCCGCATCTTCGCCTTCGAGGGTTCGGACGGCGGCGCCGGCCTCCGCGATCTCGGCCCGGACGCCGCCCGAGGCGGACCAGGCCGAGCGGCCGTCCGCCCTGCGGAAGCTCAGCCGGATCGTCGCCGCCCGGACGGTCACGGTCCTGTCCGCGGCGGACCGGTCGAGGAGGCTGGACCGGCCCGAGGTCCTGATCGAAAAACCCGCCGGCTGGCGCGAGAACGAGACCTCGATCCGGTCGGCGAGGACCTCGCCGCTTGCCCCTCCGCCGGACGCTTTGGGTCCCGGAACGATCCTGGCGGCGCCCTCGAGAACAGCGGATTCGAACGACAATTCGTCCCTGGCCGCGAAGAACGAGACGGTCTCCGATGTCCCGCGGAAATCGGCGCCCGAGATCGAGGCCCGGCCGTCGATCCGGCCGCGGCGCTCGCGGAGGGCGTATTCGAAGGAGTCGCCGGATGCGTCCAGGACCTCGTTCGGACGGCCGGGCGCACCGATCTCGACCCGGAAGCTGCCGCCCAGCCGGACCTCGCCGGCGGTTTCGGCGTAGAGAACGGCCCCGGCGCTCCCGGCCATCGAGGCCGAGGAGAACCGTCCCCCGGTCTTCGTCCAGAACAGGCCCTTCGCCTTGTCGTACTCGAAGGCATCGCCCAGGAGGACGACGCCGCCCGCCTCGACCCGGACGTTCCCGGTGACCGAGAAGCGGAGCGAGCCCGGATCGTAGACGATCTCGCCGGCCGTGAGACGGGAAGCGGTCTCGCCCCCCGGGCCGAAGCTCACGACCTCGACCGCGCCGGCGAGATGGTTGCGGCCGTCCGGCCCGCGGAAGAAGCGGTCGCCGCGGATATCGGCGACGGGGCGCCCGTCCTTGAATTCCCGCTGGCGGACCCGTTCCTGGAGGTCGACGACCCGATCCGCGGGCGGGGGCGCGGCGGGAACGGCGGAGGAAGGCGGTTCGCGGCGGCCGGCCAGGCGGACGACGATGGCCGCGGCGACGATAACGAGGGCCGCCGTCGCCGCGATCCGGGCGAACCTCACCGGCGCCGAGGCTTTCTGCGCGCTCATCGCTTCAGACCTTCAGGTCTTCTATGGACAGGTTCGTTTTCGGCACGCCCAGGTACTCCGAGGTCATGAGCGTGAAGGCCAGGCTGACCCGGTCGCCTCGCTTGAGGACATGGCGATACTCGGCCTTGTCCCAGCCCAGGAGCTCGAGGACCCGGCCGTTCTGGCGCCCCAGGAACTTCAGGTGTTTGCCCTTGAGGACCTGCGGATCGCTGGCGACCTCGACGTCGTCGGCCATGAACAGCGGCCTGGGGTTGCCGACGCCGAAGGGCACGAGCAGGGCGTACACGGCCATGAAGCGCTCGTCGACGGCGGCAAAATCGAGCGGCGCGTCGATCTTGAGCTTCTTCTTCAGGCTATCCTCGGGGATGGCGGCGTCCGCCAGGGGATTCAGCGCGGCCTTGAAGGCGGCCATGCCGGCCGTGGGCAGGGTGCAGCCGACGGCCAGCCGGTGCCCGCCGTAGCTCAGGAAATGCCCCTTGCACCCTTCCAGGAGGTCGATAAGCGGCACCTCGGAGATGCTCCGGCCCGAGCCATGGGCCTTGCCGTTCTCGTAATGGAACAGGATGACCGGCCGGTGGAAGCGGTCCTTGAGCTTGGAGGCGACGATGCCGATGACGCCGCGGTGCCAGTCGGGATCGCCGAGGACGAGGCACTTGTACTTCCGGTCGAGCCCGCGCTCCTCGATCCGGCCCGCGGCCTCGACGAAGATCTTCTCCTCGGTCTTCTGGCGACGGCTGTTGAGCTCGTCGAGCTTCTGGACCAGGGCCAGGGCTTCGGCCGGGTCCTCGGAAAAGAAGAGCTTGACGGCCAGATCGGTCATGCCCATCCGGCCGGCGGCGTTGATGCGCGGGCCGATGCGGAAGCCGAGGTCGCCCTCGGAAATGGCCCGGCGGCCCAGGCCGCTGGCCTCGATCAGCAGGCGCAGCCCGGTGTTGGAGACGTCGCGCAGGCCCTTGAGCCCCTGCTTGACGAAAAGCCGGTTCTCGCCTTTGAGCTCGGCCACGTCGGCCACCGTGCCGATCGAGACGAGCTTCATGTAGTGAAGCAGCCCCGCCTCGCGCCCGGCCTTGGCCAGCAGGGCCTGGATGAGCTTGAAGGCGACGCCCACGCCGGCCAGCCCCGGGTCGGGATAGCCGGAATCCGGCAGGATCGGGTCGAGCACGGCCACGGCGTCGGGCAGGGTCTCGCCGGGCCGGTGGTGGTCGGTGATGATGACGTCGATCCCCTGCTCCCTGGCCCGGGCGACGAACTCGCCGGACTTGATGCCGCAGTCGACGCTGATGACCAGCCGGGCGCCGCGCTCGACCGGGATGCGGACGTGCTCGTCCTTGATGCCGTAGCCGTCGGTCAGGCGCTCGGGGATGAAGTAGTCCACGTCGGCCCCGAGGGTCGTCAGGGCCTTCTTGAGCATGACCGTCGAGAGCACGCCGTCGACGTCGTAATCGCCGAAGATCAGGATCTTCTCGCCCCGGTCGACGGCCTCGCCGATGCGGGCCACGGCCCTGTCCATGCCCTTCATCAGGTAGGGGTCATGGAGCTTTTTGAGGTCGCCGAAGAGGAAATCCCGGGCCGCCTCCTCGGTCGCGATCTTGCGGTTGACCAGGACCCGGGCGATGGCCGGCGGGATGTCCAGGGCCAGGGCCAGCCGGTCGGCCTCGGCGCTCGGAGGATGGACGACCCAGACTGCGGGATTCATGGCGCCCTCACTCTAGCACATTCCCCCGGACAGCCCAAGTTCGGCGGAGGCGTTTGAGTCCTGGATTCGGCTCGTAACGTGCCAACTAGTGGGATGTTCAGAAGACATAGAGATTGAAAGACTATCTCTGCATGGATTCAAAGCCCGAGCCCTTCGGGACAAGATAAAGGTATTATCCGTAAAGAGGAATCGTTATCATTTTTAAGGAATCATCACGCCTTGGAACTCCGCCAGGGATCTAATTTCGACCGGGCGTTCAAGCATCTTTCCGGCATGTCTCCCCTGGCCTATCGGCGGCGCTTCCGGCGAAGATGAAATCCGCCGGCGCGCGAACGGCGCGGCCTGTTCCGGCGGCACGATCAGCGCCGTCTTGGCGAAGGCGACGGCATTGGACGTCCTGTCGCGGGACCGGACATAGAAATAATACGTGCCCGGCCCAAGGCCTTTCGCGGAGCATTGACAATTAAACGCTTGAAAAATAAAATGTTAAGGCCATGTTCGCAAGTCTCAAGGAAAAGCTCGTCCGGACCCGCGACGCCTTCCGCCGGGTCGGGGACCTGCTCCGCAGCGGCAAGCGCCGCGACGAGATCCTGGAAGGCCTCGAAGAGGCCCTCATCCAGGCCGACGTCGGCGTCGCGGCCACGGAGAAGATCGTCGGCGCGCTGAAGGCCAAGACCGGCAGGGCCGAGGATCAGGCCGGGCTCGAGGCCGCGCTCAGGGACGAGCTGGTCATCCTGTTGTCCCCGGCGAACGGCCGGCCCGCCCCGGCCGCGGAACAGACAGTCATCCTGATGGTCGGCGTCAACGGCGGAGGCAAAACCACCTCGGCCGCCAAGCTCGCGGCCCGGTTCAAGCGCGACGGCCGGCGCGTGATGTTCGCGGCCGCCGACACCTTCCGGGCCGCGGCCCAGGAGCAGCTGGCCATCTGGGGCCGGAAGCTCGACGTCCCGGTGGTCAAGGGCTCTTACGGCGCCGACCCGGCCTCGGTCGTTTTCGACGCCGTCCGATCGTTCAAGGCCCAGCGGGGCGACATCCTGCTTGTCGACACCGCCGGGCGCATCCACACGAACGCCAACCTCATGGCCGAGCTGGAGAAGGTCCGGCGCGTCGTCGTCCGCGAGCTGCCCGGGGCCCGCGTCGAATCCCTGCTCGTCCTCGACGCCACGGTCGGGCAGAACGCCGTTCTCCAGGCCCGGGAGTTCCTGAAATTCTCCGGGCTGACCGGCATCTTCCTGACCAAGGTCGACGGCACGGCCAAGGGCGGCGCGGCCATCGCCGTCGCGGCCGAGCTCGGCCTGCCCATCCGCTACCTCGGCCTGGGCGAAGGCGAGGACGATATCGCCGACTTCTCGCCGCGCGAATTCGTGGAGGCCCTGCTCGCATGACCCGGCCCGCCGACCTGGCCTGGATGGAGATGGCCTACGGCCTGGCCGAAAAGGCCCGCGGCCGGACGAGCCCCAACCCGCTCGTCGGGGCAGTCGTCGTTCGCGACGGAAAGCTCGTCGGCCACGGCTATCACGAGGGGCCGGGCCGGCCGCACGCCGAAATTGTCGCCCTGGGCCGGGCCGGCCGCCGGGCCAGGGGCGCGACCCTCTACCTGACCCTCGAGCCCTGCGTCCACTGGGGCCGCACGCCGCCGTGCGTCGACACGGTCATCGCGGCCGGGCTGGCCCGGGTGGTCGTCTCGGCCGTCGATCCGAATCCCCTGGTCCGGACTAAGGGCATCCGCCGGCTCGAAGAGGCTGGTCTCGCTGTCGAGGCCGGGCTCCTGGCCGAGCGGAACGCCGCGCTCAACGAGGTCCACGCCAAGTTCATCACGGCCAGGGTCCCCTTCGTCACGCTCAAGGCGGCCCTGACGCTCGACGGCAAGATCGCCAGCCGGACGGGCGACTCAAAGTGGATCACGTCGGCGGCCACGCGCAACTACGTCCATCTCCTTCGCGGCGAGCAGGACGCCGTGATGATCGGCTCCGGCACCCTCCTCGCCGACGATCCGCTCCTGACCGTGCGCCACCCGGCCTGGCCCGGCAAGAAGCTCGCCCGGGCCGTCCTCGACTCGCGGCTGCGCTTCCCGGCCGGGGCCCGGATGCTCGAGACGCTCGACCGCGGGCCCGTCCTCGTCTTCGCCGGGCGGGAGGCGCCGGCGGACAGGGCCCGGGCGCTCGAGGCCCGCGGCGTCGAGGTCGTACCTCCGCCGGACGGCGCCGCGGCCTGGACGCTCGAACGCGTCCTGGCCGAGCTCGGCCGCCGCGAGATCGCCGCCCTGCTCGTCGAGGGCGGAAGCCGCCTGTTCACGTCCTTCATCGAGGAGAACCGCGCGGACAAGGCCGTCCTGACCTTCGCGCCCGTCCTTGTCGGCGGCGCCACAGCCCCCGGCCTTCTCGGCGGCCGGGGGGCTGACCGCATCGCCCAGGCCATCCCCCTGAAGCGGACCCGCTCGTTCTCGATCGGGGACGACACGATCGTGGAAGGATACTTCTGATGTTCACCGGCATCATCTCCCACCGGGGCCGCGTACTTGGGTTCCGCGGCGGCCGCTCCCGTCTGGCCGTCGAGGCGCCGGGCCTCACGGCCAAGGTCGCCCCGGGCGGCAGCGTCGCCGTCAACGGCGTCTGCCTGACCGTCGTCGAGGCCGCGCCGGGGGCGGTCCATTTCGACGTCTCGCGGGAGACCCTGGCCAAGTCCACGCTGGGCGGCCTCCGCACGGGCGCCCCGGTCAACCTCGAGCTGCCGCTGACCCTGGCCGCCCCGCTCGGCGGGCACCTCGTCAGCGGCCACGTCGACAGCGTGGGCCGGGTCCTGCGCTCCGTCTCCCGGCCGCCCGGACGGCGCCTGGCCGTGTCGTTCCCGGCCGCGCTCCGGCCGTTTTTCGTCGAAAAGGGGTCGGTCGCGGTCGACGGCGTCAGCCTGACTATCGCCGCGCTCTCGGCCTCGGCCCTCGAGGTCGAGCTCGTCCCGGCCACGCTGGCGGCGACGAACCTGGGCGGCCTGCGGGCCGGGGCCAAGGTCAACCTCGAGTGTGACATGGTCGGGAAATACGTGTATAATTGGCTGTCGCGAGGACGCAAAGAGGGCTGAGAAAGGCCCCTTCACTTCCATGACCGAAGAACAACCGATCGTCTCCGTCGAAACGGCGCTGGAGGCCGTCCGGGCCGGCCGGATGATCATCATCGTCGACGACGAGGACCGCGAGAACGAGGGCGACCTGATGGTTGCCGCCGAGAAAGCCACCCCGGAGATCGTCAATTTCATGGCCCGGCACGGCCGCGGCCTGATCTGCCTGCCCCTGACCCACGAGCGTCTCGAGGAGCTGCAGCTGCCGCTCATGGTCAGCGAGAACACGGCCCGTTTCCAGACGGCCTTCACCGTGTCCATCGACGCCAAGAAAGGCGTGACGACGGGCATCTCGGCCCCCGACCGGGCCCGGACCATCCTGGCCGCGATCGACCCGGCGACCAAGCCGGACGACCTGGCCCGCCCGGGCCACATCTTCCCCCTGCGGGCAGTCGAGGGCGGCGTCCTGTCCCGAGCCGGCCAGACCGAGGCCTCCGTGGACCTGGCCCGCATGGCCGGGCTCGTCCCGGCCGGCGTCATCTGCGAGGTCATGAACGAGGACGGGACCATGGCCCGCCGGCCCCAGCTCGAAGAGGTCAGCCGGCGGTTCGACATCCCCATCCTGACGATCGCCGAGCTCATCCGCTACCGCGTCAGCCACGAGACCCTCGTCCGCAAGCTCACGGAAACCGACCTGCCCACGGCCCACGGTCATTTCCGCCTTCATGTCTTCGAGGACATCATCCGCCACAAGCCGCACGTCGCCCTGGTCAAGGGGGAAGTCGGCGACGGCCGGCCGGTGCTTGTCCGGGCCCACTCCCAGTGCCTGACCGGCGACGTGTTCGGCTCGGCCCGCTGCGACTGCGGCGACCAGATCCACCTGTCCATGGAGATGATCGAGAAGGAAGGCCGGGGCGTCGTGCTCTACATGCTGGACCACGAGGGCCGCGGCATCGGCCTGGTCAACAAGATCCGGGCCTACGCCATGCAGGACCAGGGCGCCGACACGGTCGAGGCCAACCACAAGCTGGGCTTCAAGACCGACCAGCGCGATTACGGCGTCGGCGCCCAGATCCTGGTCGCCCTCGGCGTCCGGCGGCTCCGCCTTATCACGAACAACCCGCGGAAGTTCGTCGGCCTGGCCGGCTACGGCCTGGAGATCGTCGAGCGCGTGCCGATCGAGGTCCCGCCGAATCCCAGCAACAGGCGCTATCTGAAGACCAAGAAAGAGAAGATGGGCCACATCCTGGACATGGTCTGAGGATGGACAAGCGCCGCCCTCCCGACGAACCGACGCCCTCTCCCGTCTGCCTCGCCTTCGTCCAAAAGCTCGGCCGGACCCCCGACAAGGCCAGGCGGCAGAGGATCATCGCCGCCTGCGGCAAGTTGGCCCGGCCCTGGTCCGAGGAGCTCCTCTGGGAATCTCTGGCCGATCCCAACGAGGGCATCCGCGATCTCGTCGTCCGCGAGCTCTGCGCCAGGGACGAGGTCAGGCCCGGATGGGCCGTCCGCCGGCTCCATCTTCCTCCCTGGTACGCCCGGAGCGCGGCCCTGGCGGTCATCGGAAGGCGGCGCCTTCGCGAGGCCCTGCCCGGGATCGGAACGGCGGTCGGCGATCCCAACGCCGACGTCCGCCGGGCGGCGGCCGAGGCCCTGGGCCTGATCGGCGGCGAGGAATCGGTCCGGCTCCTCGTCCGGCTGAAAAAGGACGCCAATCCTTATGTGCGGGCGGCCGCCGAGGAAGCCATCGGCCGGACGAGCGGGGTGCGGTTCAGCTGATGCCGAGTTCGTCCCGCGGCGCGCCGGCCGCGGCTAATCTTCCCGCGGGCGGACGGATCAGGACGCGTAAGTGACTGCGGAGCAAGCCTGGCAGCAGAGGGGGTTCGACGTGCAGTTGTCCTTGTGGCTGTACGGCGCCACGGGCGGAGCCGTTTTATGCTTGCAATGGCACAAAAGGGTCTCCTCCGGACGCCCCTTGAAAAGGACAATGAGCTCCGGCGTCTGCCATCGTTTTTTCATGGCGGTCAATCCTCCAGAAACGCTTCCTTGACAATATCTTAAGCCGAACTTCCGGCAAAGTCAACCTGATTTTAGCCCCTCCGCCCGGGCCTCGGCCACCCGGCAGAACTCCTCGACCGGCCGGTCGAGCTCCCCCGTCTCGAGGTAGGCGTGGGCCGGGCACCAGAGGCAGAGGTTGACGATCGGGCAGCGGCCGCACTTTTCCAGGTATTCCGGCCTGTGGGACTCCTTCCGGAGCGCGGCGGGCAGGAAGCGGGTCCAGGCGTCGTCCAGGCTTCCTTTCCGCAGGTCATAGAGGAAATCCGGATGATGGAGGGACAGGCAGGGCCGCAGCAGCCCCTCCGGGCCGACGACGAAGCTCATCCGGCCGACGCCGCAGCGGAAGATGTGCCGGCAGTCCGGGACCGGGGTCCCCTCCGCCGGCGCCGCCGGCAGGATCTCGGCGCAGGCGTCCGTGAGGGCCCCGAAGCGCTCGGGATCGGACCGCTCCAGCCGGGCCACCTCCCGCGGGCTGAGCCGCTCGGCCCGGATCAGGGCGTTCCGGGCCTCGTCCCGGTCGAAGCGAAGGTGCAGCTGCGGGTCGAAGCGGTAATAATCCTTCGTCCGGGCCCGGCAGAAGTCGCCGATGGCCGGGACCTCGTGCTTGTTCGAGCGCAGGGCCATGGCCTTGAGCCGGACGGCGGCGCCGCTCGCCAGGAGCCGGTCGAGCCCTCTCTTAAAAGCGTCGAAGGAGCCCGGCGTCCTGGTCACCCGCTCGTAGGTCTCGCGGGTCACGCCGTAAACGGTCACCTCGATGTCCCGGGGCGGGAACTTCCTGAAGAAACGGACGTGCTCGTCGGTGACGAGCGTGGCGTTGGTGAAGAGCGAAACGAGCAGGCCCTTGCTCAGGATCGCCTGGTAGAGATCGAAGAAATCCTTGCGGAGGAGGGGCTCGCCGCCGGTCAGGAGGCACCAGACGGCGCCTTGGGCCGCGGCCTCGGCGGCTATGCGGCCGGCCTCGTCGACGGAGAGCTCGCGCTTCCGGGCCGCCCTGTCCCCGGCCGGGGCGTTGATGTAGCAGTGCCGGCAATCGAGATTGCAGCGGGCCGTCGTCTCGTAGTCGAAGCTGAAGACGGCCCGGCTGCCGGCCATCTTCTCCCACAGGCCGAACCCGGCGAGCGGGCGACGGACGACGAAGTCCTTGCCCATCTCAAACCTTCCGGTCCCGGAGGCCGAGGGCCCGGCGGAGCCGCATGGAATACCGCGTGAACCAGGAGGACCGCGACAGGCGGGCCAGGCCGGCGGCCAGGAAGCCCGGCCCGACACGGAGAGCCCGGCCGTTCCGCTCGATCCGGACGACCGCGCCAAGGATGTCCTGCCGCCCGACCTCGCCGTCGTCGACCAGGCCGTTGTCGCCCTTAAGGAGATATCTCCCGTCCGCGATCCCGACCACGCGGTGGAGGCGGACGGCTTCCGTCCCGGGGAGAACGAAGGCCACGATATCGCCCAGGCGCGGCCCGGCCGCGCCGACGGGCCGGAGGGTGACGACGTCCCCGTCCTTGACGGCGGGGTGCATGCTCGAGCCCCGGGCCTCGTAGCGGCAGGGCCGGCCCCGCTCCAGGACCGCCCGGATGAGCCCGGCCACGGAATAGCCGTCGCCGAGGGAAGGCCGCGGGCGGGGCGTTTCGTCCACGTCTCAGTCCTTGTCCCGGTCCTTGGCCACGATCATCCGCCGGTCGCAGAGCTCCTGGAGGAACCCGACGACGTCCTCCCGGACGAGCCCGTCCGCGGCGTCGTAGCCGGCTTCGAGGTCCCGGACGATCTCGGCCAGGGGACGCGCCCCATCGAGCCGAGACCAGATGTCGCGCCCGGTCTCGTTGAGGGTCAGCAGCTCGTCCTCGAGGTCGCCGATGCCGGAGGTCAGGGGAACGATGACGATCTCCCCCTCGATCTCGCGGACGACGACCTCCTCGGACGGCAGGTAGGCCTTGTTCAGATCGATCTTCTCCGTCATGCTCCGTTCCTCCTCGCGGCCCGCGCGGCGCCGTCGCTGACGGTCCAGGCCTTCTTCCCCCGCTCGAGAAGGCCGGCCGCGACGGCCTGGGCGTGGGCGACATCGCAGAAATATTCGACCGGCGTGTCCAGCGTGCCGTGCTCGGCCCACGACTTGGCCGGGCATTGCTGGCAGAGGCCCTTGAGAAAGCAGCGGCCGCAGCGCTCGAGATAGGCCGGGCCGGCCGCGCGCCGCTCCCGGAGCCGCGGCAGGAAATCCGTCACGGCCTCGCGGAGCGAGCCCGCGGCCAGGTCGTAGACGGTGTCGGGATGGCGCAGGCCGAGGCAATACTGGAGCCGGCCGTACGCGTCGACCGCGGCCGAGGCCGCCGCGGGCAAGCAGCTGAACAGGCGGTCGCCGCGGGGCCGGCCGTCGCGGCCGCAGAACTCGCGCCATTCGTCGACCGCGGCCTCGCCGCCGCGGCGGGCCAGGCGGACGAACTCGCCGGCCTCCATCCTCAGCCCGGCGATAACGGCGCTGCGGGCCGCGTCCCGGCGCGAGTGGAGGTCGAGGAGCGTGACCCAGGAGACCGGCCCGGCCAGGCCGGGGAGGCCGGCAGCCCAGGCTTCGAGCCCGTCCATCTCGCCTCGTGTCGGCGGCAGGACCGCGCCCTTGACCACGAAGGACACGCCCCGTTCGCCGAGCAGGCTCAGGCCGCGCCTCGTCGCGGCGAACGAGCCGGGCGTGCCCGTAGCCGCTTCCGAGCTTTCCGGCGTCAGGCCGTAGACCGAGACCTCGACCGCCTCGAGCGGCGGCACGTCGGCCAGGAGCCGGGCCAGGCCGGGCGTGACGAGCGCGGCGTTGGTGAAGAGCATGACCCGCAGGCCGAGCCGCCGGGCGTGGACGTAGATGTCCTCGAAGTCGTCGCGGAGCGCCGGCTCGCCGCCGGTCAGCCGGACGACCAGGCAGCCCAGGTCCGCGGCTTCGCTCAGCAGGGCCTTCCATCGCGCCGCCGGCCACTCCCGGGCCCGGGCGGCGCGGTCGCCGGCCGGCAGGCCGACCGAACAATGGCGGCAGGCGAAGTTGCAGCGCTCGGTCAGCTCGACGTCCAGGCGGGCCAGGGCCGGGGCGGAGGCCCGCCAAAGCCGGTCCTCGCCGGACCGGACCTTGCGAACGTAGCTCTTCGCCGTCACGGCCGGCCCTCTTTCCGGAGGAATTCTTCGAGAACGCCGGCGATGGCCCCGCTCTTGTCGAAGGACAGGTCGTAGAAGGGCGCCTCGCGGACGATCTCGCCGGCCAGGCCCAGGGCCCGCTCCCACCAGTCGGCCGAGAGGAGCGGCCGGACCAGCCGGGGCAGGAAGTCCCGCAGGACGGCCTTGGGGTCGTCGACGCGGTCCAGCCGGTTCGCCGCCGCCTGTCGCAGGAAGAAAACGGCCCGGACGGGCGCCGAGCCGGCGGACACGACCGGGATCTCGCCGTGGTTCCAGGTGCCGTGGACGCGGAAGCCGCCGGGGCTTCTGCGGACGATGACCCGGTCGTCGCAGAGGACCCGGCCCCGGCCGCCGATGAGCTTGACGATGGTCGACTTGCCCGCCCCGGAGGCCCCGGCGAAAACGAGACCGCGGCCGCCCATGTCGACCGCCGAGGCGTGGACGAAGAGGCCGCCGAAGGCCGGCAGGGCCCGGGCCAGGATAAGCTGGTCCGAGGGCAGCAGGGCCAGCGAATCGAGCCGGCCGGCGCGGAAGAAGGCGTCCGAGGGGCTGTAGATCCGCCCCCTGGTGTGGCCGTCGTCGAAGACCATGACCCGGTGGACCGTCGCGTCGCCGGGGTCCGGCGAGATCATGAGGTAGATCCACGAACGGCCCTTGCGGTAAACGGCCCAGGGGGGATGGCGGTAGACTTCCCGGCCCAGGTCGAAGGCCCCGAGGTCAGGCAGGGCGAAATGGTGGCGCAGGACGATATCCGGCGCCCCGTCCGGCTCGACGCGGAAGAGGTCGAATTTCGGTTCGAAGGTGTCTCCGGTGATGGGCCGGTCGGCCTCGACGTCGATCGTCAGGCCCGCGACGCGGAAGCGGCGGCGGTGCGTCCCGAGCCAGGCCGTCCTGGCCCGCCGGGACTCCCGGGCGATGTCGCAGAGATAGCCGATCCTGGCCGAATGGTCGCGATGCTCGAGGTAGGCGAAGACCGGGCACCAGCGGCAGCCGGCCCGCAGGTCGCAGGCGCCGCAGCCGTCGGCGTAGGCCTTCGACGGGACGACGGCGCCGGCCAGTCGGGGCAGGCGCTCTTCCCAGGCCTCGGCGAAGCTCGTCGCCCTCAGGTCGAGCCGCAGTCCGGGGTCCTTGACGAACGAGCAGAAGCTCAGACCGCCGTAGGGATCGACGTGGAAATCGCGGCGGCCGGCCAGGCAGTCGGCATAGAGCCCGCGGCCCCCGGCCGCGGCCGCCGCGGCGCAGCCCTCCCGGCCGTCGCCGTCCGGCCCGGCGCCGCCGGCCCAGTCCTCGTCGATCTCGACGATCCGGGCCGGGTCCAGGCGCTCGGCCATGATGTCGCGGTTCCGGCTCGCGTCGCCCGCCGCGGAGAGGTAAAGCCAGGCCGCCCCGACCCTCCAGCTCGGGCTCCAAGACTCGGCCAGGCGGACCATGGCCTCGAATTCGGCGATGTTCGTCCGCATCGGAACGACCTGGACCGTGAAAGCCGCGCCCGCCTCGCGGAGACAGGCGATGCCCCGCTCCAGGGCGGCGAAGGATCCCGGCGCGCGCGTGACCGC
Organism: Acidobacteriota bacterium; assembly: GCA_039683095.1. NCBI lineage: Bacteria > Pseudomonadati > Acidobacteriota > Acidobacteriota bacterium. The sequence continues at coordinate 194,400 of JBDKSB010000001.1, read as the reverse complement.
GTCATGGACGGCGGCGGTCGCGCCGTAGAGCGCCACGAGCTTGACGCCGGGGCGCCTCAGCAGCCGGGCGATGGCCGGCGTGATCAGGGTCCCGTTCGTGTTCAGCGTGTACCAGGAAGCCTGGGCGGCGAGTTCGGCGAAGATCTCGGGGAAGTCGGGGCGGAGCATGGGCTCGCCGCCGGAGATCGTCCATTCCCGGCAGCCCATCTTCCGGGCTTCCCCGGCGATCCGGCGGATCTCGTCGAAGGAAAGCTCGGCCCTCTTTTCGGCGGCGTCCGGGGCGAGCCTCAGCCAGCAATGGCGGCAATCGTTGCCGCAGCGATAGGTCAGGTCGAGGCTCCCCTTGAGGGGAAGCCGCGGATAGTCCCGGACCTCGCGCCGGCTCACATAGCGGCTCATGCATTCTCCATCTGGGCGCGGCCGGGATCATCCCAGTGCGTCCGGCAGACTCCGGCCCGGACCCGGTCACAGGGTAAAGCCCGGGGCGTCCCGGGGCATGGCCGCGGCCGGGGAAAAGGGGGGTGATTTTCGGGCCCCGGGCCTCCCCCCGGGGGGTGAGACGGTTCCGGCCCTCTCACCCCTCCTCCCGGCCGCCGCCCGGCCTCGACTCGAGGATGAACGTCACCGGCCCGTCGTTGACGATATGGACCTCCATCATCGCCTGGAAGACGCCGGTTTCCACGGTCACGCCGACGGCCTCGACGGCCCCGACGAAATGATCGAAGAGGGCGGCCGCCCGGGCCGGCTCCTCCGCGCCGTCGAAGCTCGGCCGGCGGCCCTTCCGCACCGAGCCCGCCAGGGTGAACTGGGAGACGGCCAGGACGTCGCCGCCGGCCTCGGCCAGCGACAGGTTCATCTTGCCCTGGGCGTCGGGGAAGACGCGCAGTTCGACGCACTTCCGGGCCAGGTATTCGGCGTCCGCCTCGCCGTCTCCCTTCTCGACCCCGACCAGGAGGCAGAGGCCTCGGCCGATGCGGCCGGCGGTCCGGCCTTCGACGTCGACGCGGGCCTCCCGGACCCGCTGGAGCACGATCTTCACGGGCTTCTCCGCGCCCGCCGGCTGCGGGGAGCGGCTTCCCCCAAACCCGGCGGCCGTTTGACTTTAAGGCCTCGATATTCTATCATAGGCCCCTTTTAAGAGGAGAAAAATATGGCCCGTCACAAATCAGCGATACGGCAGCACCGCCGCAGTTTGCGCCGGAAATCCGTCAATACCCAGAACAAGTCCGCCCTGCGCACCGAGATGCGCAAGGTCCGGGAAGCCATCGGGGACAAGGACCAGGAAGGCGCGGTCAAGATGCTGCCCGCGCTCTTCAAGGCCATCGACCAGGCGGTCAAGAAGGGGGCCATCAAGAAGAACACCGGCGGCCGCTACAAATCCCGGCTGAGCCGCCAGGTCGCGCTCCTCGGCCCTACTCCGGCGAAATAAGCGTCCGCTCCTTCCGCGCCAGGCAGAACTCCTTCAGGAAGGCCTCGAAGAGGACCTTCTCGCCCGCATCCTTCGAACCCGTCGTCTTGAGCGTCCTGTCCAGCTGGCGGAGCTTCCGCAGCAGGGCGTTGAGCACGTCCGGGGCCAGGCTCTCGACCGTGCCGAAGAAATCATCGTATTTGCGCCTGTAGAGGTCGGCGAAGTTCCGCGAGATATTCGGGAAAAAGGTCTGGAAAACCTCGTCCTTGGTCCGGCTCTTCTCCCTGAGCCAGGTCTGGGCGGCCAGCACGCTGCGGAGGAAGCCGGCCAGGCGGCCGATGATGATCCCGGTCCGCTCGCTTTCGGCGAAGAGGTCGCCGAGTATGGACGCCGCCTTGGCGAAATCGGCCGCGGCCAGGGCGTCGTCGAGTTCGTAGGCCTGGAAACTCCGCTGCCCGGCCGTGGCCAGGTCGACATCGCCCTCGTCGATACCCTTCTTCTCGCCGACGAACACGGCCAGCTTCTCGATCTCGTTCATCATCAGCCGCAGGTCCTGGCCCAGCAGCTCGAACAGCCGCTTCCTGGCCCCGGCTGACAGCGTCTTGCCCAGGGCGCGGGCCTTCTCGTCGGCCCGCTGCATCAGCCGGTATTCGGTCAGGCGCTTCATCTCCACGACCGACATCGCCGACTTCGGCAGGGACTGGAAGAAGCGGACGAAAGCGTCGTCCCGGCGGATGCCGCCGGCCCGGACGACAACGATGATGGTCCGCTCCGGCGGGCCGGCGAAATACTCCTTGAGGATCTTCTGGTCGAGCGCCGACAGGTACTTGGAGCCCCGGCCCTCGTCGCCTTCGTCCTTCGCCCTTCCGCCCCCCGCCCGTTCGGACGGCTTGCCCTCCGGCACGCGGACGAGCAGCGCCCGCCAGGGTTCGAACAGGAACGGCGCGGTCCGGGCCGTGTCGATCACGTCCCGCCACTTCGTATCGTCGAGGCTCATGCGGGTCAGGCGGAACTCGCCGCCGGCCGCCTCCGCCAGCAGGCCTTCGAGGCCGGCCAGGAATTCCTCGGCGATGTAGTCCTCCTCCCCGAAGAAGAGATAGCCGGCCAGGAGCGTCTCCAGGCGCAGCCCGCCGGAGGCCGGGGCGGACATGCTAGAACCCCTCGAGGATGCTGACGACGAGACTGCGGGCGAACTTCCCGGCGATCTTGTCGAGGGCCTCGGTCTGGACCGACTCGAAGCTCGAGCCGGGCGGAACGTCGTACTCCTGCTGATAGATGAAGGCCGGGTTCGAGAACAGTGGTTCGGCGGAGGTCCGGTCCCTCAGGGTGACCCGGGCCGTCACGGTGACGTTGTACTTGTCGGCCTGGTTCGCGCCGCTGAAGCCGATGGGGCTGGCCACGAAGCCGGTGATCTCGCCCTCGAGCACGGCGTCGGCCGCGGCCGGGTCGTCGCCGATCCGGACCTTGCCCCGGGCGACGAGCTCGTTGATGACGGCCCGGGTCAGCTTGACGTCGAGCTCGTAACGGGTCGTCTGGTTCTTGAACATGGGCACGCTCATAGTCCTGATCCGGGACGGCAGGGCCGAGCCGGTGCCGCGGAGACGATAGCCGCAGCCCGCCGCCGCGGCGGCCAGCGCGGCCGCGGCCAGGACGGCCGCGGCGGCCCGGGCCCGCAGGCGATCGTTCGGTCCGTTCATTGTCGGCGCGCTCCGGCAGGGGGCCGTCAGCTGACGATGTTGACCAACTTGTTCCTGACCGCGATGACCTTGCGCGGCGCCTGGCCGCCGAGGGCCGCCTGGACCTTGGGCCGGGCCAGGGCCGCGGCCTCCAGCTCGGCCTCCGGCGTGTCGGGCGCGGCTTCGAACCGGTCCCGGACCTTGCCGTTGACCTGGACGACGACCGTGGCCATCTCGTCGCGGGCCAGGACCGGGTCGCAGGCCGGCCAGGGCGAGAGCATGACCAGGCCGGCGTGCCCGGTCCGTTCCCAGAGCTCCTCGGCCAGGTGCGGGGCGAACGGCGAGAGCAGCTGGATCATCGACTCGATGGCCAGCCGCAGGCCGGCCCGTCCGGCGGGCGTCTCCAGCATCGCCTCCCGTTCCTTGTGGGTCAGGTTGTAAAGCTCCATGATCGAGCTGACGGCCGTGTTGAGGTGGAAGCGGACGCCGATGTCCTCGGTCACCTTGCGGATGGTCTGATGGGTCTTGCGGACCAGGGCCGAGGACGGATCGACGGCGGCGGCGGGGCCGGCGAAAAGGTCCAGGTTCTCGAGGACGATGGTCCAGACCCGGACGAGGAAGCGGTAGCAGCCCTCGAGCCCCTCCTCGGCCCAGGCGAACTCCTTGTCAGGCGGCGAGGCGAAGAGGATGAACACGCGCAGGGCGTCGGCGCCGTAGCGGACCAGGATCTCGTCGGGGTCGACGATGTTGCCCTTGGACTTGGACATGGCCGAGCCGCCCATGGTCACCATGCCCTGGGCCAGGTAGTGCGGGAAGGGCTCGGAGATGCCGGTCAGGCCGAAGTCGCGCAGGACCTTGGTGAAGAACCGCGAATAGATCAGGTGCAGGATGGCGTGCTCGACGCCGCCGATGTAGAGGTCGACGGGGAGCCAGCACTCGGCGTCCTCGGGCCGGAACGGCAGCGAGGTCTCGCGGGGCGAGCAGTAGCGGAAGAAGTACCACGAGGAATCGACGAAAGTGTCCATCGTGTCCGTCTCGCGGCGGGCCGGGCCGCCGCACTTCGGGCAGGTCGTGTGAACGAAGCTGTCGAGGCGCTCGAGGGGCGAGCCCTCCTCCCCGGTCAGCTTGACGTCGAAGGGCAGCTCGACGGGCAGGTCCTTGTCGGGCACGCCGACGATGCCGCAGCGGTCGCAATAGATGACCGGGATGGGAGTCCCCCAGTAGCGCTGGCGGGAGATGCCCCAGTCGCGGAGGCGGAAGATGGTGCTGCGCCGGCCGAAGCCCTTGTCCTCGGCGTGCTTCCCCATCTCCTCCATGGCCTTGTCGTTGGGCAGGCCCGAGAACGGGCCGGAGTTGACCAGGACGCCCGGCTCCTCGAACGGTTCCGCGGGCTCGGCGTCGAACCTGTCGCCGGCCCTCTCCGGCGGGGCGATGACCGTCCGGATGGGGATGCCATAGGCCTTGGCGAACTCGAAGTCGCGGGCGTCGTGGGCCGGGACGGCCATGATGGCGCCCGTGCCGTAGTCCATCAGGACATAGTTGGCGATCCAGATCGGGATGCGCTCGCCGGTGAAGGGGTTGACGGCCTTCCTGCCGGTGTCGACGCCGTCCTTCTCGGTCTCGCCGACGTCCCGGCGCTTTCGCATCTCAGCCACGGTCCGGGCGACCCAGGCGCCGAGCTCCTTCTCGCGCGGCCCGCGGATGAGCTCCGCGACGGCGGGGTGCTCGGCCGAGAGGACGAGGAAGGTCGCGCCGTAGATCGTGTCGATGCGGGTGGTGAAGACCTCGATCTCCCGGGACGTCCCGTCCAGGCCGAAGCGGACATGGGCGCCGGAGCTCTTGCCGATCCAGTTCTTCTGCATCTGCAGGACGTGCTCGGGCCACTTGCCCAGGGCGGCGTGGCCGGACAGGAGCTCGTCGGCGTAGGCCGTGATCTTGAGGAACCACTGTTCCATCTTCTTCTGCGTCACGGGCGTTTCGCAGCGCCAGCAGCCGCCTCCGACGACCTGCTCGTTGGCCAGGACGGTCCGGCACTGGGAGCACCAGTTGACCCAGCTCTCCTTGCGGAAGGCCAGGCCGCGTTCGAGCATGCGCAGGAAGATCCACTGGTTCCACTTGTAGTATTCGGGCAGACAGGTGTTGACCTCGCGGTCCCAGTCATAGCTGATGCCCATGCGCTTGAGCTGGGTGCGCATGTGGGCGACGTTCTCGAGCGTCCAGGTCTGCGGGTGGGTGCCGTGCTTGATGGCCGCGTTCTCGGCCGGCATGCCCAGGGCGTCCCAGCCGATGGGGTGCAGGACGTTGGCTCCGGCCATGCGCTTCTGGCGGGCGATGACGTCGCCGATGGAATAGTTGCGGACGTGGCCCATGTGGATGCGCCCGGAGGGATACGGGTACATCTCCAGGCAGTAGAACTTCGGGCGGCCGGGCTCGGCGGCGGCGGCGAAAGCCCGTTCTTTCTCCCAGGCCTTCCGCCATTTGGCCTCGATCGCGGCAAAGTCGTAGGTCTCGATCATGGTATTAAAATCCTCGAAAGAATGGGTTTTCATCTTAGTTTCATTCCCCCCCGAAGTCAAGGAAGGCCGGGCCGGCCGTGTGGCATTCGCCGGGATGAATGGCTATACTGATGGGCGGAACGGAGATGAGCTTCCTCGAGATCGAGCATCTGTCGGCCGGATATGACGGCCGGGACGTCATCCACGACGTCTCGCTCGCGGTCGAGCCGGGGGAATTCGTGGCCATCCTGGGGCGGAACGGATCCGGCAAGAGCACGCTGATCAAGGCCGTCCAGAACCTCCTCGGCCGCGTCCGGGGCGAGGTCCGCTGCGGCGGCGAGGATGTCTTCCGCCTGGGCCCGCGGCGGCTGGCTGCCAGGATCGCCTATGTCCCCCAGATGGCCGAGCCGGTCTTCGAGTACACCGTCGAGGAGATCGTCCTCATGGGCCGCTTCGCCCGCCAGGGCCGGCTGGAGCGTGTTTCGGCCGGGGACGAGGAGGCGGCGACCGAGGCCATGCGCCTGACCGACGTCGCCCGGCTGCGCCGCATGAATCTCTCCCAGCTGAGCGGCGGCGAGAGCCAGCGGGTGTTCATCGCCCGGGCCCTGGCCCAGGACTCTCCACTGCTCCTGCTCGACGAGCCGAGCAGTCATCTGGACATCGCCTACCAGGCGGAGATCTACCGCATCCTCGAGGACCTGCAGCGGACGCGGGCCAAGGCCGTCGTCGTCGCCGAGCACAACATCAACCTGGCCGCGGCCTTCGCCGGCCGCCTGGTCTTCCTGGCGGGCGGGGCCGTGGCCGCCGAGGGCACGCCCGCGGAGACCGTGACGGCCGGGAACATCCGCTGGATCTTCGGCGCGGACGTCGATATCCGCGCGAACGCCCGCAGCGGCCGTCCGGAGATCTCGCTCGCCGGGGCCGGGGAAAGGCCATGAGCGGGCCGGCGGCCCGGACCGCGCCCGCCTTGGTGCTGGCCTCCCTGCTTCTCCTGCTGTCCGCCGGGCCGGCCCTCGCTTCTCAGGACATCAGGGACGATCTCGGCCGGCCGTTCCCCCTGCCCGCCGCGACGCCGAGGCGGATCGTGTCCATGGCCCCGAACATCACCGAGATCCTCTTCGCCCTCGGCCTCGGCCCCAGGGTCGTGGGCGTGACCAGGTTCTGCGATTACCCGCCGGAGACCGCTTCCGTCCGCAAGATCGGCGGCCTGGTCGACCCGAACGTGGAGATCATCCGTTCGCTCGACCCCGACCTGGTCGTGGCCTTTCGCGGCAACCCGCTGCGGCTCGTCGACCGGGTCCGCAAGCTCGGCCTGCCCGTGTTCGTCCTCGACATCGGCCAGGGCCTGGACGGCCTCGTGCCCCTGGTCGAGCGGATCGGCCGGGTGACGCGGACCGAGGACCGGGCGGCCGCGATCGCCGCCGGCCTCAGCCTCCGCCTGGCCGAGGTGGACACGGCCCTGCGCGGCATCGCGGCCCGCCCCAAGGCCTTTGTCCTGCTCTACGGCCAGGGACTGTGGACGTGCGGCGGCCAGAGCTATGTCAACGACCTCATCGCCCGGGCCGGCGGAACGAACGTCGCCTCGTCCCTGCCGAAAAAATGGGTCCTCTACAAGCGCGAGCGGATCATCCGGGACGATCCCGACGTCATCTTCATCCTGGCCCGGACCGCGGCCGACTTCCGGGCCGGCCGCGAGCGGCTGGCCCGCATGCCGGGGCTCGACGGCGTGAAGGCGGTCAAGGCCGGGCGGATCTACGAGCTCGACGAGAACGCGGCCAGCCGCTTCGCTCCCCGGCTCGTCGACGTCCTCGTCCGCATGGCCTCCCTCTTCCACCCCGACCGCTTCGGGGGGCGGCCGTGAGCGCAGCGGCCAGAAGGAAGCTCTTCTGGGCGGTGTCCCTGTTTTTGTGCCTGGCCGGATTCCTCGTGTCGCTCCTGATCGGCCCGGTCAGGACGACGCCCGCCGACCTGGCACGTTTCCTCCGGGCGCCGGATCCCGCGCATACCGCCATCTTCATCGACCTGCGCCTGGCCCGGGCCGTCCTGGCTTTCCTGGTCGGGGCCGCCCTCGCCCTGTCGGGGGCCATCCTCCAGGGCTATTTCCGCAATCCCATGGCCGACCCGTTCATAGTCGGCGTTTCGTCCGGCGCGTCGCTTGGGGCCGTCCTGGCCACGCTCCTCGGCTTCGAGACGGCGATCTTCGGCTTCAGCGGTCCCGGGCTGATGGCCTTCCTGTCGGGGCTGGGCATCGTCTCGCTCGTCTACGCCTTGTCGCTGCGCCGGGGCGGCTTCAAGGTCGAGACCCTCCTCCTGACCGGCATCGCCGCGGGCGCGCTGGCCTCGGCCCTGACCTCGTTCCTCCTCTTCATGCGCTCGGACTCCTACGACCAGGCGGTCTTCTGGCTTCTCGGCAGCTTCCAGCTGGCCGAGTGGGGACAGGCGGCGACCATCGCGCCCTGGATCGTCCTGTGCTTATTCGCCGCGATCTGGCTGGCCCGGGACATGGACCTCCTGGCCCTGGGCGACGAAACGGCCCAGGCCCTCGGCAGCCCGGTCCGGCGGATCCGCAAGGCTTTCCTGGCCATGTCGGCCCTGCTGGCCTCCCTGGCGGTGTCCGTGAGCGGCATCATCGGCTTCGTCGGCCTGGTCGTCCCGCATTGGGTCCGCATCCTCATCGGCCCGCGCCACCGCCCCCTTTTCGCCGCGTCGGCGCTGGCCGGCGGCACCTTCCTCCTCTACTGCGACCTCCTGGCCCGCAACCTTCTCGCCGCCGAGCTGCCCATCGGCGTCATCACCGCCGCCGTCGGCGCCCCGTTCTTCCTCTACCTGCTCCACAAGAAGCGCTAAGAGGGGGGCAGACCCTCTGAATGACCCCCTCTTGGCTTTGACCCCGTCCCGGCGGAACAGGGGAGGCGGCAGGGCCGTATGGTAAAATGAGGTCCCATGGATTATTTTTTCATCCGCGACTACCGGCGCCGCAGCCGCTTCTTCTCCGCCGGGCCGCTCGGCCCCGTGCCCGCCAACTTTTCCAGAGCCCGCGAGATCTGGGAGAAGGCCAAGACGAAGGTCGTCGGGCTCAACCCGCGGGCCCTGCTCCAGGAACAGGCCTTTGAGCACGCGGGCAGGCCGGCGGAAGGGCCGCTCCGGATCCTGCACGCCGGGAACGGGGAGGGCCGCCACGTCAGGACGCGCCTGTTCTTCTTCCTCCAGCGCCAGCGGACCCGTCATGTCGCGGCCCTGATCGCCGAGGCCATCCTCGTCCCGTTCTCCGGGCTGCTCGCCCTCCTGCCAGGCCCGAACATCTTCTTCTACGCCCTGGCCATCGTCATGATCATCCAGTGGCAGGCCCTCCGGGGCATCGACCGCATCCTCCATCGGGAGCACGAGTTCGTCGCCGATCCCCTGCTGGCCGAATGGGAAGCGGCGGTCGAGGCCCGCGACGAGGCGCGCTTCCCCGAGCTCCTCGACCGCCTGGAACAGGTCCACGAACTCCCCTCCCCGCGTAAACTGCTCTGGAAATAGGGGAAATTGACATTCCGGGACGATTGGCTTAGGGTATAGATGCCATGACTCTGACCCTGAACCAGGTCCTGGGGATCATCCTGACCGTCGCGGCCGTCGTCGCCGTGACCTACCTGGTCCTTTTCCTGAGCCAGCTCCGCCGGACCGCCCGGGAGGGCGAAAAGGCCCTGATCAAGGCCCAGGAGGCGATGGACGAGATGAAGGTGATCGAGGCCAAGATCAACGCCAGCCTGGACAATGTCGGCGAGGTCCTGGCCGTATCGAAGAGAGCCATCTCCGGCCTTTCGGAGATCTCCCTGTTCCTGACCTCCAAGGTCATCCGGCCGTCGGCGAAGTTCTGGCCGATCCTGTTCCCGCTCGTCAGCTTCGGCCTGCGGCAGTTGAAGAAAAGAAAGGAGAAGAAGGATGGGTGAGACGAAAGACAGCCATTTCTGGGATTCGCTCCTGACGTTCGCCGTCGGCGCCACGGCCGGATTCATCCTGGGCATCCTGGTCGCCCCCGCGAGCGGCAAGGAAACCCGCAAGAAGATCAAGGACAAGGCCGCCAAGACCGGCGAAGCGGCCATGGAAGGCTATGAGAAGATCGCCAAGGAGGCCGAGAAGAGCATCCGCCTGGTCAAGGAGAAGACCGGCGAAAGCGTCGACGCCATCCGCGATTTCATCGAAAAGAAAAAAGGCGAGATGCAGCAGAAAGCCGAAGAAAAGTAACCGCGTCCGCGACGCTTTCCGCCCGTCCGACTTCCGGTCCCCGGCCGATCCTCGAGCCGGGGTTATTTATATGAGGAACCGAAGACCATGATCCGAAACACCCGCCGCCCCGCCGCCCCCGCCCCGCTGGCCGCCTTCGCCGTCCTGGCCGTCCTGTCCGTCCTGGCCGCCGTCCCGCCCGCCGCCCGGGCCGTCGACCCCAAGACCGCCCGGCGCATCGACCAGGAGATCGATAAGAACAAAGCCGAGATCGTCAAGATCCGGCGCTTCATCCATATGAACCCCGAGCTGAGCAACCGCGAGGTCGAAACGGCCAAGCTCATCGCCTCGACGCTCCAGCCCCTTGGCTTCGAGGTCCGCACCGGCGTGGCCAGGAACGGGGTCGTGGCCGTTCTCCGCGGGGGCCAGGCCGGGCCGTCCGTGGCCGTCCGGGCCGACATGGACGCCCTGCCGGTCCAGGAAGCGACCGGCCTGCCCTACAAGTCCCTGAACCCCGGCGTCATGCACGCCTGCGGCCACGACGTCCACAGCGCGGTCGTCCTCGGCACGGCCCTGGTGCTCAAGGCCCTCAAAGACGACCTCAAGGGCACGGTCACCTTCCTCTTCCAGCCGGCCGAGGAGGGCGCTCCCGAGGGAGAGGATGGCGGCGCCGAGCTCATGATCCGGGAGGGGGCCCTCGACAACCCGCCGGTTTCAGCCGTTTTCGGATTCCACGTCTGGCCCGAGCCGACCGGGCGCGTCCTCTTCGCCCCGGGCAACGTGACCGCCGCGGCCGACAGCTTCTCCATAACCGTCAAGGGCCGGAGCGCCCACGGCGCCCGGCCGCACGAGGGCGTGGACGCCATCGTCATCGCCGCCGAGATCGTCGGCGCCCTCCAGACGATCGTCAGCCGGGCCTCAGACCCGACCGATCCCGCCGTGCTGACCGTCGGCACGATCAACGGCGGCAGCCGCCGCAACATCATCGCCGACCGGGTTGTTCTCGAGGGCACGATCCGGACCATGAGCGAAGCGAACCGGAAGAAGCTGCCGGCGCTCCTGGAGAACATCGTCAGGAACATCACGGAGATCTACGGCGCCGGCTACCAGTATGAGTACAAACCCGGCAACCCGTCCGTCTTTAATAATCCTGAGCTGGCCGCGTCCATGACGCCGACGCTGGTCCGGCTCCTGGGTAAGGATCGGGTCGTCGAGTGGAAGCCGCAGATGATCGCCGAGGACTTTGCCTTCCTGGCCCGGAAGGCCCCCGGCTTCTACTTCTTCCTGGGGGTCCGGGGCCCGGGCCAGCCGGCGACGCCCCTTCACAGCCCGGCCTTCAGCCCGGACGAGAACGCCATCCCGCTGGGCGTCCGGATCATGAGCAACCTGGTCCTCGACGCCCTGGAAGCTCAGAGCGCCCTGGCGGCGGCCCGTCCCGCCTTCTGAGGACCAGCCCCTATCCGTTCGTCTTCCTGGCGGCCGGGCTCTGCCTGGGCATCGTCTCCGCCGAAGCGGCCGCCCTAGCCGCGCCGCCGGCCTTGGCCGCGGCCGTGGCCGCCCTGGCCGCCGCCTGGACCCTCTTCGCCCGCCGCCGCGATCGCGCCGCCGCCGTCCTGATCCTGGCCGCCGTGGCCGGCCTGGGGGCCGCGCTCTTCGCCGTCCGCGACCGCCGGTACCAGGCCAATCCCCTCCACGCGCTCGCCGCAGACGGCTACGTTGACGTGGCCGGGCGGCTCTGCCGTTCTCCCGGCCGCGAGCCCGACCGCGACGTCCTCTTCATAGACGTCGCCGCCGTGTCCCCGGACGGCGCCGGGAGTCCGGTCCGGGGCCGTCTCCGCCTGAGCGTGCCCTTCCGCCGGGGCGAGCGCCGCCGCCTCGACTATCTCGCCGGGGACTTCGTCCGGGCCTCGGTCCGGCTCGGCTCCGGCGGCTCGTTCCGCAATTTCGGCGCCTTCTCCTATGAGCGCTACCTCCAGACCCTGGGCGTCCACCGCCGCGGCTCGACCAAGTCCGCCCTTCTCGTCGTCCGGGCCGCGCCCGCCCCGGCCGGCTCGGTCCGGGCCGCCATATCCCGCGTCCGCCGGAGCATCCAGTCGGAGCTCGAGCGCCGCTTCCCCGCTCCCGACGGGCTGGACATCTCGCCCCAGGGGGCCGTGCTCGAGGCCCTGCTCCTGGGCGAGGACGGCCGCCTGGACGAGGCGACCGTCGAGAACCTGCAGACGACCGGGCTGTACCACCTCTTCGCCATCTCCGGCGGCCACATCGCCATCATCAACCTGCTCCTGTTCTCGCTCTTCCGTCTCGTCCGCATGTCCCGGCGGGCCTCGAGCCTGGCCCTGGCCGTCTTCCTCGTCTTCTATACCGCCCTGGTCGAGGGCAGCCCGTCGGTGCTTCGGGCCGTGCTCATGACCCTGGCCGTCCTGGCCGGGCGGCTCCTGTGGAAGGACGTCCACGTCCTCAACACGATCGCGGCCAGCGCCTTCGTCCTGCTTCTCGCCAACCCGTCCAGCCTCTTCGACATCGGCTTCCAGCTGACCTACGCCGCCACCCTGACGATCATCCTGTTCATGCCGCCCCTCCTCCGCCGCCTGCCGCGCCTGCCCTTCAAGATCTCCGAGCTGGCCGCGATGTCGTTCGCCGCCTCCCTGGGCGCCGCGCCGCTCATCGCCCGCAGCTTCAACCGGGTCTCGCTATCCTCGCTCCTGCTGAACTTCCCGGCCATCCCCCTGGTCGGGGTGATCATGGGCGTCGGCTACGCCTTCCTGCCGCTCGCCGCGGTTTGGCCGGCCGCCGCGTCGCTTCCCGCCGCGGTCCTGCGGCTTCTCGTCGCCCTCTTCGCCCTGATCTCCCATTCGCTCGACGCCTTCCCGTTCCTGTCCGTCCGCGTGCCGACGCCCAAGGCCGGCGTCCTCTGCGGCTATTACCTGGCCCTCGGCCTGGCCCTGCTCCCGCCCCGCTTCCGGTTCCAGAGGCCGGCCGCGCTCGCCGCCGTCCTCGCCTTCGCCGGGCTTGTGGCCTTTCCCCCGCTCCGGGCCGCCCCGCCCGGCCTGCGCCTGACCCTGATCGACGTCGGCCAGGGCGAGTCCATTTTGGTCGAGTTCCCCGGGCGGCAAGCCATGCTCATCGACGGCGGCGGCCTCCCGGCGACGCCGTTCGACGTCGGTGAGAGGGTCGTCGCGCCCGTCCTGTGGCGCAAGGGCATCACCCGGATCGACCGCCTGGTCCTGACCCACCCCCATCCCGACCACCTCGGCGGGCTTCCGGCCCTGGCCCGGGACTTCCGCGTCGGCGAGTTCTGGGAGGGGCGGCCCGCGCCGCCCGAGGGGGCCTACGCGGAGCTCCTCCGGGCCCTGCCGGCAGGGGCCGTCCGGCGCCGCTGCGGCCGCGGCTCGCGCTTCGACATCGGCCCCGTCGCGATCGAGGTCCTGAATCCCCCGCTTCCCGGCGACGGCGCCGCGCCCGGCCAGCCGGCCAACGAGGACTCGCTGGTGATCCGGCTGACGGCCGCCGGGACCTCCTTCCTGCTCATGGGGGACGCCGGCCCTGAAACCGAGCGAGCCCTGCTCGGATCAGGGATCGACCTCCGGAGCGACGTGCTCAAGGCCGGCCACCACGGCAGCGCGGCTTCGACCTCGGCCGAGCTTCTGGCAGCCGTCGGGCCGCGCCTGGTGCTCGTCTCCGCCGGCGAGGGCAACGCCTACGGGTTCCCCAGCCCGGCCTTCCTGGCCCGCTGCGACCGGGCCGGGGCCGTCGTCCTTCGGACCGATCTCGACGGGGCGGTCGAAGTCCTGGCCGACGGCCGCCGCCTGGTCGTCCGGACCGCCGCGGCCCGGCGGGCCGGGGCCGGCCCGCCCCATCGTTTGACACGTACGACTAAATCCATGATAATCGGCGTGGACTGAAGGAGGGAGGTCCCATGCGCAAGACAAGTTGGCTGGCGGCGCTTTTCCTGCCCCTCCTTTTGGCGTCGTTCCTCCAGGCCCAGAGCCTGACCGACCTGGCCAAAAAGGAAAAAGAGCGCCGGGCGGCCATCAAGGGCAAGCCGGCCGCGGTGATCACGACGGCCGACGTGGCCAAGGTCAAGAAGCGGCCGGCTGTCGAATCGACGACACCGAAGCTGACCGGCGAGGAGATCGCCGCCGAGAGTGGCGAGGCCAAGGCCCCCGAAGGCGCGGCCGCGCCCGCCGCCGTCCAGGGCGCGGAGGCCGCGGCGGCCGGCACCGGCGAGGCCAAGCCCGCGGAAGCCAACCCCGCGGCCGGGAAGCCGGCCGAAACGACGCCGGACCAGGCCCGGGACGAGGCCGTCAAGAGCGCCCAGGCCCGGACGGCCGAGCTGCAGAAGGCGGCCGAGGACGCACAGCAACTGGTCGAGCTCCTGACGCTCAAGATGAACGCGCTCTACCAGGAGTTCTACTCGCTCGACAATCTCAAGTCGCGCGAGCTCCTGCAAGCCCAGATCAGCGACACCTACGACAAGCTGCTCAAGGCCCAGGTGGACGCCCAGAAGGCGGCCAAGGACTTCCAGGATTTCGTCGCCCAGACGAAGAAAGAAAGCACGCCGTCGATCTGGTTCCGCTGATCCCGGCGGCGCGAGCGCCGCTCCAGCACGAACACCACACGCCGAGGACGATCATGACCGCCAAACCCAAGCCGGCTCCGGCCGGGGCCGACGCGCCCCGGGCCGACAGGCGCCGCCCGACCGAGCTCCGCCCGCTCCGCATCAGCCTGGACTACATCGACTTCGCCGACGGGTCCGCCCTGGTCGAGTGCGGCCGGACCCGGGTCCTGGCCGCGGCCACGATCGAGGATCGCGTGCCGCCGTTCCTGCGGGGCACCGGCCGCGGCTGGGTGACCGCCGAGTACGCCATGCTCCCCCGGGCGACGACGGAGCGGACGCCGCGCGAGCGAGTCGCCGGCCGGATCTCGGGCCGGACCCAGGAGATCCAGCGGCTGGTCGGCCGGGCCCTCCGGGCCGTGACCGACCTCAACGCCCTGGGCGAACGGCAGATCATCGTCGACTGCGACGTCATCCAGGCCGACGGCGGGACGCGCTCGGCCTCGGTGACGGCCGGCTGCGTCGCCCTGGGCCTGGCTCTCAAGAAGATGATGGACCAGGGCCTGCTCGGCCAGATGCCCCTGCGCCACCTGGTGGCCGGCGTCAGCGTGGGCATCGTCCGCGGCCGTCCCCTCCTCGATCTGGACTATTCGGAGGACTGCCAGGCCGACCTGGACATGAACGTCATAGAGACCGACCGCGGCGAGCTCGTCGAGGTCCAGGCCGGGGCCGAGAAGGGCCCCTTTTCCCGGCAGGACCTGACGGGGCTGCTGAAGATGGCCGACAAGGGGATCGGCCGGATCATCCAGGCCCAGAAGCGGGCCCTCAAGGAGAAGAGCTTCCTCTTCATGGCCTACGGCTATAAGGACAGCAAGTAGCAAGAAAGGGTCAAACCTGCCTTTTGCGCAAAATGAGCAAAAAGCAGGCTTGCCCGCCTCAGATCGGACGGCTTGACAACCTTCCCTCTGAATCAATAGAATCAGTCCTCTGCAACCCAAATAACGAGAGGCCCGGAAACCGGCCGGACAGGTCTTTTTTTCGAAACCCGCCCCCAGGCCGGGCGAGGCGTCTCAAGGAGGTCGTCATGAACCTGACATCCTGGCTCATCCTCATCGGCGCCGTCGTCGCCTTCGTCGCCCTGATCATCCTCGTCCTGGCCCTGCGCTACCGGAAGGTCGGCCCCAACGAGGCCCTCATCATCGCCGGAGGGCGCAAGCGTTCGATCGCCCTGGCCGACGGGACGAAGCAGAAGGTCGGCTACCGCTACCGCCTCGGCGGCGGCGTTTTCGTCTGGCCCGGGATGGAAAAGGTCTACGTCCTCCCCATGGACATCATCCCCGTGAGCATCCGGACCCCGGAGGTCCTGACCAGCGGCGGCGTGCCGATCATGGCCGAGGCCGCGGCCCAGATCAAGATCGACTCCTCCGACGAGGCCATCCACCGGGCCGCCGAGCAGTTCCTCGGCATCGGCCGCGACGGCATCCGGGACGTGGCCGTCAACGTCCTCGAAGGCAAGATCCGCGAGGTCATCGGCGGCATGTCCGTCGAGGAGATCTATCGCGGCCGGCAGGAATTCTCGAAGCGCGTCACCGCGGCCGCCAGGGATGACTTCCGGGCCATGGGACTGATCATGCTCTCCTTCGCCCTCAAGGACATCAGCGACACGCAGGGCTACCTCGACGCCCTGAGCAAGCCCCAGATCGCGGCCGCCAAGCGCGACGCGGTCATAGCCCAGGCCGAGACCGAGAAAGAATCGATCATCAAGTCGTCCCAGGCCCGCAAGGAAGCCGAGGTCGCCCGCCTCCAGTCGGAAGCGCTGATCGCCAAGGCCCAGTGGGAGAACGAGGCCAAGAAGGCCGAGTCGCAGGTCCTCGTCAACGCCAAGAAGGCCCAGGCCGACTTCTCCTACGAGCTCGAGCGCAACCGCATCGGGCAGGAGCTGAAGAAGGAAGAGGCCCGGGTCAAGCAGGTCGAGAAGGAAGAGGCCATCAAGATCGAGGAGCTCGAGATCGCCCGCAAGGAGAAGGAGCTCGAGGCCACGGTCATCAAGCCGGCCGACGCCCGCAAGTACCAGATCAAGGCCGAGGCCGAGGCCGAGGAGTTCCGCATCGCCGCCGAGGCCAAGGGCAAGTCCGAGGCCGTCAAGCTCGAGGGCCTGGCCCAGGCTGACGAGATCCGGGCCAAGGGCGCGGCCGAGGCCGAGGCCATGATGAAGAAGGCCCAGGCCTGGGAGAAGTACACCCAGGCCGCGGTCATGGACACCTATATCAAGGCCCTGCCCGAACTGGCCAGGGCCGTCTCCGAGCCGCTGTCGAAGGTCGACAAGATCGTCATCGTCGGCGGCGACAAGGAGCTCGGCACGACCAAGATCACGGGCCAGGTGGCCCAGATCCTGGCCCAGATGCCCGAGGTGGTCAAGTCGCTGACGGGCGCCGACATCCGGGAGTTCCTCAAGGCCAAGCTCTCACCCGAGGCCAAAGACGCGAAGAAATGAGCGCCCGGCCGGGCGTCGAGGCAGGTGAACCATGATCTCTGAAAAAGTCCAGCGCATCGGCGCCTCCCCCACCCTGAAGATCTCGGCCAAGGCCAAGGCCATGAAGGCCGAGGGCATCGACGTCGTCGACCTCAGCGTCGGCGAGCCGGATTTCCCGACCCCCGAGAACATCAAGGAGGCGGGGATCAAGGCCATCCGCGACAACTTCACGAAGTACACCGTGAGCGACGGCATCCTGCCCCTGCGCAGCGCGATCGCCAAGCGGCTCAAGGAAGATTACGGCGTCGAGTACGGGCCGAAGCAGATCATCGTCTCGGCCGGGGCCAAGGCCTCCCTCTTCCACCTCGTCCAGGCCCTGGTCGACGAGGGCGAGGAGGTCATCGTCCCGGCCCCCTACTGGGTCACCTACCCCGAGTGCATCGCCCTGGCCAAGGGCAAGCCGGTGATCGTCCCGACGCGCGAGGAGGACGGCTTCCGGCTGACGCCCGAGGCGCTCAAGGCCTCGATCTCGCCGGCCACCAAGGCCGTCATCCTCAACAACCCGTCGAACCCGACCGGCGGGGCCTACACCAGGGACCAGCTCCTGGCCCTGGCCGAGGCGATCAAGGGCGAGGACCTCTACGTCATCGCCGACGAGATCTATGCCAGCCTCATCTACGACAACTTCAAGTTCACCAGCTTCGCCGCGCTCGGCGAGGACATCAGGAAGAAGACCGTCCTGATCAACGGCGTCTCGAAGTCGTACTCGATGACCGGCTGGCGCATCGGCTTCGCCGCCGGGCCGGCCGAGGTCATCGACGGCATGTCCAAGATCCAGAGCCACACGACCTCAAACGCCTGCTCCATCGCCCAGAAGGCCGCCCTCGAGGCCTACGAAGGCCCCCAGTACGAGGTCGCCAAGATGGTCGCCGAGTTCCAGAGGCGCCGCAATTACTGCCTGATGCGGCTGGCCGCGGTCCCCGGCCTGTCCTGCTTCAAGCCCCAGGGCGCCTTCTACCTCTTCCCCAACGTCAAGTCGTTCTACGACAAGGAAACCGCCAACGGGGCCAAGATCCGCAATTCCTACGGACTGGCCTACTACCTCCTCAAGGAGGCCCGCGTGGCCATCGTCCCCGGCGACGCCTTCGGGGCCGATGACCACATCCGGCTGTCCTACTCCACCTCGATGGCCAACCTCGAGAAGAGCATGGACCGGATGGTCGAGGCCCTGGCCAAGCTCAAGACGGCCAGGAAGGTCAAGCGCGTCGCCCTGAGCAACACGGTCACCCGGGTCAAGAAGGCCGTGCCGGTCGAGACCGTCGCGGACGCCAGGATGCGCGACGCCCTGGTGGCCGAGATGGAGACCCACCTCGGCTACGAGGGCCGCTACGAGTGGAACGCCCGCATCGGCGGGGCGGTCATCCAGCTGCGGACCAACGTCCCCCATCTCAACGACTTCTGGGTCGAGGGCTTCCCGCCGGCTCCCGGCGAGGCCGACGTCCGGCCGCACGGCGTCGTCTATGCCGTCGACGGGATCGCGGGCCGCGAGCCGCGCGGCTTCTATCACGAGGCGACGCAGACCGGCGTCCTGGTCAACACCGATCTCTACGGCTCCCTCCGCAGCCTGGCCCTCGGCCTGGCCACGGACATCTCGATGCGTTCGGGCGGCGGCGCCGCCGGCGCGGTGCGGGGCATGTCGGTCGACCTGGACGGCCGGGGCCTCGTCCTCGTCGGCCCCCCGGGCACGAAGAAGACGGAGCTGTTCTTCGAGCTCCTGGCCGACCGCCGCTTCAAGCTCCAGGCCAACGACCTCGTCTTCGTCGAGATCGCGGCCGGCCGGGCCCGGGCCGACTGCGTCGAACGCAAGCTGGCCGTGCCCACGACGGCGGTCGAGCTCGACGGCCGGCTGGCCGGCCTCTTCGACCGGAGCAAGTGCGAGAACATCGTCGTCCGCCGGGAGGACTGCCAGGACCTCGATTGCCAGCGGGCCGACGACTGCCGGCTGGACCGGGGCTCGCCGTACTGCTACAAGGCCGCCAAGGAAGCCCAGGCCCTGCTCGATCCGGCCTGGCTCGGGCCGGCCGCGGCCGTCCGGAGGACGGACCTGCGCTGGCTCGTGCTGCTCCGGAACGACGCGACCTCCCCGGCCGTGGTCGAGCTGGCCAAGGACGAGGCCCTGCGGGCCCTCGAAGCCGGCGAAGCGGCCGGAGCCAGGAAATCGCTCGCCGGGGGCAAGGCCCAGCCCTTTTACAATCCCCATCTCCTGGGTGCGTCGCCCGAGAAGCTCGAGGCCCAGAAGGCCTTTTTCGGCCGGCTGCTCGAGTCGGTGAGGTGCATCCTCTTCAACAGCGGCGCGGCCGGGGCGGACAAGCTCAAGGACATCGCCCTGTCCGGGCTCTGACCCGCGTCCCGGGGGACGCCCGCGCGGCTAATCGTCCGGGGTGAGGCCCCTCCCCGAAATATCACCCGGGCGTTCATCCGGGGCGATGATTGTCCGCGGAGGCCGGCCTCTCCATACTGCATAACGGGGTAAAGTCCCCCGGGGCCGCCTTGAACGGGTGACGCATTTGCTATATAAAATGAGGTCGGTAAGGCCGTGACAGAGGGATATCTCATGAACAAGCGCGTGCGCCGCCCTGCCCGCCGGGGCTTCACCATGATCGAGGTCCTGGTCGTCCTCGGCATCATGGGCATCTTCCTGGTCGTCTCCTACCCCAGCATCATGAACACGATGGCCGTGCGCAACCTCGAGAACGCCACCCGGGAGATCCAGACGTTCCTGCAGCAGACGAAGCTCCAGGCCGTAAGCACCCGGGTCGCCCATCGCGTCCGCTTCTACCATCCGGACGGGGGGACCGCCTGGGCCTACCAGATGGAGGGCCTCCAGGAGGACGGCGCGGCCTGGTCCCTGGACCAGCGGGGACCGATCAAGACCATCTCCACGAGGTTCAACGTCATCATCAGCCTGCCGGTCGACACGACGACGGGGGACCCCGTGGCCGTCTTCTCCCCCCTCGGCATGTTCCCCCAGTACGCCGTCGGCCAGAGCTCGATCGCCCTGCAGAGTCCGAAGCTCCTGAACCAGGGCCAGGACGACCAGCGGGTCCTGAGCCTGTTCATGGGCGGATCGATCGAATATGCCAAGAGAAAGAGCGCCTGAGATGAAAACCCCGAAGCCTGCCCGCGGTTTCAGCCTGATCGAGGTCCTGGTCGGCCTGTTCCTCGTCGCCGTGGCCGTCCTCGGCCTGGCCGAGCTGTTCCTGGTCGCCGTGGCCAACAACCTCAAGGCCGACCGGGTCGCCAATGCGACCTTCCTGGCCCAGCAGGAGATCGACTGGCTCCGGGGCCTGACGGCGGCCGAGATCAGCGCCTGCGGCAGCCTCACCGACGAGGTCATCGACATGAACTCGGATGGGACGAACGACTACCGGCGCGTGACCTCGATCTCGGCGGCCTCGGCCGTTTCCTACGACATCCAGGTCCGCGTCTATTCCGCCGAGAACGTCGGCGTGGCCGACCCCCAGGACCTGATCGACCAGCCCGAGCTGCACCGGGCCCGGGCGCTCATCTCGACGATCATCACCAGGTAAGGGAGCCAAGACCGTGAAACAACGTCTGCGCGCGCTTGCCCTCCGGCGCTCCGGCGGCTTCACCATGATCGAGCTCCTGGTCGGCGCCAGCGTCATGCTGGTGGCCGTCCTCGGGGCCCTGTTCATCTACGCCAGGAGCAACAAGGTCTCGGTCGAGCAGCAGATGGTCACCGAGATACAGAACGACGTGCGCTCCGGGATGTTCTTCCTGACCCGAGACCTGCGCATGGCCGGGGCCGGCCTGCCCGAGCAGTTCTCGTCCTACTTCGTCCAGGGCTGGGACAACGAAGCCCAGTCGGGCGGCGGCGACGTTCAGCCCGACCGCATCCGCCTCATGGGCAACATCGACGACCCGCTCAACCTGCCCATCCAAAGCTACCACGGCTCGTCGGCCAACGTCGGCCTCGAGGATTACAGCTTCGAGCAATATGCCTACCCCGACGACTTCTATGCCAACAGGTTCGTCATCATCCTGCCGAACCCGGATTCGGGCTGCCGGGCGGCCGAGGTCCGGGTCGTCACCCACGTCACCCATAACGCCGGCGGCAGCAACGAGAAGCTCAACTTCTCGCCCGGCCTGGCCCCGGGGGTCGACCCGCCGGGCGGCCTGTCCGGGACCTGCTCGGACTCCAGCAACTACAACGGCGGCATGATCAGCTTCATCAACGTCAAGGAATACTGGCTGGACACGACCGGCACGGCCGGCGGAACCGCCATGACAGCGGCCAACGGCTATGTCGGCGAGCCGGGCGTCCTCTACTGCACCCACAACGGCATCCACTTCGCCATCGCCCGGAACATCGAGAACTTCCAGGTCGAGTACGACGGCGACATGAACATGGACAACGACCTCGACGGCTGGTCGCCCTGGGACGACGGCTGGAGCCTCGACCAGATCGCCCGCATCCAGCAGATCCGGGTCTGGGTCCTCGGCCGGACCCCCCAGGCCTTCGCCTCGGTCGGGAAGACCCCGCCGGGCGGCGTCCAGATCTATCGCCGGCCGCTCATCTCCAACAGCCCGGCCGCGGGCGCCGACGACCGCCGCCGGCGGTTCCTCATGGACTCGACGTCCAACGTCCGGAACATGAGCCTCAACCTCTACAACATCGGCGAGAGATGAGGAGCGCCCCATGAACACGCTTCGGCAGCGCACGTCCCGGGAGCGGGGCTCCGGCCTCATCGTCGTCATCATGATCGTGGCCTTCATGCTGGCCGTGGGCATGCTCCTGATCACGGTCACGGGCACGAGCCCCAAGGTCTCCGACAGCCTGCGCCTCCAGGACATGGCCTTCAACGCGGCCGAGGCCGGCTTCAACGCGGCCTGGGTCGTGCTCAACGACGCCTTCGTCAGCACGACCTACACGTCGTTCAGCGGCCATTACCACAACGATTACGACGGCCATCCCAACGTCCTGGACGATCCGACCCTGGCGAACCAGTTGTATTTCCGCAAGCTGACCGACGCCCAGATCTACGCCGACTGCCAGGCCCACGCGTCGGACTACGCCGGCACGGTGATCTTCAACGCCGAGGCGCTGGCCGGCGATCCGCGCTGCTCCTACACCGTGTTCCTCATCAACGACGAGGCGCCGGGGACGGTCACGGCGGACGACCACGACTGCATCCTGCTGTGCATCGGGCGAGGGCCGCGGAACACCTACAAGCGGCTCGAAATCGTCATCGAGGTAGGATCCTGACGATCCGCGAAAGGGGAACGGACATGACGAGCAAAGGCATGAAGCGCCCAGGGAGCCTGATCATCCTGGCCGCGGCCGGCCTGATCGCGGCGGGGGCGGTCCTCCTGCCGCGGCTCTGGCCGCAGGTCCAGAACTGCACCCAGACCACGAACTCCTTCTCGGAGAACTTCAATACCCGCGATTACAAGGACGCGGCGAACTCGTCCGTCGACGGCTGGACGGCGGCGGCCCGGGGGCCGATCACCCTGCCGGTCCTGGGCTCGAACTTCGCCGTGGGTTCGGCCGCCAGCATGGGCGGCCACATCTACGCGGCCGCGTCCGGCGATTTCACCGGGGACGGCTACCCGGACCTGATCGGCCTCGAGATCAGCGGGCAGGTGGCCAGCCCGCGCGTCTCGCCGTATTCCCAGCTCGTCCTGGTCCGCAACCAGTACGCCACGAACCCCGACCAGCCGCTGGCGATCGATTGGTCCAAAGTCTACGATTCCTTCGGCACGATCTACACCGGTCCGTGCTGCATCACGGCCGGGGACTATAACGGCGACGGCCTGCTCGATTTCTTCTTCATGCGCAACTCGACCGACGAGTTCGGCTATACCAATTTCCTGGCCAAGATGTACATCAACATCGGCACGAAGACCGACCCGGTCTTTTCCGCGTCGAGCTCGTACAACCTCAACTTCAGCTCCCTGCTGTCCTGCACGGTCGGCTCGGGCAGGAACGCCAGGACCTATTACGTCTACAACTACTGGCTGACCAACCATCTCGCCTCGGTCGACATCGACAAGGACGGCGACCTGGACATCCTCATGATCAGCGAGGACAAGGTCTTCCTGCTCCGGCAGGGCAGCGGGACATGGCGGGCCGCCAAATTCTCCCTCGGCGAGCTGAACTACGGCGGCTCGGCCGGACGGACGGGCTACGCGGGCTATCCCGGCGGCTCGGCCATCGCCGCGGCCGATTACGACGGCGACGGCGACATCGACGTCATCTGCGGCTCGGTCGGCACAGCCAACTATCTTGTCTTCTACCAGAACGACGGGAAGGGCGCCTTCACCAGGAGCACGATCGCCATCCCCAATGCCAACTGCTACGGCGTCGACGCCATCCTGTCCGCCGACTACACCAACGACGGCCGCATCGACGTCTTCGTGGCCACGGACGCCATGTACCGCCGGTCCGCCGGGCTGCTGACCGCCGAGGGCCGGATCTGGTTCCTGCGCAACGAGACCGTCAACTACAATGTCGGCTGGACGTTCAAGTGCCTCAACGGCTGCGTGTCGCCGACGCCGAGCCCCTACGACATCGATATCGGCGCCTATCTGGACATCGACAACGACGGGGACATGGACGTCGTCATCTGCGACGCCAACCATTCCGGCGACTACTATCTCGTCGAGAACCAGCTGGCCGGCGTCTTCGCCCTGTACGGCCAGGGCGTCTCCACCGACGTCGGAGCCGGCATCCTCGATCCGAAGCTCCACGCCGTCACCGAGGTCCGGATCACCGACCTGCGCCAGCATGTCATCGGCGGAGATGCCACGGGCCTGGCCGTCACGCTGTACTTCTCCAACAACGGCGGCCGGCAATGGGAGTTCTACAAGAAGTTCGAGGGGAACGAGATCGCCAACGCCTCGAACCTCGACTGGTACGAGTTCAAGTCGTTCGGGGCCGACCTCCGTTGGAAGGCCGTCCTGACCGCGGCCGAGGACACAATGGACGATTACGACGGCGCCTCGTTCCAGTCGCCCGCCGTCTCGTCGATCGCCATCGAATACATTTACATCAACCGTCTCGAATACTCGCGGGCCTCGGCCGCCGCGACCGTCGTCGCCAGGAACGGCACGCCGACGAAGCTCGTCATCGGCGCATCCTTCATCTACCCCGGCGACGAGGGCCAGCTCCGGGCCTACAACGTCACCAGCGTCTCGATCGCCTCGGGGACGGCCTCGCAGCTCTACACCCTGTCCACCTCGGACCTGGACGCCTCGTCGGGCCGGTCCGTGGAAGTCGGGGACGCCTCGATCCTGTGGGACGCCGGCCAGCTGCTGGCCGGCCGGTCCGCCGATTCCCGGGCGATCTACACGGCCGTCCGGGAGGACGCCGACCTGGCCAATCCCCTGGCCCGGACCGAGTTCACGACCGCCAACGAGGCGACGCTGGCCCCCCTGCTCGACGACGTCCAGAACGACAACGCCGGGCTGATCCAGTTCATCCGGGGCTCCGGCCGCGACTGGAAGCTGGGCGACATCAACCGCTCGACCCCTGTCGTCGTCGGGCCGCCGAACAGGGACGCCGCCCTCATGGGCGACTCGGCCTCGGACACGAGCTACGCCGATTTCAAGACAGCCTACGCCAGCCGGACCACGGTCGTCTACGTCGGGGCCAACGACGGCATGCTCCATTGCTTCGACGTCCTGACCGGCGACGAGATCTGGGCCTTCATCCCCTATAACCTCCTGTCCAAGCTGAAGGAGATGTACCAGTTCGACCCGGCCGACCCCTCGACCCACTTTTTCAGGCCCTCGCAGACCGGCTACGTCGACGCCACCCCGGTCGTGTCCGACGTCCAGATCAACGGCGCCTGGCGGACCGTCCTCGTTTGCGGCCAGGGCCCCGGCAGCGGCAGCGTCCTGGCCGGCGGGCTCAACTACTACTGGGCCCTCGACGTCACCGACCCGCACGATCCCCAGCCGCTGTGGGAGATCACCCACACGGACTCAGCCTCGGGCATGCGGACCATGGGCGAGACGCGGTCGACCCCGGCCATCGGCAGGATCCACGACGGCGGGACCCCCCGCTGGGTCGCCTTCATGGGCTCCGGCTACGACAACGACACTTCCTCGACCATCGCCGGGACCTATTTCTACACCGTCCGCATCGACACGGGCGAGATCATCTCGGCCCTGGCGGTCGACGCCGACGTCGACACCAGCGCCTTCACCGGGGACAAGGAGCCGTACCGTTACACCAATATCGCCCCGGCCATCGTCGCCGGGCCGACGGCCGTCGACAACAACGTGGACGGCTTCGTCGAATACGTCTACATCGCCGACCTCGACGGCCGGATCTACCGCCTGAACGCGGCCGTGACCAACATCGGCAACTGGGCCCTCCAGGCCATCTACGAGGATTACCTGAACTACCCGATCTCCACCAGGCCGGCCGTCTGGCTCAACCCCATGGAATCGACGCCGACGTCGCCGCGGATCTATTTCGGGACGGGCGGTCACGACCGCAACCTGGGGGTCTACAACCCAGGCACGGACGAGCTGGCCGGCCGGATGTTCTCGTTCATCGGCCTCGTCGACAAGGGGCCCGCCGAGACGCCGGCCAAGGACTGGGTGGAATGGTACATCGGCGACCCGGACCTGCTGGGCGGGCTTCCCGCGACCAAGGACACCGGCGACCTGGACCTCGGCTACAAGGTCTGGGCCGACCCGGTCCTGGCCGACAACATCGTCTATTTCAGCACGCTCAGCGGCAGCATCGAGGCGGCCAACCCCTGCACGAACCTCGGATCGGCCGGCCACCTCTACGGGCGGTTCGTCCGCCAGGCCTCGTCCATCCCGGTCGGCGGGACGGCCTTCCGGGCGACGTCAGGCGCGCCTCCGGAATACCTCCAGCTCCAGAGCAAGGCCCGGCAGGCCGTGACCGTCGGCGAGGCGGCCTACGACAACGCCAACAAGATGAACAAGCGCGACGTCTACGTCCAGGAATACAACTCGACCATCGAGCAGCTCGTCCAGCCCATTGGGACCCTGCTCCGGGTCAAGTCCTGGCGCGAGGTCTATCAGGTCATCCGGTGACCGCCCCCGTCCGGCGGTCACCTCGCGTCCGCGGGAGACGGATGAGGGACCCGTCCGCCGCGTTTGACAGCCGCCGTGCCGAAGGCAATAATGGGACTTGGTTCATGTCATGAAGAAAGCGCTAGTGATCCTCGCCGTGTTCGGGCTGAGCGCCTCTCTCGGCGCGCAGAGCCTTGTCGATCTCGCCAGGTCGGAAAAGGCGCGCCGCGAGGCCCTCAAGGGCCGGCCGGCCGTCCTCGTCCGCAACCGGGACCTCCTGGCCGTCAAAAAGACCCCGGCCGTGGAGGTCCTCGATACGGCCGGGGAGGAAACGGGCGAAGCCGCGCCGCCCGCCGCCGGCGGCCGGACTATCCCCCCGGGCGCCCAGATCGTCCCGCAGGTCGAAGCCGACGGCCCGGCCCTCGTTGGCGATCAGGCAATCGGCCGGCCGGATGCGTCGGCCAAGGTCCTCGAGGCCCAGCTCAGGGCCGCGGAGGAACGGGTCGACCTGCTGGCGACCAAGATGGCGGCCCTGCGCCAGCAATACGACGCCCAGAACGCCATGATGCCGGGCTCCGCGATCCAGCAGCAGATCGCCGAGACCAACGAAACCCTGGTCAGGGCCCAGGCTCAACTGGCCCGGATCAAGGAACAGCTGGACAAGAAGAGGGCCGGGACGAGCCAGGGCCCGGTCGAGATCGAGCACTAACCCTCTTCGATCCTTTCCGCAAGGACGTGCAGGAGGAAGAGGTGCGCTTCCTGGATCCGGCCGGTCGAACGGGACGGGATGTCCAGAAGATAGTCCGCCAGCGGCGGAAGGTCCCCTCCCCCGCGCCCGGTGAAGGCGATCGTCAGCAGCCCCTTTGAACGGGCCGCCCTCAGGCCCAGGACCACGTCGGGAGAGCGCCCGCTCGCGGTCAGGGCGACGGCCGCGTCTCCCGGCCCGCCCAGGGCCTCGATCTGGCGGCTGAAGACCTGATCGAAACCCCGGTCGTTGCCGATGGCCGTCAGCGAGGACGTGTCCGCGGTCAGGGCGATGGCCGCTCCGGGCGGCCCGTCGTGCCGCGAGAACCCGTTGACCAGCTCCGCGGCGAAGTGCTGGGCTTCGGCGGCGCTCCCGCCGTTGCCGAAGATGAGGACCTTGCCCCCGGCCCGGAGCCGGCCGGCGAGGGCCCCGGCCGCGGCTTCCAGGACGGGACCGCGGGTCCGAAGGAACTCCCGCAGGGCCCGGTCGAGCTCGGCGACGTGATCCTCCGGCTTCATCCCTCACCTCCCGGCGCCGGTCAGGATCGCGCTCCTGACCTCGTCCATCAGAAGGCCCATCGTCTCCTTCGTATAGCCCGCGACGGGAACGGGCCGATGGAAGACGACCTCGATCCGGCCCGGCCGCGCGCAGGGCCGCCCCTTGGGCATGAGCTCGCGGCTCCCGGCGATGGTCACGGGCACGATCGGGGCCCCGGTCTCGAGGGCCAGGAAGAAGCCGCCCCGGCGGAACGGCCCGAGCCGGCCGTCGAGCGTCCGCGTGCCCTCGGGAAAGATCAGGAACGAGTAGCCCCGCTCCCGCATCAGGACCGCCGCCCGGTCGATGCTTCTCTTGCCGCTCCGGGCGCCCTTCCGGTCCACGGGAACGAAGCCGATGAAGCGCATGACCGGCCCGACGACGGGGATGCGCAGGACGGACTGCTTGAGGATGACCCGGGCCCGGCCGGGGATGAGCATGAGCATCAGGGGCCCGTCGATCAAGCTGCCGTGGTTGGGCATGTAGACCCGGGGCGTCCCCGGGTCGATCCCTTCGAGGCCGGACACGTCCAGCCGGAGCCCCAGGACGCGCCGGCTGACCCGCAT
Source organism: Acidobacteriota bacterium (assembly GCA_039683095.1). Taxonomy (NCBI): domain Bacteria; kingdom Pseudomonadati; phylum Acidobacteriota; species Acidobacteriota bacterium. Next base: position 166,664 of record JBDKSB010000001.1, on the reverse strand, counting down.
GGCCCACAGCCCGTACCCCAGCGGCAGCTCCCGCTGCCCCGTCAGCCGGCAAAATAGGAAGAACGGCAGCCCGGCGACGACCACGAGGACGTAGAAGAGAAGGAGCAGCGCGGTTCTCATCGAAGCCCGCCGATTATAGCACACCTCTTTTCCCCCGGGGAAACGGATGGTATATAATACCGGCCGTGAAGTCCGAACCAGGGACCTCGGGCCGCCGCCTCGTCCGCCTCGGCATCTTCCTCTTCCTCGCCCTGTGGCTGGCCGAAGCCGTCACCAAGGTCCTGGCCGTGCTCAACGAATACACCGGCGACGATCTCAAATCGACGATCACGGCGCGCCTCGGCGAAGGCCTGAGGGTCCTGGCGCCGGCCGTTCTCGCCTACATCCTGACGCTCCTCGCGATCTATGTCCTCTTCGGGGTCCTGAACGGGCACTACGCGTCACTGCTGGCCAGCCGGATGGCCCGGCGCTGGCCGCGCTTCTCGCGCTCGGCTCCGGGCGTCGCCTTCCTGGCCGTCAACTCGGTCTTCCTGGCCGGCCTGTACGGGCTGAACGCGGCGCTTTATCCGGCCTCCAACCTGGCCTTCGTCCGGCAGTCCCTGGCATGGGTCGGCGGCGCCGGGATCCTGAAGCCCCTGTCCCTGGGGCTGCTCGCCGTCTACCTGCTCGGCTTCGTCATCCTGAGCCTTCGCTGCGCCGAGAAGAAGGCCGCCGTCGCCTCCCTGGTCTTCTGGGGCGCGCTTCTCGCGGCGCCGCTCGACCCCGCCTATCTCGTGGGCCGGGCCTTGCCGCGGGCGGCGGCGGTTCGGCATGCCGCCCCCAACGTGATCGTGATCGGGCTCGACTCGCTCAATCCCCTCCACACCGGCTACGCCGGCTACCCCCTGCCCCTGACCCCCAATCTGGACGCGTTCCTGAGGGAGAACGTCGTCTTCAGCAACTGCTATACCCCCTTGGCCCGGACCTTCCCCTCGTGGTATTCGATCCTGACCGGCCAGTACCCGGTGACCAACGGCGTCCGCCTCAATCTTCAGAACAGGAAGCACATCAAGTCGGCGGCGCTCTGCCTCGGCCACGCGCTGAAGGAGCAAGGCTACACGACCGTCCACTACACCGACGAGGTCCGGTTCAGCAACATCACCCCGGCGGAGGGCTTCGACGTCCTCCGGCATCCGCTGATGGGGGTCAAGGACTTCGTCTTCGGCAGCTTCCATGATTTCAGCCTGACCAACGTTTTTTTCAATAACCCCCTGGGCAGCCTGATCTTCCCCTTCCTGCGGTTCAACCGGGCCGTCTTCCATCTCTACGACGGCCGGTATTTCATCAACGACCTCGTCGCCGCGCTCGAGCGGCTCAAGTCCGGGAAGCCGTTCTTCCTGGCCGCCCACCTGTGCATCGGCCACTGGCCCTATTACCACGCTTCCCCCCGCGAGTTCAGGCACCGGGCCGGCGCCGACGCGCGCATGGCCCTTTACGATTCGGCCATCTCGATCGCCGACGCCCAGCTCGGCCGGATCCTCGGCGCCCTCAAGGCCGCCGGCCTCTACGACGACGCGATCGTCGTCGTCCTGTCAGACCACGGGGAGTCGGCCGACGGCCACGGCTCCGACCTCCGTGACTCCGAGCAGAACCGGACCCTGCTCGCCTGGAAGCCGGCCGGGGGGACGGCCCATCGGGATGTCGGCCGGCTCGTCCGGACGGTCGATATCGCGCCCACGATCCTGGATCTCCTCGGGTTCGGGACGGCCGGCCGCGCCTTCGACGGGCAGAGCCTCGGGCCCTGGCTTCGCGGCCCCGGCGCCCCGGAGCCGCCGGACGACAGGTCCGTCATCATGGAGACGGAATTCTCCCTGGACACGCCGGGCGGCGTGGGCATCGCCCTGCAGTCCATGATCGAGCAGGGGGCCAAGTTCTACGAGTTCGACCGGACCGGCCTGATCACCGTCCGCGAAGAGTACTTCGACGTATTGATCCGGCGGCGGAACCGGGCCCTGCTCACGCCGGCCTGGAAGCTCGTCCGGGACGTCATCGTCCGGGGCCCCGACGAAAGCGTCCGGACGACCCTGTTCGATCTCCGGGCCGACCCCGCGTGCGAGAAGGACGTCTCGGCCGGGCGGCCGGAGGTCTTCCGCGACCTGTGGGACCGCCTGTCCCGGTATTACGGGGCCGAGCTGTCCACGCCGGCGGCGAAGCCCGACGGAGGCCGCTGATGGCCGCGGACCTCTCCCGGGCGGCCGGCTTCATCCGGAAGAACCAGAATCCCGACGGCGGCTGGGGCTACGAGCCCGGCCGGCAGAGCCTGGTCGAACCGGCGGCGCTCTGCGCCCTCGCGCTCGGCGCGGCCGGCGACGAGGCCGCGGCGGCCCGCGGCCTGGCCTTCCTCAGGTCCTGCCTGAATCCGGGCGGGGCGGTCGGCCTTGGCCCCGGGGACGAGGACGGGAACTGGATGGCCTATGCCGCCCTCCTCGCCTTCCACGCGTTGGGGGCGCCGAAGGAGGAGCGCCGGCTGCGGGCCTGGATCCTGGCTTTCGAGGACGCCTCGGGACGTTACAGCAAGACCGACCTCGCGGAGATCGCGGCCCGCTTTCGCTACGACGCCTCGATCCCGGGCTGGGGTTGGACGCCGCGGACAACGGCCTGGGTCGAGCCGACCGCCCTTTTCGTCCTGGCCCTCCGCCGCACGGGCACGGCCGCGACGGAGAAAAGGATACGGTCCGGCGTCGCCCTCATCCTGGACCGCAGGGTCCCGTCCGGGGGCTGGAACTTCGGCAATCCCTTCAGCAAGTCGTTCGAGCTCGAGGCCACGGCCATGTCGACCGCCCTGGCCCTGGCGGCCCTCGGCGCAGCCGGCCTCCCCGAGGACCACGCCGCCGTCGCGGCCGGCCTGCGCTGTCTCGAGGATCGCCTGGCCGGGAACGTCAGCACCGCGACCCTGGCGTGGTCGGCGCTGGCCCTGACGTGCTTTGCGGGCCGGGCCGCACGGGCCCGGGACGCGGCCTCCCGTCTGGCCCGGCTGCAGGCGGCCGACGGGGGGTTCCGCGCCAACCTTTTCGAAACGGCCCTGTCGTATCTTGTTCTGGCCGGCGCTCCGATCCTCGCGCCCGCAGCCGGGAGGGACCGATGACCGGAAGGCCGTGTTCGCGACGGGAATTCGGCCGCCTGCTCGGGACCTCGGCCCTGGCCGCCTGGCCCACGGCCGCGCTGGCGAAGGCCGCGGCCCGGCAGGCCGCCGGGACGGGATCCGTTCCGCTCCTTCAGGTCGCCCTGGTCGCCTGTCCAGATTACGAGCCGGGGACGCTGGCCGCGGCCATCCGGGAAGGCTGGCGATCGAGCCGGCCGCCCGACGTCCGGGGCAAGCGGGTCGTGCTCAAGCCGAACATGGTCGACGTCTCCCCCGAGCGGCCGATCCACACCGACCCGCGCCTCCTCGAGGCGCTCGTCCTCCACCTCGGCGACCAGGGAGCGCGGGAGATCGTCCTGGCCGAAGGCACGTCCCACAACCGTGATTCCGAGGACCTTTTCCGGAGAGCCGGGTATGAGGCCCTGGCCCGCCGCCGCGGGATCCGGCTCGTCGACCTGAATTATGACGACCTGGTCACCGTCCCTTCCGTCAACCCACGGGCCACCCTGCTCAAGAAGATGTCCCTGCCGATGACCATCCGCGAGGCTGATGTCCTCATTTCCCTGCCCAAGATGAAGACCCACAAGCTCGCCGGGATCACGCTCGGCCTGAAGAACATGTTCGGTATCCTGCCCGGCATGGTTTACGGCTGGCCCAAGAACACGCTCCATTGGAACGGCATCCCGCTCAGCATCTGCGAGATCAACGGCACCGTCAAGACCCATTACACGGTCGTCGACGGCGTTATCGGCATGGAGGGCCACGGCCCCGTCATGGGCCGCGCCAAGAAGGCCGGCGTGCTGGTGATGGGCGACAACGCCCTGGCGGTCGACGCCACGGCGGCCCGGATCATGGGCGTCGATCCCGAGCGGGTCGAGTACCTGGCCCTGGCTCACAGGATCAAGCTGGGCTCCCTCCGCCGTCAAGACATCGCCGTCTCGGGCGGCCGGATCGAGAGCGTCCGGGCCGATTTCGCCCTTGACCCCGAGTTCGCCGCCCTCCGGGCCGCGAGATCCTGAGACGCCGCCGGGCGGCGGGGAAACAATAAAAAAAGGGGCGGCCGAAGCCGCCCCTTCAAGGACGTCAGATCAAGATCTAGGTCAGCTTCCGGAGGCGTTCTGAACCAGAGCCGTCGCGGGGGCGATGACCCAGTTGCCGGACCAAGCCACGAGGTCGTTGTCGAAATCGCTCATGCCGCTGACGTTGTAGCGGCTGCCTTCAGGGTTCGTCGGGTCGTACGTCAGCGCGCCGACCTCGCCGTTCCGGCCGTAGGAGGCGAACAGGAAATCGTCGTTGCCCACGTCGGTGGCCGCGGTGCCGGTCAGGTAGCTGTTGATGTTCGTGGCATCGCCGACGCCGCACTGATAGGCGGTGTTCCACGGATCATTGATCGGGCAGGCCTTGATGTAGAACGGGGCGATGGCGACCGAGATGCCGGTCGCGTTGGCGATGGCGCCGTTCTGGGTCACGTTCGTCCAGTCGCCATGGTCGGTGATGTAGTCCATGGCGCCCGTGGACATGGTCATGATCTCTTTCATCGCCGTCTTCTGCTTGGCCTTCTGGATGGCGGCCAGAGCGTTCGGGATGAGAAGAGCAGCCAGGATGCCGATGATCGCGACGACGATCAGCAGCTCGATGAGGGTGAAGCCTCTCATCTTTTTAAGCATTGAAAACCTCCTTTGAGATTCCCTGGCTGATCTCCTCAGCCGGGTTTGCTTGCCATTCATAATTGGCACCCCTATTATAGCAATAAGCGTGCCAACTTCATAGCATCAGTAAGTTGCTCATATAAAATAAAATGCAAAAATTGCCAGAGAGCCTGAGGAAAAATAGTAGCCGTATTTTGTCAGTATTGACATTATTTGTCGCTCAAACGGGATTCCGGTCCCCGTTGCCGTTCCGCTTCTCGGCCTTGCGGACCTGGTTGAGGTCGTATTTGCCGATGAGATAGCGGATGGTCCGGTAGCTCAGCCCCAGGAGCGGCGCCGCCTTCTGCAGGCTGCCGCCGGTCAGGGCCAGCGCTTCCTGGATATACTTCTTGGTGAGATCGTCGAGGTGATGGGTCAGGTTGAAGCCCGGGGCGAAGAGCTCCTGGGTCTCGAGTTTCTTTTTCTGCGGCGAAACGATCTCCTGCGGCAGGCAGGCGGCGGTGACCGTCTCGCGGTCCTCGATGGCCACGATGCGCTCGATGACGTTCTCGAGCTCGCGGATATTACCCGGCCAGGCATAGCCCTCGAGCAGGCCGACGACGTCGGGCGTGAACCGCTTGGGCCTCTTGCCCATCTTGTCGCAGTACTTCTGGAGGAAATGGCCGATGAGCAGGGGGATGTCCTCCGTCCTCTTCCGCAGGGGCGGCATGTCGACGGAGATGACGTTCAGCCGGTAGAACAGCTCCTCGCGGAACTTGCCTTCGGCGATCCTCTTCTTGAGGTCCTGGTTGGTCGCCGCGATGATGCGGACGTCGACCGGGATCTCGTCGGCCCCGCCCACCCGGCGGACCTTGCGCTCCTGGAGGGCCCGCAGCAACTTGACCTGGGTCCAGGGCGACATCTCGCCGACCTCGTCGAGGAACAGGGTGCCCCGTTGGGCCAGCTCGAACATCCCTTTCTTGTCCGAGACCGCTCCGGTGAACGAGCCGCGGACATGTCCGAAGAGCTCGCTCTCGAGCAGGTTCTCGGGCAGGGCGGCGCAGTTGATGGAGACGAAGGGATGGTCGCGCCGCGCGCCCTGGAGGTGGACGGCCCGGGCGGCCATCTCCTTGCCTGTCCCGCTCTCCCCCGTGATCAGGACGGTCGAGTCGGTCGAAGCGACCTTCTCGATGAGGATATAGATCTCCTGCATCGCCCGGCTCTTGCCGATCATCTGCTCGAAGCCGTAGCGGTCCTTGAAGTCCCGCTTGAGCAGCTGGTTCTCCTGCCGCAGGCGTCGGGCGGCCAGCCCCCGGGCGACGATGATCTTCAGCTCCTCGACGTCGAAGGGCTTGACGACGTAGTCCAGGGCCCCGGCCTTCAGGGCCTCGACGGCCTGGGCGATGCTGCCGTAGGCCGTGATGAGGATGACCGGCAGGTCGGGCAGGTTCTCGCGGGCATAGCGGAGGATGTCCATGCCGTCGGCGCCGGGCATTTTGATGTCCGTGACGACGAGATCGACCTCCTCCTTGGCCAGGATCTCGAAGCCGCCGGCGGCCGACGGGGCGGTCTTGACGCCGTAGCCTTCTTTCTTGAAGACGACCGTCAGCAGGTCGAGGAGGCTCTTCTCGTCGTCAATTATCAGGATCGTATCCATGCCGCCGACCTCACGCCCCGGCGCCCTTGCGCAGAGGCAGGATGATTTGTACTTCCGTCCCCTCGTCGGGGGCCGACCGGATGTCGATCCGGCCGTCGTAGTCGTCGATGATCTTGCGGACGATCGACAGGCCCAGGCCGCGCCCGTTCTCGAACCCGGAATAGAAGGGCTCGAAGAGATGGGCCTGGTCCTCTCCGGACATGCCCCGGCCGGTATCGGCGACGACGATGCGGACATCTTTCCGGCCGTGCTCCGGGAAGTCGAGCCGAAGCCGGCCGCCGCCGGGCATGGCCTTGAGGGCGTTCTTGATCAGGTTCCAGAAGACCTGGCGGAACTGGCCGGCGTTGCCGATAAAGGGGACGTCGGCCGTCCGGTAGTTGCCTTCCACCTCGACCTTGCCGTCGATCTCCCCGCCGACCAGGAGCATCTTGACCGTCTCGTCCATGATGTCGCGCAGGTTGATCGGGGCGAAGATCTGCTTGGCCGGCAGGGCAAAATCCAGGAACTGCTCCAGGCTGTGGGAGACTCGCTCCGATTCCCTGAGGACGATGTCCATGAGCTCCTTCTGCTCGGCGCTCAAGGCCAGTTCCTTCTTGAGCACCTGGACCGAGCCGGAGATGGCCGCCAGGGGGTTGCGGATCTCGTGGGCCAGGCTGGCCGAGACGCGGCCGGCCTCGGACAGGCGCTCCCGGACGAGGAGCTCCTTCTCGGCGGCCCGCAGGGCCTCCCTGGTCCGGCGCAGGCTGACCGTCAGCTTGCTCATCAGGGCGGCGATGACGAAGAAGACGGCCCAGGCGATGAAGAGCGTCACCAGCATCGTCCCTAGGGGCGGCCTGACGGCCTGGTCCGGCCGGAAGGGCGGAAAGAGCCCGGCGTAGGCGCCGTCGACCAGGGCGCCGAAGAGGATGGCCGCCAGCGACGCGGCCAGGAAGCCCGAGCGCCCGGACAGGACCAGGCTGGCGGCGATGACGGGGAAGACGTAGAGGAAGTACATCGAGGAGCCGATGCCCCCCGAGATGTAGACGAAAGCGGTGATGAAGAGCAGATCGAAAACGACCTGGAGATAGGCCTGGACGGCCAGGGCCCGGCCCCAGGCATAGAGGCCGAAGCAGACGGCCGCGAACCCGCAGCCGGCCAGGATAACATAGTAGAACGGCAGGTTCGGGCCGGCCTCGGGCGAGGAGAACTGGATGATCAGGGCCGAAACCAGGAGCGAGGTCAGCACGACCAGGCGATAGATGTTGTAGAGGAGGACGCTGCGGCGCTCGACCGGGCCGGAACGGTCTGCCGGTCGGGGTTTGACGGCGTCCATCCTCTCCTCCCCGCCCCGCCCGTCCCCTAGAACGCCTTCATCAGGCCGAAGATGGGCAGGTACATGGAAATGACCAGCCCGCCGACCATGCCGCCGACGAAGATGAGCAGGATGGGCTCAAGGACCGAAAGGAGGGCCGCCACCGAGTTGTCGACCTCCTCGTCGTAGAAGGAGGACAGCTTGTTCAGCATCTCGTCGAGCGTGCCGGTGGCCTCGCCGACGTTTATCATCTGGAGCATCATCAGCGGGAATTGGCCGGATTGCTTGAACGACTCGCTCAGGGTTTTGCCCTCGGAGACGAGCTTGCGGGTCTCGATGATCTCCTTCTCGATGACGACGTTGCCGGCCGTGGTCGAGGTGATCTTGAGGGCTTCGAGCATGGGGACGCCGCCGGAGATCAGGGTCGACAGGGTCCGGGTCACCCGGGTCATGGCCACCTTGTAAAGGAGCTTGCCGAAGAGCGGCAGCTTCAGGGCCAGGCGGTCGGTCGACCAGCGGCCGGGGGTCGTGCTGCGGTAATAGCGGAAGAGGAAGATCAGGGCGACGATGCCGATGATGACGAAGACGATGTACTTCTGGACGAAGTTGCTCAGGGCCACGACGAAGGCCGTCAGGCCCGGCAGCTCGGCCCCGAGGTCATTGAAGATGTTGGCGAAGATGGGGATGACCTTCCACAAGAGGAAGATGGCCACGGTGATGGCGAAGATGACGATGGCCACCGGGTAGATCATGGCCTGCTTGACCTTGGCCCGCAGGCGGACGTTCTTCTCGATGAACTCCGACAGGCGGCGGAGCATGATGTCCAGGGAGCCCGACTGCTCGCCCGAGGCGATGAGGTTGCAATAGAGGTCGTCGAAGACCTTGGGATGCTTCCGCTTGGCCTGGTTGAGGGTCGAGCCGGCCTCGACGTCCTCCTTGACGGTCTTGATGACGTTCTTGAAATAAACGTTCTTCTGCTGGTCCTCGAGGATGCCCAGGCTCTGGATCAGGGGCAGCTCGGCGTCGATGAGGACCGAGAGCTGTCGGCTGTAGACCGACAGGTCCTTGAGCTTGACCTTTTCCCGCTTGAGGAAGGGGATCTTGAACCCCGTCTTGGCCGGAGCGATGCTGAAGACCTGGATCTGGTCCTTCTGCAGCATCCGGACCAGCTCTTCCTTGGTCGCCGCGACGCGCTCGCCGCCGACGGCGTCGCCGTAGCGGTTCTTGCCTTTCCAAACGTAGGTCGCCATAGTGCACCTCGCCTTTCGCGGGCCGCCCCTAGCGCCGGGCCGGCCCCGCCGCGCCGCCGGATCCGATCTTGATCCCCTCGCGGCGCTGGATGATGTCGGTCAGCTCCTCGGGGAAGGAGGTCATGGACATGACGGTTTCCAGGCTGACCAGCCTGCGGAAGTACAGGTTGGCCAGCGACTGGTTGAAGGTCTGCATGCCGAACTTTTCCTGGCCCATCTGCATGGCCGAGTAGATCTGGTGGATCTTGTTCTCCCGGATGAGGTTGCGGATGGCCGGGTTGGGGATGAGGATCTCCATGGCCAGGACCCGGCCCTTGCCGTCGATGCGCGGCAGGAGGGCCTGGGTCATGACCGCCTCGAGCGACATCGACAGCGTGATCCGGACCTGGGCCTGGTACTGGCTGGGGAAGATGTCGATGATGCGGCTGATCGACTCGACGGCCGAGTTCGTGTGCAGCGTCGAGAAGGTCAGGTGGCCCGTCTCGGCGACGCGCATACAGGCCTCGACGGTCTCGAAGTCGCGCATCTCGCCGACCAGGACGACGTCGGGGTCCTCGCGCAGGACCGAGCGCAGGGCGTTGCCGTAGGACTGGGTGTCGGCGTAGAGCTCGCGCTGGTTGATGATCGCCTTGCGCGGCGTCAGGTAGTACTCGATGGGGTCCTCGATGGTGACGATGTGGACCGGCCGCTCGGCGTTGATGTGCTCGATCATGCAGGCCAGGGTCGTCGACTTGCCGCAGCCGGTCGGCCCGGTGACGATGATCAGGCCCCGCGGCAGGTAGCAGAGCTGCTGGACCCGCTGGGGGATGCCCAGCTGGGCGAAGCTCCACATCGAGGGCAGGAAGCGGCGGAAGGCCCCGGCCACGGCGCCCTTCTGCATGAAGACGTTGGCCCGGAACCGGCCCAGCTCCTTGACGCCGAAGGAGAAGTCGAGCTCGAGCTTCTCCTCGAACAGCCGCTTCTGCTTGTCGGTCATGATGCTGTAGATGATCTCCTTGGTCTCGGCCGGGGTCAGGGCCGGGTGGTCGAGGTCCCGGAGGACGCCGTGGACGCGGATGCGCGGCGGGATGTAGGTCGTGATGTGGAGGTCGCTGGCGTCGGCCTCGACGCAGGCTTTCAGAAGCTCGAAGATCGGCTTGGCCATGGGATTCTTCCTCTCTTTCCGCGCCCCGTCACTCGTCCCGGACGGTCTCGCGCAGGACTTCCTCGACCGAGGTGATGCCGTTCTTGATCTTGACCAGGCCGCTCCGCCGCAGGGTCAGCATGCCCTTCTCGATGGCCTTCCTCTTGATCTCCCGGGACTGGGCCCGGGTCAGGATCATGGTGCGGATGTCATCGTCCACCTTCATGACCTCGAACAGGGCGGTCCGGCCCTTGTACCCGGTCTTGTTGCAGGCGTCGCAGCCGCCGGGCTTCATGACCTGGAGCCCCTTGACCTCGTTCTTGTGATAGCCCATCTCGAGCAGGGCCGACTCGGGCAGCGGGTGCGGCTGGGCGCACTTCTTGCAGAGCTTGCGGACCAGCCGCTGGGCGGCGACCAGGATGAGCGAGTCGGCGATCAGGAAGGGCTCGATGTTCATGTTCTCCATGCGGGTGATCGAGCTCGCGGCGTCGTTGGTGTGGATGGTGGAGAAGACCAGGTGGCCTGTCAGGGCGGCCTTGATGGCGATATCGACGGTCTCCTGGTCGCGCATCTCGCCGACCAGCATGACGTCAGGATCCTGCCGCAGGAAGCTGCGCAGGCAGGCGGCGAAGGTCAGCCCGATCTCGTCCTTGATCTGGACCTGGTTGATGTTCGGGACGTTGAACTCGACCGGGTCCTCGGCGGTCATGATGTTCATGTCCGGCGAATTGATGGTCGAGATGGCCGAGTAGAGCGTGTTCGTCTTGCCGCTGCCGGTCGGCCCGGTGACGAGGACGATGCCCCAGGGCCGGCCGATGGCTTCCTGGAAGACGGTCAGCGACTCTTCTTCGAAGCCGAGCTGGGTCAGGTCGAGCTTGAGCATCTCCTTGTCGAGGATACGGGCGACGATCTTCTCCCCCCACAGGGTCGGCAGGGAGGAGACGCGCATGTCGACCTCTTTCTTCTTGCCGTTGTCGAGGCGCAGGCGCATCTTGATCCGGCCGTCCTGCGGCAGGCGCTTCTCGGCGATGTCCATGTTCGCCAGGATCTTGACGCGGGACAGGACCGGGCTGCGGTACTTCAGGGGCAGGTTGACGATCTCGTAGAGGTCGCCGTCCATGCGGTAGCGGACGCGGAAGCTCGTTTCGTAGGGCTCGAAGTGGACGTCGCTGGCGCCCCGCTTGATGGCGTCGACGAAGGTCTGGTTGACCAGCTTGATGATCGGGGCTTCTTCGGCCTCGGTCTCGTCGCCCTCGGTCAGGACGTCCGTTTCCTTGTCTTCGTCGATGATGTTGACCCGGCCGTCGTCGGCCAGGGCGATGTCCTCGATGATCTTCTTGACCCGGATGGCGTCGGCCGTGCCGTAGTACTTGTTGATGGCGTTGACGACCCCCGTCTCGGAGGCGATGACCGGCTGGATCGACAGGCCGGTCCGGAAGCGGATGTCCTCGATTATCTCGAGGTCGGTCGGGTCGACCATGGCCAGGGTCAGGAAGTTCCGGATGCGGTGGATGGGCATGACCAGGTACTTCTTGGCCACGTCCACGGGAATGAGGCTGATGACCTCGGAGTAGACGTCGAACTGGTCGAGGTCGATGTAGGGATAGCCGAGCTGGCGGCTGAGGGCCTGGGCGATGTCCTCCTCGGTCAGGTAGCCGAGCTGAACGAGCGAAGTCCCGACCGGGAGACTGTTCTTTTTCTGGAATTCCAGGGCGGTTTTCAGCTGGTCAACCGAGAGGATCTTCTCCCGCAGCAACAGCTCGCCCAGGTTGGATGCCATTTTTTATTCCGTCATCTTATGTTTTTAGACAATTCCTGTCAATCTCGCCGTTTCCGGCCTCCTTATTAATCAAGGACGATCGGGCCCCGCTAAATTTTCCAATGCGAGAGAGATTCAGGAATTTCAAGGCATTGCTCCCACGGCGCCTATTCTCTCTCAGCGACAAATTACGTCAATCACCCGGGATGAGCATTGCCTGGGTGAAATTACCAAAAATTGTCTCATCTCGCGGGGTGAGAAGCGGGACCGGAGGTGGCACCTCCACTCTGGAGAGGGGCGACGCTAAAGGAAGGACCTGCTTTCAGGGATGAAGCCCATAATCCTTGACATCGACTGTTCTGCCGCCGATGATTAGCCTGGGGGGCAAGATGCAGGGAGTCGCGGCCCTTCGAGTCCCAAGGAGAATCCCCTCCGGATAAGGCGCTTGATGATTTGCGGCGGAGTTGTGGCCGGCTATATGTCATCGACTGGCGCATGATCGGCAATGGGGGCAGAGAGCGGGCCGGCGACCACAATCCTCCGAGCACGGTCTACAAGTATTATGCCTACGCGGCGAATTATGCTTCCGACCATGTTTCCGCCTTTGCCATCAATGCCGCCACGGGGGCATTGTCAACCGTGGCCGGCTCGCCGTTCGCCACGGACTCACCCGCGGCGATCGCGATCATCCGGAAAGCCCAGCAGGGCGGGTGAACGAAAAGGATCCACGGGAGCTCCCCAGGCGGGGCGCGGGCGGGCCCTTTCATGCTGACCGTCGGATTGTGGTATACTTGATCCTCGGCATAATCCCGAATGGCTCGACCTTCAAACGAGAAGCACTCGGTCCCGGTCTATTCTGGCCACGACAAGGCGATAACGATCGAGTGGCCGTCTCTTTGCGTTCATTAACCGCGGGATCGGAACGGGGGCAGGAAGGAGATACCGGTCATGGAAGGCGGCTTAGCCAATTCGCCCATCAAGCGCATCTCTTTCATCGGCAACTACCTGCCGCGGCAGTGCGGCATCGCCACGTTCACCACCGATCTATGTGAGGCCGTCGCCTCGGAATATCCTGGCGCGACCTGTATCGCCCTGCCCGTCAACGATACCGAGGCTGGCTATGACTACCCGTCTCGCGTCCGGTTTGAGCTGACGGAGAAGGACATCGAGTCTTACCGGCGCGCCGCCGATTTTCTGAATATCAATAACGTCGATCTCGTGTGCCTTCAATTCGAATACGGGATTTTCGGCGGAAAAGCGGGCAGCCACATTCTGACCCTTTTGCGCGAATTGCGCATGCCCGTCGTCACGACCCTGCATACCATCCTTAACGAACCCGACCCTGACCAGCGCCGGGTGTTGGAAGGCGTCGCGGCCCTGTCAGATCGGCTGGTCGTCATGAGCGAACGCGGCTCTGAATTCCTGCGGACGGTCTATCATGTCCCGCCGGAGAAGATCGATCTGATCCCTCACGGCATCCCCGACGTGCCCTTCGTCGACCCCAGCTTCAACAAGGACCTCTTCGGCGTCGAGGGCAAAACCGTTTTGCTCAGCTTTGGCCTGCTGTCGGCGAACAAAGGGATCGAAACCGTCATCTCGGCCTTGCCGGCCATTGTGGCCCGCTATCCCGATGTCGTGTATATCGTTGTCGGCGCTACACATCCCCACGTGATCAAGCACGAAGGGGAAACTTACCGGCTGTCGCTGCAATGGCTGGCTCAGGAGAGGGGCGTGGAAGGTCACGTGATCTTCTACAATCGTTTCGTCAGCCTGGAGGAGCTCGTTGAGTTCATCAGCGTCGCGGACATCTACATCACTCCCTATCTGAACGCGCAGCAGATCACTTCCGGCACGCTGGCCTACACCGTGGGAGCGGGCAAAGCCGTGATTTCGACGCCGTACTGGTATGCGGAAGAGCTGCTATCCGCAGGACGAGGCTCCCTGGTCCCGTTCCGTGACCCGGCAGCCTTGGCCGAACAGGTCATCTACTTGCTGGAAAACGAGGCCGAGCGCCACGCCATGCGCAAGCGGGCTTACCTGTTTGGACGGGCGATGATCTGGCCGGAGGTGGCGCGCCGCTACATGGAGAGTTTTGAACGCGCCCGCACCGAACGCCGGCATTTCGCGCCCGCAGGCTTCGCGGCCAAAGCCCTGGATAGACACGCTGGGGACCTGCCCCCTCTCAAGCTGGACCACTTGCGCCACATGACCGACGAGACGGGCATGTTGCAGCATGCCATTTTCACCGTGCCCAACTACGGGGAGGGCTACTGCACCGACGACAATGCTCGAGCGCTGATGGTGAGCGCGCTGATCGAGGCGCTGGGCATCAAAGAGCCCTTCGAGCTGGCGTCGCGCTATCTCGCCTTCCTTTGGTATGCCTTCAATACGAAGACCCGGCGTTTTCGCAACTTCATGGATTACCAGCGCCAGTGGCAGGAGGATAGCGGTTCAGATGACAGCCACGGCCGCGCGTTATGGGCGCTGGGCATGGTGTTGGGCAACGCGAACACCCCTGCCGTCCAAAATATGGCGGGCTGGCTGTTCGAGCAGGCCTTGCCTGCCATTCGTGATACGACCAGTCCGCGGGCCTGGGCATTCGCGCTCATCGGGATCCATGAGTACCTGCGGCGGTTTGCCGGTGATCGGAGGGCAGGCCAGGTCCGGGAGGACTTGGCCGGGCGGCTCATGACCCTCTATCAAGGCCATCGTTCGGACGAATGGCTCTGGTTTGAGGATGGGCTGAGTTATTGCAACGCCGCGCTGCCGCACGCGTTGCTGACCTGCGGCCGATCGATGGCGAACGCGGCCATGGCCGAGGCCGGACTGGAGTCGCTCCGCTGGTTGACCAACCTCCAGTGCTCGGACCCGGGCGGGGGGCATTTTGTCCCCATCGGGTCCCGCGGCTTCTATCAGCGGGGCGGTGAGCGCGCCCGGTTCGATCAACAGCCGGTCGAAGCCCAAGCGATGGTATCCGCCTGCCTTGAAGCCTACCGGGTCACGGGAGACAAGCGCTGGAACAAGGAAGCGCGCCGGGCCTTCGATTGGTTCATAGGCCGCAACGACCTCAGCCTCCCCGTCTACGACCCGACGACCGGAGGTTGCCGGGACGGCCTGCATCCCGACCGGCCCAACGAGAATCAGGGCGCGGAATCGACGCTCGCCTTTCTCCAGGCTCTGTTGGAATTGCGCTTGGCTGAAAATACGCTGCTATCTTTGGAGTCACGATCTCAATGAACAATCACCGCCCCGAGCTCTTGCGCCGTTACAAGAACAACCCCATCTTGACCGCCGCCAATTGGACCTATCCGGTCCATAGCGTATTTAATCCCGGCGCCGCATTGCTGCCTGATGGCACGACCCTGCTTTTATGTCGAGTCGAGGATCGCCGCGGGCAGTCCCATCTTTGCGCGGCCCGGTCCATAAATGGCGTGGATGATTGGCGGATCGATCCTCAGCCCACCCTGTCGGCTGATCCCAAGCACTTTCCAGAAGAAATGTGGGGAATCGAAGATCCGCGCATCACCTATCTTCCCGAATTGGACAAATACGCCGTCGTATATACCGCCTACTCACGCGAGGGGCCTGGCGTGGCCCTGGCGACCACGGAAGATTTCCGCCGTTTCGAGCGCTACGGCGTGATCATGCCCCCGGAAGACAAGGACGCGGCTTTGCTGCCTCATCGTATTGGCGGGAATTGGGCCTTGATTCATCGCCCGGTCAGCTCTCCCAGGGCCAATATTTGGATGTCCTATTCGCCCGATCTGCGCTATTGGGGCAACCACAAGCTGATGTTGGAATGCCGGCGCGGCGGGTGGTGGGACGCCAACAAGATCGGACTCTCCCCTCCGCTCATCGAAACCCCAGAAGGTTGGCTGATGATCTACCACGGAGTGCGGCAGACTGCGGCTGGTTCGCTGTACCGGCTGGGGCTCGCCCTCTTTGATCTGAACGCACCGGAGCGTTGCCTCAAGCGCAGCGATGAGTGGTTCTTTGGCCCGGAGGCGCCCTACGAGCAGCACGGGGACGTTGGCAGCGTCGTGTTCCCCGGAGGCTTCACCATTGCGCCCGATAACGACATGATCAACCTGTACTATGGAGCGGCGGATTCGAGCATCGCCCTCGCTTCCGGCAGTATTCACGCCCTCCTGGAGTGGCTGGGATGACCAGTCCGTTCTTCCGAAATGATCTCCGAGCTGCGCCCGAGCGAAAATCCTTGACGCAGAGCCCCGGCAGGAATACATAAGGGGCAGGGAGGGCGTGATAAATGGCAGACACGGTTCTCTTTGAATCTATCCTGACCGATGCCGATTGCCATGCGGCAGAGCCTGGAGCCAAGCCTGGGTGGATACTGAAATTCGGGAACGGGGCAATACTAAGGGCAGAGCCTGGAGCCGCGGAAGCGCTCAAGGGGGAGACCGTATGGTGGGTGGGAAGGAAATACCGAGTTATGTCACAGAAGGTGGGTATCATCGCCAAAGCTCAGACTCTTATCGCCGAATTGGTGCAGGAAGAATCCATGAAGTAATGGATCGGCCCCATGTGTTTCATGGGCCCTTGTTGTGTTCCTGATCCCAAGAAACCGGGATGAACCCTGTGACTGATCGGGAACCACGCCAAACGCATGACAGGGATCCCGAAAGCTGATCCAGCAAAGTGCTCGAGGATTCTTGGCGGACAGGTTGGCTGCTCCTCGCCCGCATAACCACGAGGAACGTTCTCCCAGCCGGCTCATATCCTCCCCGGGACGAGACAAGGACTGCGGTCGCCTATGCTCGAAACTGTGCGGCCAGGAAGACGAGGCTCCCGGCGAGCCGCCGGCGGCGGAACGACCGTCGCATGCAGCCCTCCTTTACGGAAGCGCCGAGAGCCATGACCGACAAGGATTTCCTCCATAAACGGGAGAGCACGGTCCATCCGAATCATGATATTCCCAATTCATGGATCCAACTCGACACCCTTGAGCCCGCGGAGCTTGCGCTGGCTCCGTAGATAGCGATCCCCTCCAGTACGGTCGCCTTGGGACATGCTTTGATGATGTCCCGTTCGCTATGGCCCATTCCGCTACCCTCATGGGTACAAAATGGGACGATTGTCTTTCCGGAAAAATCATAACTTTCGAGGAAAGTGTAAACCGGCATGGGCATCGTTCCCCACCAAATCGGAAAGCCCAAGAAGATTACGTCGTAGGACTCCATATGTTCGATTCGTCCCGTCAGCTTCGGCCTGGCTTTGGAATGCAGCTCCTTCCTGGCGACTTCGGTCGTCTCCATGTAATCTTCGGGATAGCCTGTCACGGATTCGATATGGAACGTGTCGCCTCCCGCCTTCGTCTGAATCATGTTTGCGACGACTTCCGTATTTCCGACCTTTAAGTCAGCGATCCTGCCGCCGACGATGTTCTGTCCCTTCCGGGAATAAAAGGCGATCAAGCACTTTTTTATAGTCGCGTTCATAACGAGATCCTCCTCCGATCATTATTTCCATAATGGCATTGTTCGCGCTTTAGCCGGCATTCCCACGGCGAGAGACTGAGGGAAACCCGGCCCTTGCCACGCCGCTTCGGGCCGGTATTATTCCTTCGACCCCGATCCGCAAAAGACATAATACATAACGGCGTCCCAAGCATTGTGAATGCCGACAAAGAGCAGCATCACGGCGGTCCCGCCGACCAGGAACAGGGCTATACGAGCGCGCGAAAAGGCCACACAAGCCGATATGGCGAGGACCGTGTAAGCCATAACCGGCAGCAGGACATGGAATAACCAGTCCTCGAACACGGGCTGGTAGAAAGTCTGCCGACGCATGCGCCGGGCCACCACGAGGATGTACACGATCCCAAAGACGCCCAGCAATCCCCAGAGTGCCGAGATCGCTGCCATCCCGTTCCAGGGCGCAGAGGCAATCGCTGACAGCAATAGCACGACTCCGAAATGAACGACGCTCGGCGTCGCAAAGGCCCGGCCGGCCTGCGCTTCACCTCTTACGATCGGTCCCGCCGCAATGAGCATAATGACGACGAACTGCAACCCGATCAGGGCCCCGGCTGACGAGCCGACGATGACGTAGAAATCTGCCCATCCCTTAATCACCGTCATGTTCGAGCAACCTCCCCCGCACGTCTCATCCGTCGCGCTTCAAAGCCGGCGATCGGTTCACACCGCGTCGTCAGGGTACACTCAAGTACCCGCTGGACGCTCATCGAGGAGCAAGCTCGCCGTACCAATAGGCGGCAGTCACTCCACCATCCATAAGGATGTCGCTGCCGGTGATGAACCCACCGTCCGGGCCCATGAGCAGCGCGCCGACAGTGCCCACCTCGTCTGGAGTACCAGCACGTCCAGCCGCGGACACCTCGATCATACGTCGGTATCCTTCACCTCGTGGCCCGGCCAATTCGTCCTTGGCGAGCGGTGTGATAATGATGCCCGGGCTGATCGTGTTGATCCGGGCACCACGCTTGCCCCAGCGTATCGCCTCGGCCATGACGCGCAGCGAGTTCCCGCGCTTCGCGATCTGATATGCATGAAGAGAATCCGTCACTTGGTCGGGTTGAAGGAAGGGAAGTGCGAGCAACTCTTCCACGGGCGTTGTGGCCAACGCTTTATTCTGTTCGACGGTGAGTGGGGGGAGGCGATGCCCGGACTGCGACGCGATGACGACCCCAGCGCCACCACGGGCGACGACGTTGCCGAACTCCTCCAGGACGAGTGCCGTGCCATATAGATCGATTTTGAGGATCGTCGCCGGCGAGGCCTGCGTCGGGGAGACACCGGCAGCATGGATAAGTCCGATGATGTCACCGAGACCTGTAGCCGTCTCGACGAGCGCGTGTACGGCCTCGCGCGAGGACGCGTCGACGGTCGCGACGCTCACCTCGTATCCGGCGTTCTCCAGGACCTCTGCTGCCGCATTGGCGTTGTCCGGGCGCATATCGGCCAGAAGGACGTGCTTGCCTACACCGACCCGCCGGGCGATTGCTTGGCCAATCTGACCTGATCCGACGACGACAATCACGTTTCTCATGCTTATTCCCCTAGAGGCCCGAGTATTGCCTGCGCTCCAGGAGCGCCGTTTCACGGCGTCTTTTGGGATTGGGTACGTGAAGAATCCCTTTTGGAAAACTGCTCTTTGGCCACCATAATAGCCGTCATCGCATTGGGCCATCCGGCATAAAACGCCAAATGGGTGATGACCTCGATTAGCTCCGTCATCTCGAGCCCGTTGTCGAGCGCCTTATCCAGGTGAAACCGCAACTGGTCAGACCGGTTCAAACTGACGAGCGCCGCTACAGTGATCAAACTTCGATCGCGCTTGGACAAATCCGCGCGTTCCCAGACGTCGCCAAAGAGCACGCGGTCGGTGAGCTCGACCAGCTTGGGAGCAAAGTCTCCGATCATCGTCTCGGCTGTTGAACGCTCTTGCTTCATGAGGGCTCCCTCCTTCAGAGGGCGATCAACGTGTACTGATCGTTGCCCATTTTCAATTCTTTCATGTACGACAGCTGCCGCAGGGCCTTGCGGGATTCAATGCGTTCCTTGAGATCGTGAAGCTCCGCTTCGGGCAGCTTGTACACCATGTCGATGGAAGCTTGTTCGACGGCCAGGATATCGGTGGATGCCAGGATGCCCAAGTTGCGCGCCTTGACCGGCGCGGCGTCGACGCCGGCGCAGTCGCAGTCCACGGACATGTTGCGCAGTACGTTGATGTAGACGATCCTCTTGCCGAAATGATCGATGGTGGCTTTGGCCGACTCCACCATGTTTTCCATGAACGGCTCGCCTTTCAGCCAGCTCTCATAATTTTCGTTATCAGGAGCGGCATGGACCATCTTCTTGCCTATAGCCCCGTCCGCACAGCCGATGGCGATATTCTTCAGCGAACCGCCGTAGCCGCCCATGGCGTGCCCTTTGAAATGGGTCAGCACGATCATCGAGTCGTAGCTCAACATGTGCTTGCCGACGGACATCTCCTTGAAATGCTTTCCTCCCCTGATGGGGATCATCACCGCCCCGTCCTCGTCCATGATGTCCACCGGACAGAAATCCCAGCCGTTGATCTTAATGGTTGCCCGATGATCCTCCGTCGTGTATCTCTTGCCCTTATAAAGGGTATTGGTTTCAACCAGGTTGCTGTGGGGAATATGCTGCTGCAATGCTTTCACGATTTCCCTCGGCAGGATATTGGGGCCATGCGGCTCGCCGGTGTGCAGCTTGATGGCGACCTTGCCTGTGACGCTTTTATTGATTTTCGAATAGACCTTCAGCAATCCGTCGGCGCTGATATCCTGCATGAAGAAGACTCGGGCTTTGCGCCGCGATGTGCCAAGGACGTTGACTAGGCCTCCGGAGCCGGATGCGGCGACCGCGCCCAGCGTGATAGCGCCGCGCTTAACGAATTCCCGTCGCGTGATCTGCTGTTTCATGTTCTCTCTCCTTGATCCAAGATCCCTTTTTTCAAAGCCACCGGGTCACCGAAGGTATTGCCCGTCGCTGACCTGTTCCATCCAGTCTGCGGTCTTGCCATCAATCCGCTCCACAATCGCGATGTGGGTCATGGCCGTGGTCGCCGTGGCCCCATGCCAATGCTTTTCGCCAGGCGGGATCCAGACGATATCGCCAGGCCGAATCTCCTCTGGGGGGCCGCCCCAGCGCTGGACCAGGCCGCAGCCTGCCGTCACGATCAGGGTCTGCCCCAAAGGGTGGGTGTGCCATGCCGTGCGGGCGCCAGGCTCAAATGTGACGGCGGCGCCAAGAACGCGCGCGGGATCGGGCGCGTTGAACAACGGATCGACCCGAACAGTCCCCGAGAAACATTCCGCCGGTCCCCGGCCGGATGGTTGTGAGCCGCATTTCTTGATCTCCACCGTTTCGTCCCCTTCGCTGTCAGGCTGCCGGATACCGTCTATGACATGCCCTATCCTCCAGGGATGTCCTGGCATCGGCGGCGCATCGTTCGATACGTGGTCCGAGCGCCTCGAAAACCCGCAAGGATCATCACGACGTTCCCCGAAACTGTTCTCCCAGATCTTGTTGACAAAAGGATTATAGCCTTGAAGAGGATCACTGGCTAGTCCAATTCTGCTTTATTCTTGCCTATTTCTCCGCGCATATGGATAATTGAGTTGTGCTCCGCAATAGGATCTGATAATGTCGATCAGGAGATATCAGTGGATAAACAGCCCTCTAAGCAGATGATCGAGAATGGGGGCGCCATCGACATTGCGCTCGAGGCGCTGGGAAAGAGCATTGCCCGATGGACCGAGAAAGGCGACTACCACGAAGCGGGAATCCCGGGATTGTCTCTTCATCGGCGTGATGAACCGAGCCCCCCGACCACGGTCCTGTACGAACCTCGCATCTGTTTGATCGCGCAAGGGGCCAAACGCGTGTGGCTCGGGGATGACACCTATGTGTATGACGCCAGGCACTATCTGATCGCGTCCGTGGACCTGCCCACAGTCGTACGGATCATCATGGCGAGCCGGGAGAAGCCCTACCTGGGGCTCGTCTTGAAGCTCGACCCGCGCGAGCTCTCACAACTGATGGTGGATAGCCATTTGCCCGCCCCGAGGCCCCAGCATTCGAGCCGGGCCATGGCGACCGGCCAGGTCACACTTTCCCTGCTCGCCGCCTTTCAGCGCCTGGTCGACTTGCTTGCCGAGCCTGAGGATATTCCCGTCCTTGCGCCGATCATCCAACGGGAGATCTTCTATCGTCTGCTCGTCGGCGATCAGGGGGTCCGGCTGCGCCGGATGGCTTCTGCGGGAAGTCAAAGCCATCAGATCGCGCGGGTCATCAATTGGCTGAAGGACAACTTCTCGCAGCCGTTACACATCGACGCTCTCGCGCGACGGGTCCACATGAGCGCGTCGACTTTTCACCATCATTTCCGGGCCGTGACTGCCATGAGCCCCCTGCAATACCAAAAATGGTTGCGCTTGAACGAAGCCCGGCGGTTAATGCTCTCCGAGGATCGGGATGCGGCAACTGCGGCGTTCCAGGTCGGCTATGAGAGCCCTTCCCAGTTCAGCCGCGAGTATGCTCGCCTGTTTGGCGCGCCGCCCCTGCGCGACATCACCAGCTTGCGCCGATCGACGCCGTCAGGGAGCGACAAGCCGCCGAAAAAGAGCCGGCCAAGAACACGGAAGCGCGCCTGGAGGGACTCTGCAACGAGGTGACGCACATTTTCGCTTCGTTATAGACATGGCCTCGTTGAAGTAGAAATCAATTTTCTAACAATCAAAGAATAGGGGGGTTAAAAATGAAGAAGGAAACAAAAACGAGAAGTGAAGGTATTCATCGCCGTGACTTCATCGCAAAGTCGGCTCTTGCAGGCGCAAGTTTGGCCTTAGGAAAATGCGTATTTGCCAATCCAGCCTCTGAATTGAAAGGAAACACCATGAATCAACTCAATCCGGCAAGCGATAAACGCAAACTTGGGTCGCTCGAAGTCTCTGCGCTCGGACTGGGCTGTATGAACCTGACATGGGCGTATGGTCCTGGTGTGGATAAGAAGACCGGAGTTTTACTCATACGTTCTGCCTACGAACAAGGCGTTACGTTCTTTGACACCGCAGAGGTTTATGGACCGTTCAAAGACGAAGAATATGTTGGCGAAGCCGTAGCCCCGTTTCGTGACAAGGTGGTGATTGCTACAAAGTTCGGCTTCAACATCAATCCTGACACAAGACAAGTCAGTGGTCTCAACAGCCGGCCCGAACATATCAAGAGGGTTGTGGAAGCATCGTTACGACGACTGAAAACTGATGCTATCGATTTGCTCTATCAACACCGCATAGACCGCAGTGTGTCCATAGAAGATGTCGCAGGTGCAGTCAAGGACCTCATCCTGCAAGGGAAGGTTAAACACTTCGGCCTTTCAGAGGCAGGCCCTAAAACCCTTCGCCGCGCGCATGCTGTTCAGCCTGTCACTGCAGTGCAGAATGAATATTCCTTTTGGACGAGAGACTCTGAACCAATGGTGCTGCCGGCATGTGAGGAACTGGGCATCGGATTTGTACCGTGGAGTCCGTTGGGAATGGGCTATCTTACGGGGAAGATCGACGCGAAGACAAGATTTCAAGAAGGAGATCTTCGTCTGATGTTCCCGCGCTTCACACCTGAAGCGATCTTGGCGAATCGCCCTATTGTGGATTTGCTAACCGAGGTAGCGAAAAAGAATGGAGCCACCCCCGGACAAGTTGCGTTGGCGTGGCTGCTTGCTCAGAAACCTTTTATTGTTCCAATACCAGGTACGACGAATGTATCGCATTTGAAAGAAAATCTTAGTGCAACAGCCGTTTATCTATCCTCAGAAGACAGGCGACACCTTAAGGATGGTTTTTCCAAATTGCGAGTGTACGGCGATCGTTCCACTGCCGCTTTGCTTGAAATGAGCGATGCAATGAAGTAGGCGCACCAAAAATGGAAAGTATTCCCGATGAAAGAACTCACGGCTTGGGGACTTCGGAGTCGATTAGTCGCAGTCGAAGAGAGTTTACGATGGCCTACCTCCTATGCCAAATCGCGAACCTCCCTGTACACCAGCGTGCCGAGGGGGAATTTTTCTCGAGGAAACAGAGAGCGCGCCCGGCCCGGAGTTCCTAGAACCTTTCTTCCTAGCTGACGCCGAGGCGATCCGGAACGTCCGGCGGGCGGCGTCAATCATCAGGGACCTCTCAAGGGAGGCCTCTGTACCCGCATAGGAGACGCACATGGTCGAAGTCAACTTTTCCAATGAATCAAAGATGGCCCGCGAGGACTCCAAGGCCGAGGTCCTGAGGTCGATCCGGAAGAACTGCCTCGACTGCACCACGGGGAGCGTCGTGGAGGCCAAGTACTGCTCGGCGCTGGACTGCCCTCTCTGGCCGTATCGCTTCGGGTGTACGCCCCGGCAGGTCAAGGAGCAGGAACTGCTCGACAAGCGGAATTTCGCGGACGGCGAGCGCTTCGGGCCGGACAAGATGGTCAATCAGCTTGAGGATGCCGCCGAAACCGCGCCGGATTCACAGAATTTGGACGAAGGGTACCCCTCAGAATGAAAAACAAGGCCGGGTTAGTACATTCGGCGGCGTCGATGCCGAGATGGCCCGATATTGACGAATACAAGCGCAAGCTCGCGGCCTCCCTCGGCGGTCAAAAGGTCAGCACGTCCAGGCCCCCCAAGCCCAAGGGCCGACCGAAGCCGACCAAAGAGGAGAAGCTCAAGTATGCCCTCGATAAAGGGTCTTACGCCGCCGAGCGATCCACCCAGGAACTTCTCTGGCAGGTCGGCCAAGGTGGGGCCGAGGTCGTCAGCGGGAAGTTCGACCACCGGGTGTGGTGGATTCTGCTCGTCGCCGCGAAGAAGATTGTCAACGATGGTCTGCCGGTCTTCGAGAAGCCTGAAGAGGTGCAGATGGCCGAGTCCGACCTGAAGCGCTTCCCGATGCTTTTCCAACCCGGCAAGGACTACGTCCTGCCCTCCATCGAATTCGACGACATCGAATTCAGGAAGATTCTCAACAAGCCCGACCTTACGTCCGACGACATCGAGTCCGTCGTGACGAACCTGGCCAAGCTGGTTATCAAGACGCCGAAGAAATTCGAAGTGGTCAAGGTCGGGGAGGACAAGGAGCGCGTATCCTACTCGCAGTGCATCGGCGCGATTGCCTGGGCTCAAGTCGAGGGTATGCGGATACGAGAGAAGGGCCGGTGGAAAGGGCGGATGGTCAGGAAGTACCGGATATACTTCAACTCCATGCCTGGTCTGGCCTTTTATCAAAACATCGTCACCCATAGGTTCACCCTCATCAATAACTGGCGGGGGTTCATGGGCCTCAATGGCCCGGAGCAGACTCTGTTCCTTTCGATCTCCTGGCGGGAGGACATTCCGGCCATCTTGACCTTCAACCAGATTGTCAAGATCGTTGGTTGGGAGCGATGGGACGCGGACAACCATGCTCGGCAGGTCGAAAGGGTCGAGGGTCTGCTCGATGGACTGAAGAAGTCCGGCTGGATCGGATCATGGCAACGGCTCCAAGGTGAGGTCTACAAGCTCACCAAGACCGACTTCAACCGGCTCCCCAAGCCGGAGTAACCGAAATCCATATGGAAGGTAATCGGAAACAGTATGGCGAGTAACCGAAATCCATATGGATTTCTCCCCGTCACAATCTTGATCTTAAGAGTGAAGAAAAAGTGAACGAGCGGGGGTTAGCGTCGAAAGGCCCTTCGGGCCTAAGGCCTCGAAGACTCGGCCTTCTTTCAGGATCATATCACCTGGACTGACGGATACGGACCAGCACTCTCTCGGTCCTGCCGCCCGGAGAACGTCCAGCGTTGACAACCCCGGCCATGCGGCCCTATGCTGGCCCCATGGCCCTGAAAACGTTCTTCTCCACCGCCAACCTTGACCGGCTTCAAGCGATCCACGACCGGATCAAGACCCTGGACGACCCGGTCTTGCTTGATGCCGTCGAGCGTCTCCATAGCGATTTCAAACAGAAGTACGCCGTTCACGGCGAACCTCACTGGAAGGATATCCCGATGACCGAACAGCCGGTCGTCTGGCCCGAATTAGGTCCCTACAGCGTGAGAGTCGGTCGTAGAAAGAAGAAGGCCAAGTAAGGGACCCCTTCAAGAAAACGCCGCAGAACGCAAGAGAAGCCGATTCCCGGCCAAGATTCCTCCCTATTGTCAATCCGGGCCCGTCGGGCGTAGAATCCTTGTAAATAGCGACGGGGAGGCCCCCATGACCCAGCCGAATGGTCTTGATAAGAACCTTCTCATCTGCGCGGACAACCTCTCTGCGCTGGACGATCTTGTGAAGAAGGGGATCAAGGCCGATCTGATCTACCTCGATCCGCCGTTCTTCAGCAATCGACATTACGAGGTTGTTTGGGGTGACGAAGCGGAGGTCCGCAGCTTCAAGGATCGATGGTCCGGGGGGATCATCGTCTATGTTGACTGGATGAAGGAACGAGTTGTCAAGATGCTCGATGTTCTGAAGGACACCGGTACGTTCTACCTTCACTGCGACTGGCACGCGGGTCATTACTTGAAAGTGATGCTCGACGAAGTTTTCGGGTACCATAACTTCAGGAACGAGATAGTCTGGTGTTACAGGGGGGCCGGTTACCCGAAGAAGGATTTCGGCAAGCGACACGATACGATCTATCGTTACTCGAAGACGGAGGATTATATTTTCAATCTTGATGATGTCAGGGAGGAGTACGCCGAAGCCACGAAGGAGCGATTCAAGCACTACATCGGCAACGTGAGAAAATCGGGGGACTTTGGACTCCAGAAGCTGAATCCGCTGGGAAAACAGCCGGACGATTGGTGGCAGATTCAACCGATCGCCCCCTCGGCGAACGAGCGGCTTGGATACCCCACCCAGAAACCCGAGACCCTTCTGGAGAAGATTATTAAAGCGTCTTCCAACAAGGGCGACATTGTGCTCGACCCGTTCTGCGGATGCGGAACCACAGTGGCCGTGGCCCAGCGTCTGGGGCGTCGGTGGGTGGGGATCGACATCTCCCCCACGGCGACCAAGCTAATTGAGAACCGGTTGGTGAAATTCTCCGGTGCCAAGAAGGACAGAGAATTCGAGGTAGTAGGAATGCCGACCACGCTCTCCGCTTTACGTGCGCTTGAACCCTTCGAATTCCAGAACTGGGTGATCAACGAGATGAAGGCCAAGCAGAGCAAGAAGCTTACATCGGACTTTGGCCTCGATGGGTACTACGACAAAACGATCTTCACCGACCCCGCTGGTATCCAAGTGAAGCAGTCGGAGCATATCGGCCGGAACGTGGTGGACAACTTCGAGACCGCATTGAAGCGGGCCAAGTACGCGAAAGGGTACATCGTAGCGTTCAGTTTCGGGAAGGGCGCGTGCGAGGAAGCGGCCCGAGCTAAGCACGAGGGTCTTGAGGTGAAGCTGGTTGAGGTGGACGACCTTCTCCACGGGAACTTCAAAGTGTGAAAACTGATGCTATCTGAGAATGCGTGGAAACTAATCAAGAGGACTGAGACTATTCTAGTTATCCTCTCTTCTCTCTTTATCCTTCTCGATGCTTTAACAAATATAATCGGTTTTGCAGTTCCCACTTTCAGATTCATTTGGAATCTGTTGATTCTAAAAGTTCCTATCGTTATCATTATCGCAATTGGCCTAGTTGTATTCTTCCTGATTAGGCTAGTTAGTCGGAAGCTATCCTTAGAAGAAGAATTTATTATTAGCTTTCTTGATGAAGGGGAGAGAGGTCTCAAACTTCTGATCAGAGCTTACAAGCAAGCGTTCCCTTCCGAATCCAGAACGATTTCAGAGTGTGTCGCTGGAGTTCGGGGCCTTGAACGAAAAAAGCTGATAAGGATCTCTATCTTCACAGGAGGAGCTAACTCTGTTCAGGACGAATTGTTCAAGTTGACAAAAAGGGGGCTCAAAGCATTCAAAAGACTCGGTGCTATCGTGAAAAAGCAGGGTAATGACATTTTTATTGGGCTATCTCAACAGAGCGTACCTAGAGCATCAACGTCTCGTCTTGAGCCTCACGAAGAAATCGTTTTTTTTCTAAGTCTGGTTGCGAGTGAAGCCAATAGGTCGTTGGCATTCAGATTCATCGAGCCCCAGTACCAGAGGCAGTTTCCGAGAAGGAGTCGGGTTGACTTTCAAGTACTCATCAATGTCCTAAAAACAAATAATCTAGTAGCTGAAGTTGAGGTAGGAGAATTTGGTGAAATCGGCTTTGAGATTCTAGAAGCCGGGCTAATATATCTCCAAAGATTCCGATAGGACCGCGAAAGAAGTTGAGGCGCCGGGGGGCCAGAGGCCCGAGAAGGCATGGCCCCGATGATCGAAGGGACGCCGGTTAGGGCGAAGGATCGCGCCTCATAGAGAGAGACGCCGGGAGACGCGAAAGATTCTCACGAGGGAGGTAGTGATGCCAGACGTAGAAGGAAAGATCACAGATGAGGAAAAAGGAACGATAAAGAAGTGGTTCGAAGACAAGTGGAAGGAGCCTGTCATCTGCCCTGTTTGCAGAGAAGGCACATGGATCATCGCTGACCATGTTGTGACGACACTTCGGTCTGGGCAAAATACTGCATTTGTGGGGGGCATAACCTACCCGCAAGTAATGCTGATATGTAAGAAGTGCGGCCTTACGCTCTACTTCAACGCCGTGATGATGGGCGTTGTGAAGCCAAAGGAAGAAGCCAATGGAAAGAAGTAAGGGCACCGCAGAAGCAACTCCCTTTAGGCTCCAGTTTGAGTCGGAAGGTGGGGCGCTTATCAAGGTCGGGCAGTCAAGGCGCACTGTGAAATGCTTCGGAGTCACCGAAGAAGAATTAGATCATCTGAGTCTTCTCAACACCCTATCCACGATCTTCTTTTCGCTCGCCTCCGGTTCCTTGTTCTTCTCCATCAGCTTGCTCCTCGAATTATTCAAACGAACAACCCAGGACCCTGCAACCCGCGAATTAGTGTTTACGGTATCACCCTTCACGGGTGTTGTTGGTCTGGCCTTTCTAGGCATCGCGATCTACACTCTCAAGAAACGCGGCTCGGCAGTAACCCGAATAAAAGAACAATCGGAAATCGTGCCCTAAGGTTGCTTTGAGTTATAATGCTAATGAAAGCGTGAAAGGAGAAAGCCGATGGGAAAACATCATCCTTCTGTGAAGCCTGGAGAGAAGGTCCCGGATTCTGGCATCTATAAGGGAACGAAGTCGGGACAAAAATCCACACTGGTCAGGAACGAACCTGCTCCTCCGACGCCGCAAAAAGGCGAGAAGTGGAAACAGGTCGTCGACACTAATCCACAGAACAAGAAGTAGCACTCGCCCGCGACTGCTCTCAACAAGGTGAGTGAGAGAGGTCGAAATGAAAAGAGAAAAGAACGATCGTTGTGTCCGTAAGTGTATAAACCCAAACACCCCCGAAGGGGTGGACGAAGGACGAGTCTTCGAAGTCCGAGTCATCCTGTTAACCTATAGGTAGTTCTCTCGCCCTCACCTCCGGCCTTTTTCCCCGAAGGGGAAAAGGCCGTAGAGGTTGAGGGTGATCCCATATCCCATCGAGTACCCGTATGACCTATGGGATCAGAGTTCGCGTGGGCGGCGAGAAGTTCTCGGGAACCAGTTCACAAGAATCAGGTCCGTGGGGATTTGGACGGGGGTAACAGGGGGAGTTCCCGCACGGGGCCGAGAAAGTAGGGGTAGTTGGCGGCGGGAGACATGGGAGACGAAAGAAGTTGGAGCGGGTTGGGGAGGTTTGGTGTGTGTCGTGAGGACGCTGGGAGACCCGGACGCCTCGACGCGCGCGCTCACTTCCCGCTGGTCTTTTTGTCCTTCTCGATCCGTCGCTGACACATCTCGAAGAGGCCGCCGTCGTAGTGAACGACCACCCCACCACCCCGCTGGTGGATCAAGATGCCTCCCCCATGCTTGAGCAAGTTCTTGGTGATCTCCAGTCCAGCGATCTCTTTGAGCAAGGTATCCAGTTCCACGAACCATTGTGCCTGCTCGGGCGTAGCTAACATCCGTCACCTCTCCCGCCGATAATAGGTCCAGCGGGAACCGAGAGTCAAGGCGCGATTATGTAGAATCCCGGCTTTTTCGACCTCTCCAAGAAATTATTTTGAGTTATTTTAAAATCGTGTAACTGGCTAAGACGAAAGCCGTAACATACTGATTCCAGTATGTTTGAACCACCACCAGGGGTTGACAGATTATGTTTTCCCTTTTATATTACATAGTGCCAAGGTGCTGATAATACAACACTTAGGTCGGGATTGCTAAGGAGAAACGGGATGCCCAAGTCCGGCGATTGGCGAGCAACTCCCCTTCCCCCTACCCGGTATCTCACCCAGGACGAGCTGGCCAAGTTCCTCAAGACCGCAGAAGCGGAGAGCCGGAAGTACGCGTTGATGTTCAACCTGATCAGCTATCTGGCCCTGAGGGTGGCCGAGTGTGCCGCGCTCCGTCTCGATGCGTTCTCCGATCCCCCTAACTTCGTGACCATCCAAGGCCTCAAGAACGGTCTTAAGCGGCCCTACCCATTCCCAGAGCCGTACCAGAAGATGCTGAAACACTGGCTTGCCGATAGGAAGAAACTACAAGGCGCGGACAAGAACCCCTATCTCTTCCCGCATCGAGACTTCCACGAAACAGGCCACATGATCCCCGAGGGTATTCAGTTCGCATTCTACGCGATCGCCAAGAAGGCCGGGCTGAAAGGTCATAGCGTCCACGATCTCCGCCACACGACGGCGCAGGAACTCGTGCGGAACAAGGAAGGGTTGGCCCAGGTGGCGTCATGGCTCCGGCACCGAGAGATCGACTCCAGCAAACGGTACGTGGACCACGCTGTGGACCTCGAGCTGGACCAACGGCAGGCGGAGCGCGCGTTGGAGAGGTTCAAGAAAGGGTAACGAAAATGATCAACAAATGCGCGTCACGCGCGTGTCGGCACTACATGGGCCTTTCGTCTCGACTGGGACTACCCGTTTGCGAACGATACCCAGCCGGGTGCCCGCACAGTCGGATCATGGGCCTCGAAAAGTGCAGTTTCTACGAAAAGGATTCCCCGGCCCCAGCGCCGGTGAAAGGAGACCCAAATGGACAAGCTTCAGAAGGTGCTCGCTGAACTCACGGCCCTGCTCAAGCGGTACGAGGCCCTCAAGGCCCAGGCCAAGAAGCTGGACGAGCAGATCGAGCAGAAGAAGCTCGAGCTTCAGAAGGCCTTGAGCAAGACCGAGTGACGTTTCGAGGAGGCCTAGGGAATGCCTGGGCCTACCTCCATGTTTGAGAGAGGGAGAAGGAAATGTTTTCGAAGGAAGTGAAGGACTTGTTAAGGGGCAGACCCACGAGTGACCGCACCTGGCGCTACCTCTTCACCATCGCCAAGGAGAGATTCGCGGGGGCAGAACTTGCCGTGGACCTGATGACCGAAGCCGAGGACGCAGTCCAAGGGTTCCTGTTTTATCTGCAGAAGACCTGGAGCCCGCGTCACCAGGCCTACATCGATGCCGCGACGGACGAGGAGCTTGCGGGAAGAGTCGTTGCTGTGTTTCACCTCTGGCTCAACGGCCGGATCGAGACACTCCGTGCCGAGCCCTGGATGAACGAGTTCAAAGAGGAACGCGCGAGGGTGGATGAAGAGGGCGAGGAGAAGGTCTCACGAACGAAGGTCATCAAGTTGGAGATAGGGATTTGCCTGGAGAAACAATCGGGTCTCCACACGGCGCGGGAGAGATTCGAGAAGTTCCTCCACGACCACGAGTCCGCCGCCGTGGAGTGGGCCAAACGTGAGGACACGGGACGTTGGTGGAAGATCTGGCGAACAATCGAGGCAATGGTCAGAGGGAACTACAGCCCGGAGGCCGTGTTTGAGGCCTTGCTCCGTGTGCTCACGATCGTCCAGCCGCCCAAGGCCCCCACGGAGCGAGATCTTGCACTGGCGCATTTCCGTGCGTTCCTGGCGCTGAACGATGAGTTCAGTCATGCGGAGCTTGCGGCGCTCGTCGGGGTTGAGGGTCAGACAGATTACCATTCGAAGCTCGAAAAGGCCTGGCCGGGGATGAAAGAGACCGCCGAGGGTGAGCTGGAGATTCGACGTCTGATCGAACAGGTCGATCCCGACACCCAGAGAGAGGCGCTTGAGAAACGATTCGAGAATCTTCTCAGGAAACGTGCTGGGGAACCCCAACTCACTCCAGAAGAGGTCGACCGTCGCCGGACTGACGTGATGGACCTCGAGGCCGAGAAAAAAGCCGATCCTGAAAACAAGGACATCTTTTAGGTGGTCCGAGACTATATCGGGTCATAAGGAGAAAATAGATGGAAGGATTCGAGACTAAATTCTGGAACAAGACACCTGTGAAACAATCAGTGTTTGATGATACGGGAAAGCTCGTCGCGGTGGTCGCACCGGGCGATATCATCTCCCTCGTTGCGCGGTCCGACAAGAACCTCTACGCCCCATACGCCGAGGTGATTTTCAACCGGGACGGCTCAGTGCACCTCTCTCAACGCCCAGGGTGGGTGGAGGCGTATTCGAAGGAGCCTTGGCGGGTTGAGCTTATCAATCTCGACGGCCGCGAGAAGGAGTTCATCCCCGTTGCTGGTCAGGTGATCTGCTTGCCGAGAAACATCTCCGTCATCAGGTTTCTCTCGAGTCAGGACCCGTTGGCCGAGTTCTCTCGCATCGAGATCAAGCTGGAGAGTGAGAGAGTCAAGCCTGATAGGATTCCCGGTTATTACGCCAGAGTTTCCCGTCCTGGGATTTCCAAAACCCCTCGGCCCACCGAGGACCTGGAGCGAATACAAAAAGAGAGGGCGGAGGCACAGCCCGCCGTAGAGCCTAAGAAGGACGAGAAGGAGCCTGAGCGGATCGGCGCAATCGGTCCGGCCCAGCCTGTTGACCCGAGCCTGGTCAGAGACCTCGGCCTCGGCGTAAGGAAGTAACGGAGTAACGATATGGCTACTTTAACCTATGAAATCACGCTCGTCGAAGGCGGCAACCTCCCCACGAGCCAGGAGAAGGCGAATCTCAAGGCCCTGTTCGAGAAGGTCGTGGGCCAGTTCAACGCGATCGAGGGCGGCGCGGACCTGCGCGTCACCGACGTCACCGAGACCACCGAAGAGTAACGAATATGAAGGGGTGTTGGGTATTGGGCTTCCCGGCGCTCCTTCCTTCATTTCCTTCACGCGGGGGGCCTGGAACGGGTTTGCCATTTCCTGCTCCGGGCCCCCTGCCCTTCCTGGTAAAGGGCGCGTTGTCATGCGGCGCGTCCTGCCGCCCTGGGGGGAGCGGAGTGACGCCCGGACTCCCCCCGGGCTCCGGCGAATTGAGAGGCTAACATGAAACTCACTGAATTTCTTGATACCGAATCACAACTGAATGAGTCCTCGGACGGTGCGCTCCGCATGGAGGTCCCGTTTTTAGAGGCAGACAAGCAGACCGCGAATCATCGGCTCTATCCGCTATCGGTCCTCTCAGCGGCGGTCGAAGGTCTCAAGAAACGTCTCTCGAAAGCGACCGGCTACGGTTCCACCTCACACAAGGATCGGCTCGAGGTGCCTGATGTCTCCCACATCATCGAGGATGTGAAGATGAAGGGCAAGACCGCCGTAGCGACCTTGAAAATCCTCCCGACCGAGAAGGGCCATGACCTCCAGGTCATCCTCAAGAATGGCGGTCGAATCGGGGTATCGGCCCGTGGCCGCGGCGAGGTTCGTGTTGCCGAGGGCCAGGAGATTGTCAACCAGGGGTACTCGATGGAGGGCCTGGACTTCGTGCTGTCCCCCGCGTCGGGCATGTATGCGGGAATGGAGATGGTCTGCGAGTCCGCCCCTATAGAAGACAGAAAGGAAACTGCGATGAAACTTACTGAAGAAGAACTCGATCGAAAATACGCGGAGGCGCTTTTCGCGGGCACAAAACTCTCCCGAGAAGACATCCGAGAGATGAACGAGGACCATGAGAGCATGGAACTGCTGACGAAGGCCCGCGATGAGTATGGCAAGGCACTCGCGGCGGGGTGCAAGCTGACTTTTGAGGAGTACTTGGACTTCCTGGAGAAGGAGGCCGCCAAGTGAACGAGACACTAGCAATCCCTAACGAAGTAAGTCCCGCCGAGGACCTCTCCTGCGAGTTTGTCAATAAGCGCGCCGAGCCGGTCCAGGTGCTGGAGTTTGGCGGGAGGGTCCTCCTTGAAGTCCTTCCAGGCCAGACATTCCTGGTCGAAATGTATGACCGGAGCGTCTATTATGCTCCGTTTTCAAGAATCACGTTCCTCCCCAAGGACCGGGTAGAAGTTGAGTGGAACAAAGCCTGGCGCGCACCGGACCACTGGCGGGGTCTCTTCCTGCTGGAGTGCGCTAACAACTCGCCCGAGCCCATCCAAGTCTTCTACCCGCACGGCCCACACGGCGAGGCGGTCTCCGTTTATAAAGGCGTCCCGCGCCTTGTGCCCCTCTTCCTCGATTCCCCCTACATCCGTCTTCGCAGGATCGAGTGGCGAGAAGTAACTGAGCAGGCTCCCGCCGAGGACCACGACTACCTTGTTACCAAAACCGAGGTCAAGCTCCTCCGCACTGAACGCACCGCGAGTGAGATGCAGGAGGTCGAGGCCGCGTTGAAGAAGCGCGCCAAGGAGCAGGTCGAGCGCCGACATAGTCACCCGGCTGTGAGGTGGTAACATGGACGACTGCAAGAACTGCTACTCGTGCCAAGCGGATATATCGCCGCGCATAACCGCTGACGATATCCGTGCCAACGGCGGGAAAATCAAACCCGAATGGGCCAACGATGAGACGCGCGAGCGTTGCTCCTCCTGCTTTGTTTGCCAGCAGTGCGTGTCGGTTCAGCAGAATGAATGCAGAATCTGTGTGAGCTGTGAACAGTGCAATGTGAAACAGGCCTAACATGGCCTCTTGTAGCACCTGTCAAAGTTGCAATTCCTGTCAGAACTGCGACGCGCTGAACTGCGCCGATTGTCAAATCTGCGTTAATTGTCAGATCGAAGTCGGCCCGAATCTCTGCCCGGTCTGCGAACTATGTAACACCTGTCAGGGCTGTATAACTGGCCAATGTCCGGCGTGCGAGGCCTGCAACCAGTGCATGATCTGCAACACGAACCAGTGCGGTGCGGTGATGGGGTGCAATCGCGTCTACGCCTGCGGAACCTGCGACATCTGCCAACAGGCTAATTGTGGGTCATGCGTGACCTGTATGGGGTGCCAGCTGTCGTGCCAGACCTGTCAGTCCTGTTATGCCTGTGAGGGAGGGTACTGCGGCTCAGGTCAAGGCCCGGCTTGCGCGGTCTGCTACTCTTGCGAATCCTGCGATACGTGCCAAGGTGAGGAATGCTCAATACTTCAGCAATGACGCTCACCGAGAAAGTCCGCCTCATCAAGGCCTCTCTGGCAGAGGGCGGCAAGGGCTCCGGCAACTTCGGCCACAAGGGCCGACCTGGGAAGCAAGGAGGGAGCAAGGCCGGGACTGGTGGAGTTGGGAAAGGAAAGAAAGTGGAAACGGGCACAATCAATACAGATGACCTAACCTCCGAACTCCACCGCCTGTACCGCGGCTGGGGTTCCGAGCAGGGCGAGACGATGATCTTCCTCAAGGACGATGGAACGTTCGTGTCCATCTCCTCCGGGGAGGCGAATCAGGTTTCGCTCACAGGACAAGAACTGTTCGACACCCTCCGCGCTAAGAAATTCTACCTGTCCGGCCTCAAAGCGATCATCCACAATCACGCCGGGAAAGAGCAGGCATCCGGCTCCGATCAGAAAGCGCTCGCCAGTCTCCGGAAAATGGGATTTCGCGGCGATTATCAAGTCTTCGACACCGAGCACGATCGGCTTACGACCGTGGCCGACAAGAACGAAGTCCTCCTCCAGACCCTCAAGGACCTTCGAGAAGAAGCCTTGCGTTCTGCCCCCTCACTTGACGGTCCTGTTCCTGAAGACCTGATCCGCCGACTCCGTATGCTTCAAGCCCGAATGTAGCCATGCCCGCCCAATGCACGTTCATCCATCCAGACGGACGCCAATGCGGGTCATGGTGCGTCGCCGATTCCGACTTCTGTTATTTCCATTCTCGGAAGATCCCCGCGCGGCCCCGTGACATCATCGAGGCCATGATGGACGATAGGTTCTTCGGAACCGCGTTCACGCCTAACGATACCTGGGCCGCCTGGACTATCCTACTCAAGGGCCTGTACGGTCTCCCTCTGGACGAGGACGAGCTGTCCTTGTTTCAGCACTTCACAGGACGCGAGACGGCTCGGTCCGAGGGGTATCATTCTGCCCTCTGTGTCTCCGGGCGGCGAAGCGGAAAATCGAGAATTTCCGGTCTCATCACCGCCTACGAGGCGTTGTGGGGCGGCCATGAAAAAGAACTCGCCCCCGGCGAACGAGGATGGGCCTTTTGCATCTCGAATGACCGTCAGCAGAGTCAGATTGTGCTGGGGTATGTGCGAAGCTTACTCTCTCTTTTTCCGGACATGATTGAGCGCGAGACGGCGGATGAGATTTTTCTCTGTAACGGGACTGCCGTAGGGGTGAAGACATGTTCTTTCAAGGGCGTTCGAGGCTTCAGTACAATCGCAGTCGTCGCGGACGAAATCGCGTTCTGGCGGGATGAGAATTCGGCGAATCCTGCTGAAGAGGTAATCACAGCCATTCTGCCCTCGATGAAGCCCAACGCGCGGCTCATCGCGATCAGCACCGTGTACAAGAAATCAGGCTACCTTTATCAAACGTACAAGAACGCCTTTGCCAAGGATTCGGACGAGCTTGTGTTTCATGCTATCACCACAGAAATGAACCCTACCTTCTCTCAGGCCACGATTGACCGACTCATTTTGAGAGACCCATTGCGATATAGGTCTGAGTTCTATTCGGAATTCAGAGATGATATATCCGATTTTTTGAACGAGGACCTGGTTCGTGGGGCCGCAACGCGAAGTTTATCATTACCCGATCCAAAACTCAGGTATGTCGCTCATATAGACCCCAGTGGTGGGCGGAATGATTCTTTCGCCCTGGCGATCTGCCATCGGGAAGGAGAGAAAGTCCTACTCGACCGGATAGAAGAACGGAGACCCCCGTTTGACCCTTCGAAGATCGCCGAGGAGTTTGCGGGTATCCTGAAAAGTTATGGGTGTCATTGTGTCTCCAGCGATAGATACGCTGGAGAATGGGTTGCCGAGGCCTTCAGAAAACAAGGAATTCGTGTTGATGTCTCGGACCTCTCTGCTTCGGACTTGTATCTTGAGGGTCAGGCTCTCTTTACGATGGCTCGATGCGAGATTATCAACGACGAGCGTCTGATCGTCCAGCTGTTGAGCTTGGAACGCAGAACCGGTCGCTCTGGAAAGGACATAGTCCTGCATCCTGACAATTCGCACGACGACCTCTGCAACGCCGTCGTTGGGGCGCTCGTGTTTGCGGCGAGAGGGACCGTTTGGGACGAGAAGGAAATGAACGCGCACCTTCCCGCTAAACAGCATATGAGTCCTCTCGGACGAGCGCTCGATGCACGCGAGGACCTTGAGAAGGAGATGCACGACTTTCTCTCACCGGGGCCTGGCGGTCTAAGCAGGATTATCAGGAGGTAACTTATGAGCACGGCGCGATCTCAAAGTGGCCTATACAGAGCCCTTCACGCGAAGATGATCGCGCCGCATACAGGCGCGGGCAGGCCCGTTTCCCAGAGAAAAGGAGTGAATCTATGCGAATCTACGTTGGAAGCCTGAATTTCGACGCAACAGAGGCCGATGTCCGGGCCTTGTTTGAACAATACGGGAAGGTGGAGCAGGTCGAGATCGTCCGGGCCGAAGGGATCGGGTCGCGGTCTCGGGGCTTCTCGTTCATAACGATGCCGGATCATCATGAGGCCATGAAAGCTATCGAGTCGTTGGATACTACACTCTTCATGGACCGGGTCCTCCACGTCAGCCGCGCTCTTCCACGCCGTGAGAGACCGAATAACGAACGGCGGCAGATGCCGCACTGGGGGAGATGATGGAAAAGTTCCGATGGTCTGATCATGAAAGTCTCGATGACCTGCTGGCCCAGGTGGTGATGCAGTATGTCGAGGCGATCGAGGTCCATACAGAGTGCTTCGAAGTGGAGGGCCCAGACGGCGTGCTCTGGCGTTGCGTCGCCTATGACGATGAGGCCCCGATCGCGCCCGGCTTTAAGCAGAGGTTCCTCGACGGGCTGTATAAGGTCTTCCCTTGCGAAGTCTGGGCTCCATAAGGAAATCTCTTGACATTATTCGTGAGCTGGTTTATATTTAGAACCGAGGCCGCTATATGGGCGAAAAGGCGATCTGCTACATCCGGGTCAGCACGAAGGCCCAAGATGCGTTCTCCCCTATCACCCAGCTTAACAAGTGCCTCGAATACGCCCGCGAACATGGGCTTGATATCGGAGATAGGATAGTCGAGGAGACGGATTCTGCTTGGAAAGCGGGCAAGAGACCGAAGTACAAAGCGATGATCAAGCAGATCAAAGCCGAGAAGATTCAGCACCTGATATTCTTTATCCCTTCTCGGATCGCCCGTAATCTCGATGACTGGCTTCCGTTGCGCGACACCGGGGTTCGGCATCACAACGCCGTAACCAAGGAGGCCTTCAGCCCACTATCCCAAGAACCTGAGGATCGAAAGAGGACTCGTGCGTTCGAACGAGAGCTAGTCAAGGCGACTGAGGATTCGGACGATAATTCCAGCCAAGTGACCGAGGCCTGGCAGACACAAGGAGCCCTGGGTCGGTACCCACACAAGAAGCCGATCGGTTACCTCTCTGTGCCGAAGCTAGTCGATGGGAAGTGGGTCAAGGTCCCCGTGCAGGACCCGGACCGGGCCCCGATTATCAAGCGGCTGTTCGAATACGTCATCGCCACCGGCGAGAGGAATAAGACCGAGCTAATGCGGAAGGCCCGCGATATGGGGCTCCGGTCCGATACTGGTCGGGCGCTCAACTCCGACCAAATTAATGACTACCTCCGGCATCCCTACTACTACGGGGTCATTCCCATCAAGGGGGTCAAGTACTCCAACCGAGGGAACTACGAACCCCTCATCTCCAAGGCCCAATGGGACCAGGTCCAGGATATTCTCGGCGGCAAGCGGCTCATCAAGCGCGGGAAGGACTTCCGGTATAAAGGCCTCCTCACTTGCCATCTATGCACGAACGGCTTCGGTGGCGACGAGCAGATCAAGGACTTGAAGTCCGGCGATAAAAAGGTCCACCACTACTACCATTGTAGTACGCCCGGCTGTCCTAACTATCGAAAGCCCTATCTCAAGGGGCGTGAGATCGACGAAGCGTTCAGCGCGGCCATCGAGGCCCTGGACGTGGACGAGAAGGTCTACCTAGAGGTTAAAGATCAGCTCGAAGACGGGATCAAACTGCTCGCCCAGATGAACCGCGACAAGATCACGACCCTGAGCGCAAGGTTGACCGAGCTAAAGGCGAAGGAGAAGTTCCTTACCGACAACATGGCGAAGGCCTCCCTGCGCGTCCAAGAATCCTTCATGAGGCAGTTGGAGGAGGCCGCTACCGAGCGTTCCGAGATCGAGAGCCATCTGGAGTCCGTCAAGACGGGCAATCTCGCCGGGGACGTCCAGGACATGAGGGAAATTCTAGAATTTTCTAAGGCGTTGAAAAATATATACTTACACGCATCACCGGAAAAACGGCAGAAACTGAATTCCCTCCTGTTTAGAACCGTCGAGGTCTACCGCGAACCCACCCTGCTCCCGCTGACGGAAACGGACGAATACTTGACCTACGACAAGTTCCAATTCCATTGGAATCAACCTTTTCTGGACCTAGCCAAGAGAGGGTTCATCAAGGCGATGAAGGCGGTCCCCGAGGGTGATTCCGGCTCGGAAAAACCCGGAAAAACGCCTGAAATTAAAGTTGGCGCGCCTGGAGGGACTCGAACCCCCGACCCGCTGCTTAGAAGGCAGCTGCTCTATCCACCTGAGCTACAGGCGCGTCGAGGCGGCGTGAGGAAGACATCGGGGAGAGCGGATTTGAACCGCCGACCTCCTGCTCCCAAGGCAGGCGCGCTAGCCAGGCTGCGCCACTCCCCGTTCCATTCAGTCGATGTATCTTAACCGACGCGGTGACTGGGTGTCAATTTGGCCGCCTGCGAAGACCTGGTCCCTTCTTTCCTGGTTTCGTCTTTCCTGGCCCCGGCTTTCCTACGTCTGGCCTTTTCTTCCGAGCCCCTTGTCGATGGCCGACTTCTCGACCCGGACGACGATCGGGCGGCCGTGGGGGCACAGGGCCGGCTGGGATGTCTTGAAAAGCTCCTCGACGAGGTAGGCCATCTTTTCGCTGTTCAGGGGCTCGCCGGCCTTGACGGCCGACTTGCAGGCCATGGTCGCGAGCATCCGCTCGCGCCGGTCCTCCGCCCCCTTCGCTCCGGCCTCCTCGAGCAGGCTCAGGAAGACGGCCTGGGCTTCTTCCTCTTTGAAAACGTCGGGATATTCCTTGAGCGCGTAGGAGCGGCCGCCCATGGCTTCGACCCGAAAACCCAGTTCCTCGAGCGCCGCCGCGTTCTCCTCCAGGCTGGACGCCGCCGGCGGCGCGAGCTCGATCAGGGCCGGGATGAGGGGAGTCTTGCGGGGCCAGAGCTTGCGCCGGTCGATCTCCCTGAACCTTTCGAACAGGACGCGCTCGTGGGCGTTGTGCTGGTCGACGACGAGGAGACCGTCCGCCGCCGCCGCGACGATGTACATGTTCGCGAACTGGCCGAGGACCGCGGGGCGGCTCGTCGGGGCAGCTGACGCCGAAAGCGGGGGCGCGTACCTCCGGCACATGTCCCAGGTCCCGCCGCCAATGCCGTCCGACCGGGCGGCCGCGGGTCCCGCCGCATGCTCGTCCGGGCCGCCCGGGCCGAAATCCAGCCCCGGGGCCTGGTAATCCGCGCCGCCCTCTCCTACCCGTGGCCCGGCCGCCGTCTTTCCCGGGCCCGGCGCGACCTCCTTGATCGTGTGGCCGCGGGCGGCCCCTTCGCCGACCGCCCGGAGCACCAGCCTGAAGACGACCTGGGTGTCCCTGAACCGGACCTCGGCCTTGGCCGGATGGACGTTGACGTCCACATCGGCATACGGCAGCCGCAGGAACAGGAAGGCCTCCGGAGACCGGCCCCGCTCGAGGATGCC
This sequence comes from Acidobacteriota bacterium, assembly GCA_039683095.1. Classification (NCBI taxonomy): domain Bacteria; kingdom Pseudomonadati; phylum Acidobacteriota; species Acidobacteriota bacterium. The sequence continues at coordinate 126,151 of JBDKSB010000001.1, read as the reverse complement.
GGTGTAGGCCTGGCTCAGGGCGGCGAGCAGGATGCGGTCCTTGACCGGCCGGCCGTTGACGAAAAAGTATTGCACCGACTTGTCGCCGCGGCCGCCCAGGGGCAGCGAAGCCAAGCCATCGACCCGGGCCTCCCCGTCCTCGGCCGCGACATCCATGAGCCCGTCGACCAGCTTCTTGCCGAAAAGCTGGAAGACCCGCTCCCGGAGCGTGGCCACGGGCGGGCAGGAGATCGTCTCCCGCGTCCCGTGGACAAGGGTGAAGCGGGTCCCCGGCGCGCCCAGCGCGGCCTGGGTCACATATTTAGCCACGGGGCCGAGCTCGGACGTCCCGCTGCGCAGGAATTTGCGCCGGGCCGGGAGGTTGAAGAACAGGTCGCGGACCTCGACCGTCGAGCCCCGGGGAAAGGCGATGTCCGTGACGGCGACCAGGCGTTCGCCCTCCCGCTCGATCATCGTGCCCCGGTCGCCGGTCCCGTCGAAGGTCCGGAGCGTCAGCCGGGAGACGGCCGCGATGCTGGCCAGGGCCTCGCCCCGGAAGCCGAGCGTCGCGATCCGCTCGAGGTCCTCTTCCCTGGCGATCTTGCTGGTCGAGTGCCGGCGGAAGCACAGGGCCGCGTCCTCGCGGTCCATGCCCGCGCCGTCGTCCCGGACCCTGATCAGGGTCTTGCCCCCGTCGACGAGGTCGATGCGGACGTCCGTCGCGCCGGCGTCCAGGGCGTTCTCGACCAGCTCCTTGACCACGGAGACCGGCCGCTCGATGACCTCGCCCGCGGCGATCTTCCGGGCCACGTCGTCCGGCAGGAGATGGATCTTCTTCATGCCACGACCTCGCCTTCGGTCCGGAGCGGCAGGACGCGGCGGACCGCCACCCGGACCAGCTCCCGCCGCGGGGCGGCGCAGGCCGGGACGAACACCTTGATGAAGTTGCCGGTCAGGACCTCCGCCCCGGCGCCGCCGGCCGGGCGGTCGATGACCACGGCCTCGAGCTCCCGGCCGACGAAGCGCCGCCGGAAGCGATAGTCCTTCATGGCCGCGACCCGCCGCAGGGCCCTGGCCCGCCCGGCGGCCAGGCCCGCCGGAACTTGGGGCCGGGCGGCCGCCGGCGTCCCCGGCCGGGGCGAGTACGGGAAGACATGGGCGTAGGTCAGCGCCGAGCGCTCGAGGAGCGCCCTCGTCGCCTCGAAATCGGACTCCGTCTCCCCGGGAAAGCCGGCCATGAGGTCGGCCCCGATCGCCGCGTCGGGGGCGAGCCGGCCCAGCCGCTCCAGGATGGCCTCGGCGCGTCCGGGCTCGACGGGCCGGCCCATCAGCCGGAGCGTGCCGGCCGAGGCATGCTGGAGGGACAGATGGACGTGGGGACAGATCGCGGCGTCAGAGACGATGCAGCCGATCAGGGCGTCGTCCATCCGCCGCGGATCGAGCGAGGTCAGCCGCAGCCGGGCCGGGCCGGTCCGGCCCCGCAGGCCCGCCAGGAGCCCGGCGAGCGACGTTCGCGGCTCGAGCTCCTCGCCGTAGGAGGAAAGATGGATGCCGGCCAGGACGATCTCCCGGAAGCCGCGCCGGGCCAGGTCCGCGACCGAGGCCGCAACCGTGTCCCCCGGGACGCTCCGGCTCGGGCCGCGGACGCCGGGGACGATGCAGTAGGCGCAGCGGTTGTCGCAGCCGTCTTGGACCCTCAGAAAGGCCCTGGCCCTGAAGGCGTCGTCCGGCGCGCGCTCTTCCGTCCGCGCCCCCGGCCCCCCGAGCTCCAGGACCCTTTCGACCAGATCTGGTTCGGCCCGCCGCGGCAATACGGCGGCCACCCCCGGCAGCGCGGCCAGATCGGCCGGGGCTCGCTCGGCATAGCACCCGGCGACGACGATCCGGGACGCCGGATTCTCGCGGGCGACCGCGCGGATGAACTTCTTGACGTCCCGGTCGGCCCGCGCCGTCAGCGTGCAGGAATTGACGACGACGACGTCGCCACGGGCCCAATCCCGTTCGAGGCGCAGGCCGCTCCGGCCGAGAGCGTCCGCCCAGGCGAACGCGTCGGCCTGGTTGGCGCGGCAACCGAAATTCCGGATCGCAAACGAGACCATCGCCGCCGGCTAGAGCTTCTCCTTGAGCTGGAGGGAAGCGGCTTCGACCTTGTCGGCCATCTTGGCCCTGTAAGCCGCGAGCTTCGTCCGCAGCCCGTCGTCGTGGAGGGCCAGGATCTCGATCGCCAGGAGGGCGGCGTTGGTGCCGCCGTGCTTGCCCAGGGCCATCGTGGCCACGGGCACGCCCTTGGGCATCTGGACGGTCGACAGAAGCGCGTCGAACCCGGCCAGGGCCGGGCTCTCGACGGGGACGCCGATCACGGGCCTGACCGTGTGGGCGGCGACCACGCCGGCCAGGTGGGCCGCCTTGCCGGCCGCGGCGACGAAGATCTCGACGCCGGCGGCTTCGGCCGACCGGACCAGGCGGACCGTCCGCTCGGGCGAGCGGTGGGCCGAGGTCACCTCGAGGCCGAACGACACGCCGAAGTCCTTGAGGACGGCGAGGGCCTCCTCGATCGTCCCCGCGTCGGACTCGCTGCCGAGAAAGATCATGACCTTCATGTCCGCTCCTCCTTGACGGCGCCGATGTCCCGGCGGTAGTACATGGCTTCGAAATAGATCCGGCGGCAGGCGTCGTAGATCCGGCCCATGGCCCCGCCCAGGGTCTCGTCCGAAGCGCAGACGTTCAGGACCCGGCCGCCTGTCGTCACGCAGCGGCCGTTCTCGTACTTCGTCCCGGCCTGAAAGACCGTCACGCCGGGAACCGCCTCGGCCTCGGCCAGGCCGGAGATGATCTTGCCTTTCTCGTAGTGGAGGGGATAGCCGCCCGAGGCCACGACGACGCAGCCCGCGGGCCGGGGCGACCAGCGGACCTCGGTCCGCAGGAGGTCCTCGTCGACGGCCGCCTCCAGCAGGTCGACCAGGTCGCTTTCGAGCCGGACCATCTGGGGCTGGGTCTCGGGGTCGCCGAAGCGGCCGTTGAACTCGAGCACCTTCGGCCCCTCGGCGGTGATCATCAGCCCGGCGTACAGGACGCCCTTGAACTTCCGCCCCTCCTCGAGCAGGCGGGTGACGGCCGGCATGATCACGGTGGACATGATCTCGTCGAAGAGCTTCTCGGTCATGAGCGGCGAGGGCGAGATGGCCCCCATGCCGCCGGTGTTCGGGCCCTTGTCGCCGTCGTAGGCGGCCTTGTGGTCCATGGCCGTCACCAGGGGCTGGACCCGCAGGCCGTCGGTTATGACGATGAACGAGACCTCGCGGCCGCGGAGGAATTCCTCGATGACGATGCGGCGGCCGGCCGTGCCGAACTTCTTCCGGACCAGCATCTCGCCGGCCGTCTCCTCGGCCTTCTGCTGCGTGGCGCAGACGACGACCCCCTTGCCCGCCGCGAGGCCGTCGGCCTTGAGGACGACGGGAAAGCCGAACTCGCCCGAGGCCAGGATCTTGCGGGCCTGCTCGAAATCGTCGGTGACCCGGAACCGGCCGGTCGGGATGCGGTGGCGGCCCATGAACTCCTTGGCGAAGACCTTGCTGCCCTCGATCTCGGCCGCCTTCTTCGACGGGCCGAAGACGCGCAGGCCCCGCCTCTCGAACTCGTCGGCCAGGCCCAGGGCCAGCGGGATCTCGGGGCCGACCACGGTCAGGCCGATCTTCTCCCGCCCGGCGAAATCGGCCAGCCCGGCGATGTCGGTCTCGGCCAGCGGCACGTTCTCGGCCACGAGCCGCGTCCCGCCGTTGCCCGGGGCGCAGTAGATCTTTTCGACCCGCGGGCTCTTCGCGATCCGCCAGGCCAGGGCATGCTCGCGGCCGCCGGACCCGACGATCAGGATCTTCACGTTCAGGCCCCCGTGACCCGGCGCAGGTTCTCGACGAACGCGGCCGCGTAGCCGGGATCGGGGATCGAGGCGGCCAGGATCCGGGCCGCCAGGGGCAGGGCCTCGGCCGGCGGGAGGGTGAAGCCCATCTTCAGGAAGTTCTTCCGGTACTTGGCCACCTCCGGGCCGGCGGTCTTTCCGCGGATGATGATATCGGCCATCAGGCCGGCGAGCGCGTCGAAGTCCTTCTCGACCATGCCGAACCGGGTCATCTCCTGGACGCCCAGGCGGATGCCGCTCGATTCGAGGAAGGTGGCGTCGTCGGGCAAGGCCTGGTAGTTGGTCAGGACGTTGTTGGTCTCCAGGCGCCGGGCGATGGCCATGCCCGGCCCGAAGGCCTTGACCCGGATGATGACCTGGTGGGTCTCGGTGTAGCCGTCGGCCGGGTCGCCCTCGACCGGGATGCCGTGGGCGTGCAGGGCCCTGGCCAGGGCCTTGGCGTTGGCCCGGACCTGGGCCTGGAAGGGCGCCTTGAAGGCGTTCATCTCGTGGGCGGCCATCAGCAGGCCGAGCAGAGTCCCCAGATGGTGGTTGCTGGTCGATCCAGGGAAGGCCCGGCCCTTGATCTCGGTCCAGAGCGGCCGGAACGTCGAGCCCTTGACGATGTTGCCGGCGACGACGCCGCGCTGCGTCCCGAAGAAGGTCTTGTGCGTGCTGCCGGTGACGAGGTCGGCGCCTTCCTCGAAGGGAGCCTGGAAAGCGCCGTAGAGGCCCAGGACGTGGGCCATGTCGAACATCAGGACGGGGCGGTCCTTCCAGTCCCTGACGATGTCGGCCGCGAACTTGACCGGCTCGCGGTAGAGGAACATGCTCTTGCCGAAGACGATGAGCTCGGGCCTGTGCGCCTCGAGGAGGCGGCCGAGGGCCTCGGGGTCGGGCTTGTAGGGATTGTCCTTGCGGACGGGCAGGTTGACGATCCGCTCCTTGCCCGTCGCCGGGTCTTCCTCGACGTAATTGAACAGCGCCCCCATCGGCTGGGCGCTGAGGTGCCCGCCGTAGATGAGCTCGTTGTTGAAGACCAGCCGGATGCGCCGCGAGAGCTGGCCCGCGGCCCGGCCGCGGTTGATGAACTTGACCAGGCCCTTGAAGACGCACTCGTTGGCCATCTGGCCGCTGATCGGCCGGAGCTCGATGTCGGTGCAGCCGAAAAAGGCCGCCATCTCGCGCTGGCACTCGATCTCGATGTCGCGGATGAAGTCCGTGCCCTGGTAGAAATAAACCTCCTCGCCCTTCATCGTCCGGTGCTCGGCGTAGCGGCCGGCCGGGTCGGCGATCTCGAACATCTTGACCAGGAGCGAGGGCGTGGCCTCGGAAGGGATGAGGTTGAAGCAGTCCTGCTGGCGCCAGGCGCTGTTCCGCTCGGTCCGGGCGGCCAGGTCCTGGGCTTTTTCGGCGAAAGTCGGCATGTCACCTGTCCTTATTTGAAATTTGCGGTCTCTAGGTCGCTGATCATCTGGACCCGCCGGGCGTGCCGGCCGGCCTCGAAGGGCGTTTCGAGCCAGATCCGCACCAGGCGGGTGGCCAGCTCAAGGGTCTGGGTGCGGCCGCCCAGGGCCAGGCAGTTCGAGTCGTTATGGGAGCGGCTGACCTCGGCGGCGTATTCGATGCCGCACGGGGTGGCCCGCAGGCCCTTGAACTTGTTAGCCACGATGGCCATGCCGAGCCCGGTGCCGCAGACGAGGATGGCCCGGTCGCATCGGCCGGAAACGACGGCCCGGGCGGCCTTCGACCCGTACTCGACGTAATCCACTTTTTCGCCCGGGCCGCAGCCGAAGTCGACGAAGTCGACGCCCCGGGCCTTCAGGTACTCGGCGATGCCGGCCTTGAGCTCGTAGCCGGCGTGGTCGGACGCGAGGGCGATGGTCATACCGGTCTCCTTTCTCGTCCCCTTCGGCGCCCGGCGGCGCGGCCGCCGGCGCCGGTCATTCCCGGTCGAGGAGCCGGGTCGCTTCGGGCATGACCTCGATGGCCTTGAGGACGACAGGATCGCTCTCCCGCGAGATCTTGACCCCGGCGTCGACGCCCCAGATGGCCCCGGTGACCTCGCGCTCGATCTCCCGCCGGATCTCCGGCTCGGCCTCGCGGAACGCCGCCGCGTCGTATTGCGCCTTGCGGGAGGCGAGGTACTTGCGGAAATCGGCCACGACCTCGTCGGTGACGACGAAGGCTTGGCCGACCCGGATCTTGCCGGCCGAGACGGGCTCGCCTGCCCGGGCTTCCTGCGGCAGCATCAGCTTCCGGCCGAGGTCGGTCTGGTGCTGAACGAGCTTCCGGGCGTAGGCGAAGAACATCCCGCTCAGGCGCAGCCGGCCCGTGACCGGCTTGAGCAGGGAATCGACGGCGTAGTCGGGGGTGATGCCGCCCTGCCCGAGGACCTTGCGGCCGTGCTCGGTGTAGCGGATCTCGCGGCTGGCCTCGGGGGCGCGCTTGCTCATCAGGTATTCGTCGAGATGGCTGTAATCGCGCTGGATGGACCGCCCGCTCGGGGTCAGGTACTTGGCCACGGTCAGGGCCACGGCCATGTTCGGGGCCAGCGGGAAGAGCTGCTGGACCAGGCCCTTGCCCCAGGAGTCCTCGCCTACGATGAGGCCCCGATCGTGGTCCATGACCGCACCGCTGACGATCTCGGAGGCGCTGGCCGTGCCCTGGTCGATGAGGATGACCAGGGGCAGCTTCTCGTACTGGCCGTCGGCGTAGGCCCGGAACTCCTTGTCGAAGTAGGGATTGCGGCCCTTCATGGACACGATCAGCTCGCCCCGGGGAAGGAACAGGTCCGAGATCTCGACCGAGGCGGCCAGGCCCCCGCCGGTGTCCAGGCGCAGGTCGAGGACGAGGCTCTTCATCCCCTGGGCCGTGAGCTTCTGCAGGGCCTCCTCGAGCTCCCGCGGCGTCTCCTCGCCGAAGTTCCTGATGTAGACGTAGCCGATGCCCCCGTCGAGGAGGAAGGCGTAGGGGACGCTCAGGAGCGGGATCTCCTCTCGGACGATGGTCAGCTCGAGCGGCTTGTCGACTCCGTCGCGGACGACGGTGATGTCGACCTTGGTGCCCTTCTCGCCGCGGAGCTTCTGCATGGCGTCATAGCTCGAGATCGGCACCGTGGACTCGCCGTTGATGCGCGAGATGACGTCGCCGGGCAGCAGGCCCAGGCGCCAGGCCGGCCCGCCCTCGATCGGGGCGATGACGACGATGCTGTCGCCCTGCTTCTGGATCTGCAGGCCGACGCCGAAATACTTGCCAGAATAGTCCTCGCGCATTCGGGAGAAGCTCGAGGGGTCGAGGAAGTAGGAGTGGGGATCGAGCGTGTCCAGCGTCCCCTTGATCGAGGCCACGGCCAGGGCCTCCTCGTTGAGCGGCTGGTAATAATTCTGCTCGAGGAGGCCGGCCACGGCCCGGGCCTTGCTCCCGGCGGCGGCCCAGAGATCCTCGTCGTGCGAGGGCGTCGAAAGCAGGACGAGCCCCGCCACGATCAGGGGGACAAGGCCTTTTTTCATAGACTTCACGTCCCGCTAATTTTACCATCCGCCGCGGCCGGTGTAAAGCCGCGCGGGCCCGGCTTTGGCGGCCTCCCCGCGCCGTGCTATAATAGCGCCGCGAGACGAACATGTTCGGCAGCCTTGGAACGGAGGAACTCCTCCTCATCTTTGTCATCGCCTTGCTCGTTTTCGGCCCGAGGAAGCTCCCCGAGATCGGCCGCTCGGTCGGCAAGGCCATGCGCGAGTTCAAGAAGACCTCGGAGGAGATCAAGGGCCGCATCAACGACGAGATCGAGGCCTCGGAGATCAACGACATCCGCAAGGACATCCAGTCCGGGGTCGATGACCTGCGGTCCGGGGTGCGCTCGTTCGCGGACGATCTGACCGCCGTCCCGGACGAGAGCCCCAAGGACAAGGGCGGAGAAACCAAGAAGGGCAGCGAGGATCATGGGACTGGGGAAGGGCAAAAAATCTCCTGACGAGATGACCTTCCTCGAGCATCTGGAGGACCTCCGGAAGCGGCTCTTCTACGCCATCCTGGCCCTGATCCTCGGGTTCGTCCCGGGCTGGATCTTCGCCAAGGACATCTTCAAGATCCTGGCCCGGCCGGTGACCCGGTATCTGCCCGAAGGCGCCAAGCTCGCCTACACGGGCCTGACCGCGCCGTTCATGCTCTACATGAAGGTCGGCTTCCTGGCCTCCCTCTTCATCATGTCGCCGTTCATTTTCCTCCAGATCTGGTACTTCGTCGCGCCGGGGCTCTACCAGAAAGAGAAGAAGTACGTCATCCCCTTCGTGTTCATGACGACCGTCTTCTTCCTGCTCGGCGCGGCCTTCGGCTACTTCATCGTCTTCCCCTGGGCCTGCCGCTTCTTCATTCAGCTCGGCTCGGACTTCCAGCCGGTCATCAAGGCCGACGACTATCTGGGCTTCGCTCTCAAGGTCCTCCTCGGCATCGCCGCCGTCTTCGAGCTGCCGACGATCATCTACTTCCTGGCCAAGATGGGCCTGGTCACGGCCCGCTGGATGGTCCGCAACTTCAAGTACGCCGTCCTGGCCGCCTTCGTCCTCGCCGCCGTGATCACGCCCACGCCGGACGCCATCACCCAGAGCATCGTGGCCGTCCCGATGATCCTCCTGTACGGCCTCGGCATCCTGATCGCCCTGGTGGTGGGCCGCCGCCGTGACAAGGCCCGCCGGAAGGAGACGGAGCAGGCCGGCTGAGGGACGCCCCCATGGACGGACGTCTGATCATCGGCAACGAGCGCGTCGAGACCGCGGACAAGCTCGTCTCCGTGAACCCGGCCACCCTCGAGCCCGTGGGCGAGGTCTCGGTCGCCTCGCCGGACGACTGCGGGCGGGCCGTCCGGGCCGCCAAAGAGGCCGGCCCGGCCTGGCGCCGTCTCGATCCGCGGGAGAAGCGGGCCGTTTTCAAGCGGGCCGAGAACATCCTGGCCCGGCGGGCCCCCGGGATCGGGCGCCTGATCGCCATGGAAAAGGGCTCGCCCTATCCCGAGTCCCTGTCGGTCGAGGTTTTCGGCGCCCTCCAATCCCTCGATTATTACGGCCGCGGCCAGGGGCGCCTGCTCCGGTCGCGGCGGACCGGCCACCATACCCCCCTGTTCTTCAACAAGGCCGCGGCCTTCCGCTTCGACCCCCTGGGGCCGACCCTCGTCATCTCGCCCTGGAATTTCCCCTTCCTCATCCCCTTCTGCGACACGCTCAGCGCCCTGACCGCGGGCAACACCGTCGTCCTCCGGCCCTCGACGACGACCCCGCTCGCGGCCCTGGCCGTCGGCGAGATCCTGGTCGAGGCCGGCCTGCCGCCCGGCGTTTTCAACGTCGTGGTCTGCCGCGTGCCGGAAGCCGAGGCCATGATCGTCCACCCGGACATCCGGAGCGTCCAGTTCACGGGCAGCGTCGGCGTCGGCCGGCGGGTGCTCGAGCTCTGCGGCCGGAACCTGACCAACGCGGCCCTCGAGCTCGGCGGCAAGGACCCGATGATCGTCTGCCCGGACGCCGACCTCGAACGGGCCGCCCGGGGGGCCGTCTGGACGGCCTTCATGAACTGCGGCCAGAGCTGCGGGTCGATCGAGCGGGTCTACGCCGCCCGGGAGATCGCCGGGGCGTTCACGGCCCGGGTCGTCGAGCTGGCCCGTCAGGTCCGGGTCGGGGATCCCCTCGAGCCCGGCGTCGACATGGGGCCGATGGCCAACGCCGGGCAGCTCGCGGTCGTCGAGGAGCACATCGCCGACGCGCGGGCCAGGGGCGCGGCGGTCCCGGTCGGGGGCGGCCGCGTCGCCGGCCTGCCCGGCTACTTCATCGAGCCGACCGTGCTCACGGGCGTCGATCATACGATGCGCTGCATGACCGAGGAAACGTTCGGCCCGACGCTGCCGATCATGGCCTACGACGGCGACGACGAGGCCGTCGCCCTGGCCAACGACAGCGACTACGGCCTGACCGCCTCGGTCTGGACCCGCGACCGGAAGCGGGCGGCCTGGTTCGCCGAGCGCCTGGAGGCCGGGTCGGTCACCGTCAACGACCACATGTACTCGTTCGTCGAGCCGCGGGCGATCTGGGGCGGCATCAAGCAGACCGGCATGGGCCGGTCGCATGGCCCCTTCGGCCTGCTCGGGCTCGTCGACATCAAGTACGTCGACATGGACTTCTTCCGCAAGAGATCGCAGACCTGGTGGTTCCCCTACGACCGGAGCCTCGAAGGCGTCATCGAGAAGGCCATCGCCGCCTTCCATGGCCAGGGCCTCGGGAGCCGGCTGCGGGCCGTCCTGGGCCTGCGCAAGGAGTGGCGGCGCATCGCGGCCACCGCGCCGCTCGGGAATTACGTCCGGGCCCTGCCGAGGATTTTCAGAAAATGACCGTGCCGCCGCGGCTGATCGGATTGACGGGCACGAACGGGGCCGGCAAGGGCGAGGCCGCTGCCTATTTCGGGACCAGGGGCTACGCCTATCACTCCCTGTCCGACGTCATCCGGGAGGAGCTGGCGCGGCGGGGCGAGCCGGCCAGCCGGGACAACCTCATCCGGACCGGCAACGATCTGCGGCGCAGCTTCGGCCCCGACGTCCTGGCCCGGCGGACGATGGCCAAGATCGGTCCTGGCGAGCGGGCGGTCATCGACAGCATCCGCAACCTGCGCGAGATCGAGTTCCTCCGGCGCCAGGAGGGCTTCCTCCTGCTGGCCATCGACGCGCCGATCGAGCTGCGGTTCGCCCGGGCGGCGCGCCGGGGCCGGGACGAATCGGCCGGCGATCTCGAGACCTTCCGGAAGAAAGAGGGCCAGGAGCGGGCCGGCGGGGCCGGGGCCCAGCAGCTCGAGGCCTGCCTGGCGGCGGCCGACCGCCTGATCGTCAACGACGGGACCCTGGCAGAATTCCAGCGCAAGCTCGAGGAGGTCGCATGAGGCCGCAGAGAACGTCCAAGGACCAGTATTACCTGGGCATCGCCAAGGAGGTCTCGCGCCGGAGCACGTGTTTCCGGCGGTCCATCGGGGCCATCATCGTCCGGGACGACCAGATCATCTCGACGGGCTACGTCGGCGCGCCCCGGAAGACCAAGGACAGCCTCGAGCACGGCTTCTGCCTGCGGGACCGGCTGGCCATCCCCCACGGCCAGCGCTACGAGCTCTGCCGCAGCGTTCACGCCGAGCAGAACGCCATCATCAACGCGGCCCGGGCCGGGGTCAGCCTGCTCGGAGGGGACATGTACATCTACGGCAGCGAGCCGGAGGGCGAGAAGCCGATCAACGCCCTCCCCTGCTTCATCTGCAAGAAGATGATCGTCAACTGCGGCCTCGGCCGGGTCGTCTGCTCGGCGGCCGGGGGCGGGGCCCAGGTCTTCAGCGTCGAGGACTGGATCCGGGATTGGCAGGCCCGCGACATCCTCGACGACGAGCGCCAGTACGGGAAGGACTGAGGCCGATGTCCGCCCGGGCCAAGAGGAGCTTCTGGCTGGCGGCGGCCGCGGCGGTCCTGCTGGGCGGCGGGCTGGCGGCAGGCGCAGGGCAGGACCGGCAGGCGGCGGGCGCGCCCCCGGGCGGGCTGCTCAAGCTGCTGGGGATCGAGCCGTCGGCCGAGTCCGTCGATTATGTCCAGAACAAGACCCAGTTCCAGCTGCACACCCTTCTGACCGAGCAGCGGCATCCAAAAACCTGGTACCTCGGGGAACGGGTCCGCGAGGACACCCAGGCCGGGCTGCGCATGCTCTCGTCGGTCGACGACGACGTCCTGGCCAGGCTGGAGGAGCTGGCCGCGGCGCCCGAGGCGCTTGAACAGGCGGCCCGGGCGGTCGAGACGGCCATCCTCGGCGGCCGGAAGATCTACATCTACGGCTGCGGCGCGACGGGGCGGCTGGCCAAGCAGATGGAGAGCGCCTTCTGGCGCCCCTTCTGGCGCGCGGTCAAGGCCGACGCCCGGATCTGGAAGAAGGCGGCCGGACGCCTCCCGGCGAAAGACGGGATCGAGGCCGGCCTCGTCGGCGAGATGACCGGCGCGGACCGGGCCCTCATCAGCTCGCTCGAGGGCTTCGAGGACCTGCAGCTCATCGGGCGGCTCCAGCTCCATGACCGGGGCGTGGCCAAGGGCGACGTTGTCATCTGCGTCACCGAAGGCGGGGAGACTTCATCGGTCATCGGGACCGTGCTGGCCGCGCTCGACGAGTGGAAGGCGGAACCCGGGTACGATCCCGCCGAGAGCCGCAAGAAGCTCTACTTCGTCTACAACAACCCCGACGAGCGGCTGATGCCCTTCGACCGCAGCCGGAGCGTCCTGACCGAGCCGGGCATCACCAAGATCAACCTGACGACCGGGCCGCAGGCCATCACCGGTTCGACGCGGATGCAGGCCACGACGATCGAAACGTACGTCGTGGCGGCCATCGTCGAAACGGCGGTGGAGCGCGTCCTGGCGCCCGTCCTCGGCCCGCGGGACATGGAGAAGCTCGGCTTCGCCGGCGGCCGGTCCCGGGGCGGGACGAGCGTCGCGGCCAGGCTGGCCGATTTCAGCGGCGTACTGGCCGGGGCCCGGGCGGCGCTGCCGGAGCTGGCCGCCCTGACCGATCTCGAGGCGGCCGCCTACGCCGGCGGGCGTTTCTCGACCTATTACGCCGAGCGCGGCCTGATCACCGTGTTCATCGACAGCACCGAGCGGAGCCCGACCTTCCGGCTGGCGCCGCTGGACACGGTCCGGGAGCCGAAGAGGAAGTGCTGGATCCAGGTCTGGACGAAGGCCGCGACCCCGGCGGAGGCCTGGCGCGCCTTCCTGGGCCGCCCCTTCCGGGGCCTGAAGGCGGAGATCTACCGGCAGCCGTTCGAGACAGAGGTCGCGGACCCGTACCTGCGGCGGGCGGCCCTCGAGAGCCTGAAGAAGGCGGGCGACGATCAGGCCGGGCTCTACGACTTCTCGCTGTCCGACGCGAACACGGAGGGCCGGGGGCCGAAGAAGGGCGATCTGTGCGTCCTCGTCGCCATGACCCCGGAGGACCGGGCCTTCGACGATCCCGGGTCCTCGTTCGTCAAGGTCCTGCGGCTGGCCGCGGCGGGGGGCGCCGACGCCGGCGTCATCATCCTCTCCGCCCGGCCGGCGAAGGAGTTCCCGGAGCTCGCCGAGCGGGTCCGGCGACGCTGGGCGGGCGCGGCCGGCCGGCTCGTGGCGGTGCCGGTGTCCGTCCGGGCCGAAGCCGATCCTTTCGGCCTGCGCCAGCAGATGGCGGCCAAGATGCTTCTCAACGCCCACTCGACCGCGGTCATGGCCAAGCTGGGCAAGGTCGTCGGGAACACCATGACCAACGTCAGCCCGAGCAACCTCAAGCTCATCGGCCGGGCCACCTACCTCATCCAGTCGCACGTCAACGACATCCTCGGCACGCCGAAGTGGGTCGCGGCCCATGGCTCTCGGGACCCCGTCAGCTATGGCGAAGCCAACGCCGTCCTGTATGACGCCATCTCCTATCTCAAGGACCGGCAGGCGGAGGGGGGACAGACGGCCGAGGTGGCCTTCTCGATCATCCGCATCCTCGAGTCGCTCAAGGAGAAGCGGGGCCTCGGCGGCGAGGAGACGCTGGCCATCGTGAAAGCGGCCGGCCTGGGCAAGTACCTGGAATCGCTGAGATAAGAAGGGGCGAACCTGGACGGCCCCGGCCGGGGCTGACTGCGGCGGGCGGTTCACCCCGCGGCGGCCAGTACGGATCGCGGCAGGAGCGGGCCGCAGCGGATTTTTACGAAGACCTGGTCCCCTCTTTGCGAAGGTTCGGTCCGCTCTTATTGGTCCCCCATCATGGCATCGGGGGGCCGCCTTCGAAGCTGTAGCAGGGGGCGACGGCCGGCCGGGGCCGGCGCTTCGGCTTGGTCTTCACCTGCGGATAGACGAACAACTCGCCGGCGTAATTGCGCAGGACGACCTGCTCGTCGGTGATGGACTGCAGGTATTTCGGCAGGAGCGGGATCTTGCCGCCGCCTCCAGGCGCGTCGATGCAGTAGTAGGGCACGGCCAATCCGGAGGTCCAGCCGCGCAGGTTCTCCATGACCTCGAGTCCCTTCTCGACGCTCGTCCGCAGGTGCTCGGTCCCCGAGACGTAGTCAGCCTGGTAAATGTAGTAGGGCCGGACCCGCACGGACAGCAGCTTCTGCATGAGCCGGCGCATCACCAGAGGGTCGTCGTTGACGCCCTTGAGCAGCACGGTCTGGTTCCCCAGCGGGATGCCGGCATCGGCCAGCAGGCCCAGGGCCCGGGACGATTCCGGCGTGATCTCGTCGGGGTGGTTGAAATGCACGTTGACGTAGAGCGGGTGGTACTTCTTGAGCATGGCCGCGAGCTTCTCGGTGACCCGCTGAGGCAGGACGCAGGGCACGCGCGTGCCGATGCGGATGATCTCGATGTGCGGGATGGCCCGGAGGCCCTTGATGATCGCCTCGAGGCGGCGATCGCTGAGCATGAGCGGGTCGCCGCCCGAGACGATGACGTCGCGGATCTCCTCGTGGGCCCGGATGTAGGCGAGCCCGTCCTCGATGTAGCGCGGGTGGATCTTCGACGGATCGCCGACCTTCCTCTTCCGCGTGCAGAAGCGGCAATACGAGGCGCAGCTGTGCGAGACAAGGAACAGGCAGCGGTCCGGATAGCGGTGAACGATGCTCGGCACCGGGGAATCGGCGTCCTCCTCGAGCGGGTCGGCCACCCCCGTGTCCTCCTTCAGCTCGGCCGGATCGGGGACCATCTGGCGCCACATGGCGTCGCCCCGCTCCTTGATCAGCCCGGCATAGTAGGGCGTGATCTGGATCTTGAACACCTTGGCGATCCGGCGGACCTCCTCGACGTCAAGACCGAACTTTTGGGCGATCTCCTCGGGCTTCCTGAGAGCGCCTTTGAGCAGTCGTTGCCAGTCGTCCATCTCCATGACTCCTAACGAAGATACTTCGCGTATATGACGCGATCGTCGCCGGGCCGGTAATAATCGGGCACCCGGGCGACCTCCCGATACCCCAAACCGATATAGAACTGCCGCGTGCCGTGGTACTTCGGCTGCGACGAGGTTTCGATGAGGATCAGCCGCCCGTTCCGGCGGCCGACCTCGGCCTCGAGCCAGCGGACCATCTCCTTGCCGCGGCCAAGGCCCTGCTGGGCAGGCGCCACGGCCATCCAGTAGAGGTCGTAAACGTCCTCGGCCAGCGGCGTCGGGCCCCAGGTCAGATAGCCGGCCGGCGCCCCGGCCTGGTCCTCGACCACCACGACGTCATAATCCTTCTGCTCGGGCCGGTCGAGGAAAACGTCGATGAGCTCCTCGGCCACGACGACCTCGGGCTCCGTGAAGAAGCCCGTGGCCCGGACGAGCCCGAGCACGGCCGCCTTATCGCCCGCCTGCATCCGCCGGATCATTGACGACCTTCCTGGCCAGGGCGTTCTGCACCATGACGCTCCAGAACCCGGCGTACTCGATCCCGGCCGCCTTGAGCGCCCGGGCGTACCCCGCGTTGGTGCTGATATCGGGATTGGGATTGACCTCGAGGATGAACGGCCGGCCCTTGGCGTCCATGCGGAAATCCACCCGCGCGTAGTCCCGGCAGCCCATGGTCCGGAAGGCCGCGGCGGCCAGTCCCTGGAGCCTGGCCCGGAGCTCGTCGTCGATCGGCGCCGGGCAGATGGGCGGGGTTTTCTGGTAGAGCGGATTGTCCTCGAACCACTTGGCCTCGTAGCCGAGGATGCGCGGCATGTCCTTGGGCAAGGCCGAGAAATCGATCTCGGAGACCGGCAGCGGCGTCACCGCGCCGTCCTCCATGACCGAGACGTTGAACTCCCGGCCGTCGATGAAGGCCTCGACCAGGACCGGCTGCCGATAATTGTCCAGGCAGCGCCGGACCTGCTGCCGCAGCGCCGGCTCGTCCCGGACGACGGAGTGAGGATAGATGCCCAGGCTCGCGTCCTCGGCGTTGGGCTTGACGATGAGCGGGAAGCGCAGCTCCAGGGGCTCGTCCCCGGTGATCATGAGCTGGGCCGGCGCCGTCGGCAGCCCGGCCGCGCGGAGCACGGCCTTGGCTTTGAACTTGTCCTGGCAGAAGGCCAGGGTCTTGGCCGCGCTCCCGGTGAAGCTCAGGCTCATGAGCTCGAAGATCCCGGCCACGTTCGATTCCCACTGGGGCCGGCCGTAGTAGCCCTCGCAGAGGTTGATCAGCACGTCCGGGTTGACCTCCCGGATCCGGCCGGCGAAGTTGAGCAGGCTCCTCTGCAGCGGGATGAGCGTCGCGCCGAGCCCCAGCGAGCGAACGGCGTCGTGCGCCTGCTGGGCCATCTCCGCCACGGACTCCTCCGACAAACGCTCCGCCGCCGCTGTCGGTCTCGGTTCGTAGGCGTTGAAGACGATGGCGATCGTTGGGGCTGGGATCATGCACGATCCGCGAGGACCGCCGGCCGTTCGCTCGCCGCGGGCCGGACGCGCGTTTGACGGAGGCCGCAGCGCTTGGCGGCCTCCTCCACGACCCTGTGGATCAGGTCCGAATAGGAATACCCGGCGGTCCGGGCCGCCTTGGGCAGGCAGGAATTGTCCTCGGGGCGGGGCAGGATGCCCGGCAGCGGATTGACCTCGAGGATGTTGGGCTCGCCCTTCTCGTCGAGCCGGACGTCGACCCGGCACCAGTCCCGGATGCGCAGGACCGCGCAGGTCCGGGCGACGATGTCCTCGATCTTGGCCTGGAGGACGCCGGGGATGGGCGCCGGGCACTTGAAGATCTCGAGGGGCTTTTCCCTCGTGTCCCAGAGCCACTTGGCCTCATAGGAATATATGGGGGCCGCCCCGGCGGGGAGCTGGCCGTGATCGATCTCGACGATGGGCAGGACCTCGTAGTTCGGCGCGTTGCCCAGGACGCCGACCGTGAACTCGCGGCCGGCCAGGAACCGCTCGACGATGACCGGCTGCTTGTAGGCCGTCACGACCTCGTCGACGCGCTCGTAGAGCTCGCCCAGCGTCCGGACGAGGGAATTGTTCTTGATGCCCTTGCTCGAGCCCTCGGTCAGCGGCTTGACGATGGCCGGCAGGCGCACGCTCGCCGGGATGGCCGCGGCCGACTCGACGATCCAGAAGGCCGGGTTGGGGATCCGGTGGTAGGACAGGATCTCCTTGGCCCGCGACTTGTCGAGGCAGATGCCGAGCGTCAGCGGGTCTGATCCGGTGTAGGGGATGTCCAGCATCTCGCAGACGGTCGGGATGTGCGATTCGCGGTTGGGGCCGATGACGCGCTCGGCGATATTGAAGACCAGGTGCGGGCGCTGGCGTTTCAGCCGGCCGTAGGCCTTCTCATCGGACTCGATGAAGAGGACCTGGTGTCGTTCCTGGAGAGCATGCCCGACCGCGGCGATCGTCTCGTCCGAGTCGCACTCGGCGAGCATGTCGTTCGGCAGTGGAGGCTCGTCCTCCTCGTCCTTGTGCTCGTCGCGGCGGCAGGAGAGAGTGGCCTCCATGCCGGCCTTCGAGCTATACAGCAAAGCGACTTTCATCGTTGAATTCCTCTTTCCGCTGGATCTTTCGTCGTTCCTCGCGACCGTTCTTCAAATTCATTTTCATTTATAGAGCATTTGAACCAATTGTCAAGTCTTTTCTGGCCGGCGACCACTTTTTTTTGTAGAAGGCGCCTCCGCCCGCGCTATTAGTAGCGTCGCCGCGCGGCCGGCCGTCCCGCCGGAAGCGAAACCGGGCCGGCGCGGACGGCCCGCTGCCGCGGTCCCGTCCAGGAGGAGATCGAACAAGGAGTTCATGGCGGGGTTGCCGGACGGTTTACCTGAAGAAGAC
Source organism: Acidobacteriota bacterium (assembly GCA_039683095.1). Classification (NCBI taxonomy): domain Bacteria; kingdom Pseudomonadati; phylum Acidobacteriota; species Acidobacteriota bacterium. Next base: position 108,493 of record JBDKSB010000001.1, on the reverse strand, counting down.
CAGCGTCACGACGACATAGAGGGGCACGAGGAAGAGCATCGAGTAGGCCATGTAGCCGAAGAACGACGGCATCTTCAGCTTGTATTCCTCGGCGATGACCTTGACCATGAAATTCGGGCCGTTGCCGATGTAGGAGTTCGCGCCCATGCAGACGGCGCCGGCGCTGATCGCCTGGAGGAAGACCGTCGAGATGCCCGCGACCGGGCCGTGGAGGCCGAGCCCCTGGGCCATGGAGAGGAAGGCCAGGTAGGTCGGCGTGTTGTCGAGGAAGGACGACAGGGCGCCCGTCGTCCAGAAGAACTGCCAGGGATGGGACAGGCCGAGCTGGCCGGCGCGGGCGTTCAGAATGAGGAGCGCCGGGGTCATGGTCACGAAGATGCCGGCGAACAGGATGGCCACTTCGAGGATCGGGTTGTAGTTGAAGCCGTTGTCGATCCGGCACTGGCGCCGGGTCGTCAGGAGCGACAGTACGGCCATGAGGATGAGCAGGCCCTCGCGCTGGGGAAAGGGCAGGAAGATGCCCGCGACGATCCCGGCCGCCCAGACGAAGTTGATCGTCCCAGTCAGGCGCAGCGGCTCGGCCCGCCGGCGGTCCCGGATCAGGTCCCGGCACGCCTCCTTGCGGTACTGGAGGCCGTCGTAGATGTAGAACATCAGCAGCGTGCCGCCGACCATGGTCGCCCAGATCGGCCACAGGCGCAGGGTCCAGAAGAAGGGCACGCCCTTGATGAAGCCCATGAACAGCGGCGGATCGCCGAGCGGGGTCAGCAGGCCGCCGATGTTCGAGACGAGGAAGATGAAGAAGATCGGGATGTGCCTGGTGAACTTGCGCTCGGAATTGGTCTTGAGCAGCGGCCGGATGAGGAGCATGCTCGCGCCGGTCGTGCCGATGAAATTGGCCAGGATGGCGCCGACCAGGAGGAACAGCGTGTTGACCTCGGGCGTGGCCTTGAGGTCGCCCTTGAGGACGATGCCGCCGGAGACGATGAACAGGGCCGTGAGCAGGAGCAGGAACGAGGCGTAGTCCTTGATCGACAGGGCCAGCTCATGCGGCGCGTTGAGGAGGAAGTAGCCGGCGACGGGCAGGGCCCAGAGGAACGCGACCAGTCCCTTGTTCTTGTGGCTCTCCCAGAAATGGGGGGCCTTGAGCGGCACGAAGGCGATGGACAGGAGGAGCCCCACGAAGGGAACGATCCCCCACAGCGGCAGTGTCTGTCCCAGCTGGTGCGCGTCCATAAGAGGCGTATTGTAGCGGAACGCCCCCGTTTTTCAAGGGATCGGAGCGCTCAGGGCAGGAAGGCGGTCGAGATGCGGTAGGCGCGGGCCGGAAGCTTCCGCCTGGCCGCTTTCCGCTCGATCGGCCGGAGCAGGGACCGGTCGTCGCTCGGCGGCGTCCGGAAAAGAAGCGCCGCCCCGGCCTCCCAAAGTTCCTCGAGGAGCTCCCGGCCGAGCCCGCGCTCGATGTGGACGACGGCCCGGGAGCCCGCCTTCGCCGCGGCCGCGGCGAGAACGACGGCCTGGGCCCCGGCCGCCCCGTCGGCGATCGATCCGTCGGAGAAGTGGATCCAGGCCCGGTGCGCGGCCGGCGCGGCCAGGCCCTCGGCCAGGGGACCGGCATGATAGATGACGAAGAACGCCCGGCCCTTGCGGGCCGCCGCGGCCAGCTCGGCCAGGCGCGCCGGGTCCCGGGGCCGGGTCCTGTTCGAAACATGGAAGTCCACCCCCTTCTCGAGGAGGTCGGTCAGCGCCTGGAGCGAGATCGCCCCCGCCCCTTCGGGCTCGGAGAGCGGGCCGTTCCAGAGCACGGAAAGGCGGGTGCCGCCGTCGCGGCTGGCCCGCTGCAGGATCTCCCATTCCGCGGCCCGCGGCCTGGCCTCGTCGGACGTCAGGATGCGGGCGCCGGCCTTGGCCAGGGACTCCATCTCTTCGAGGCCGAGCCGGCCGGTATCGATCAGGCTCAGGGGGATGCGGCGCCGGCCCGCGTACCGGGCGGCTTCGAGCATGACAGTGAAATCGAACTGATCGTCCCGGATGTCCAGGTCCCGCCGCGTGCGGACGCGGTCGAGGAGCTCGTAGATCCGGACGACCCCGGCGACGCCTTCCTTGATCTTTTCTTCGCTCATCTTCGGAACCTCAAGATATACCACCCCCTCCCGGGACTGTCAAACAACGGGAACGGGCGCCGGGGGCCGCCCCGCTCCTTCCGCCGCCATGGCCGGGTTGATATTCCCCCCGCCGTCCATTATCATCGGGGCGGAGTCGAATACGTGAGATCCTGCGTTGTGCTGTTCTCGGGCGGGCTCGATTCCACGACCGCGCTCGCCTGGGCCCGCTCCCGGTGCGACGACGTCCGGGCCCTGACCTTCGACTACGGCCAGCGCCATCGCGTCGAGATCGCGATGGCCCGGAAGACGGCCGGCCGCCTGGGCGTCCCGCATACTATCCTCAAGGTCGACCTCCGGCCGGTCGGCGGCTCGGCCCTGACCGATCCCCGGATCCCCCTCCCCCGCTCGCCCCGCCGGCCCACGTCGCCGGCCGGCCCGCCGGCGACGTACGTCCCCTTCCGCAACGGCATCTTCCTGGCGCTGGCCGCCGCCTGGGCCGAGGCCCGCGGCATCCGCGATCTCGTCTGCGGCTTCCACGTCGAGGATTCGCCCGACTACCCCGATACGACCCGCGCTTTCGTCACGGCCATGGAGCGGGCCGTCCGGGCCGGCACCCGGGCCGCGTTCGGCGGGCCCCGGCCCCGGATCCTCGCGCCGCTCCTGGGCCTGGGCAAAACGGACATCATCCGGCTGGGGCTCGGCCTCGGCGCCGACTATTCCTATTCGGTCTCGTGCTACGCCGGCGCGGAGCGCCCCTGCGGGACGTGCTCGTCCTGCCGCTTCCGGGCCCGGGCCTGGAAGGCCGTCGGCCGCGAGGACCCGCTCCTGGCCCGCCTGCGAAAGGGAGGTTCCCGATGAGCTGGACGCTGAAGGTCCGGGACAAGTTCTCGGCCGCCCATTATCTCCAGGAATACAAAGGCAAGTGCGAGAAGGTCCACGGCCACACCTTCCAGGTCGAGGTCGCCATCGCCGTCCGCGAGCTGGACCGGACCGGCCTGGGCTTCGATTTCACCGAGATCAAGAAGGACCTGGCCGCCGTGCTGCCCGACCACGCCCTGCTCAACGAGGTCTTCGCCTTCAATCCGTCGGCAGAGAACCTGGCCCGCCACTTCTACGGCGAGCTCAGAAAGAAATACCCGGTCGAAGCCGTGACCGTCTGGGAGTCCGAGGATGCGTCGGCCGCCTACGCTGAAGACGATTGAGATCTTCGCCTCGCCTCAGGGCGAAGGCCTGCGCCAGGGCGAGCCGACCATCTTCGTCCGGCTGGCCGGCTGCAACCTCCGCTGCGGCTTCTGCGACACGAAAACGGCCTGGCGCGGCGGCCGCCAGTGGTCCGTCGAGGCCATCGCCGCCGAGGTCGAGCGCCTCCGCGGCGGATATCCCACGACCTGGGTCTGCCTGACGGGCGGCGAGCCTCTGGCCCAGAACGTCCGGCCGCTCGTCAAGCGCCTCCACGCCGGGGGCTTCCTGGTCCAGATCGAATCGAACGGGACCTTCCCTCCCGATCCCGACGCGGACTGGCTCTCGGTTTCGCCCAAGCCGCCCGGCTACGCGGTCCACCCGGCATCCCGGAAAAAGGCCCGCGAGGTCAAGCTCGTCGTCTGCCGCCCTCTCTGCCTGGATGACGTCCGGGCCGTGAGGGCCGCCTTCCCGCTGACGACGCCGGTCATCCTCCAGCCCGAATCGAACGCCGGGTGGAGCATGAAGAAGGCCGTCCGCCTTCTCGAGGACGCCGGCCGGGCCGGGATCGATGGGCTCCGCCTCTCCGTCCAGCTCCACAAGATCTACGGGTTCCGCTGACCGGCCCGCCGGCCGCCGCCCGCCTCGATCGCCGGTGCGCCCTTCCGCTCGAAGAACCGGTAGCCCGACCGGGTGAGGTAGACCCCGGCCAGGGTGACCGCCGCGCCGACGGCCTGGAGCGCGGCCAGGCGCTCGCCGAGGAGAAGACCGGCGAAGAAGATGGTCAGAATGGGCGACAGGTTGCTGTAGATCCCGGTCTTGGCGCTGCCCACGGCCTGGACCGATTCGTACCAGATCGCGAAGCAGAGGAAGATGGCGATGAGCCCGGCATAGGCGATGGCCGCCCAGCCCTGCCACGGGACGCGGTCCCAGGAGACCCGGGCCAGGTCCCTGGCCGCGAACGGCAGATAGACGGCCGTGCCGAAGATGGCGCCCTGGCCGGCCACGCGGAAGGCCGAGTTCCGTTCGAGGAGCGGCCGGGAAAAGACCGTGTAGCCGGCCCAGAAAACATTGGCCACCAGGATCAGCACGGCCCCGCGCCAGGCCTCCCAGGTGAAGGCCAGCCCGCCGTTCTCCCCGGCGACGACAAGCATGAATCCGGCGAAGGAGATGGCGATGCCGGCCCAGCCGGCCGGCGGGATGCGCTCCTCGCCGAAGACCGTGGCCAGCACGGCGATGAAGACGGGGCTCGTGCCCATGACGATCGAGGCGGTCGAGGCGGGCATCAGGCTGACGCCCCTGATGAAGAAGACCTGGTAGAACGTGATGCCCAGCAGGCCCAGGGCGGCGGCCTTCCAGCCGTCGCCCCGGCGGGACCGGCCGGGCCGGGCCGGCCGGACCGCGAGCACGACGGCGTAGGCGAGCGCGGCCAGGACCAGGCGGGCGGCGTTGAAGGCGTGGGGCGAAAGCGAGCGCAGGCCGATCTTGATGACCGAGACGTTGACGGCCCAGAGCAGGACGACCAGCAGCATCAGCAGGTCGGTCCGGCCCATGCGGGAGCCGTTAGTCGGTCGGTCCATGATATTCTTAGGGGGTCGCTTCCCGGCGGGAGTGACGTCCTGGCGCGGGCCGGCACCGCCCCTCAGGGCCGCCGCCGCCGGGACCTCGGATAACGGGCCTCGACGACCGAGGTCAGGCCGCCGCGGGGATTGAACTCGCCCCGGACGAGGGCGCCGGCGGGCTTGCAGGCGCGGACGATGTCCTCTAGGATGCGGTTGACGACGTTCTCGTAAAAGATGCCCAGGTTGCGATAGGCCAGGAAATACTCCTTGAGCGACTTGAGCTCGAGGACGCGCCCGACGGGAACGTACTGGATCTGGATCGTTCCGAAGTCGGGCAGGCCGGTCTTCGGGCAGACCGAGGTGAATTCGGGGAACTCGATCGTGATCTCGTAATCCGGGAACTGGTTGGCGAAGGTCTCGATCGGCGGCAGCTTGGCATCGAGACCGGCCTTGGCCTCGCGGTCCGTGTATCCTGGCATGGGTTCCTCACTAACTCCTTGAAGGGGCCTATGATACACGAATCGGCCGGACCGGACAAGGTGTCACGTATGCATCTGGACGAGGGCAGGGATTCACGGAAGGATCGGGCGCCTTTTCAACAGGCGATCGGGGCGGATTCCATGGTGCGTTCCCTTGCCTACCAGGACACGTGTCAATTCAATAAATCAGGGCAACGCAAACCGGGACATTTCCCGAACGGGCGGGAATCCCTATAATAGGGAAGCAACTTCCTTTATAAAGAGGCCCCGCATGAGCGAATGCAAGAGCGCGAAGAACAGGACCCGCTGCAACTGCACGTATGAGCCATGCAGCCGGAAGGGCGTCTGCTGCGACTGCCTGGCCTACCACTGGCGGAACCGGGAGCTGCCGGCTTGCCTGTTCCCCGACAAGGACGAGCGGACATACGACCGGTCCCTACGCCGGTTCATCGAGATCTACAAGGACCGGGCCTGATGGCCGGCCGCCGCTTCGTCTATGGCCCGGTGGCCTCGCGGCGCCTGGGCTTTTCCCTGGGCGTCGACGTCATCCCCTTCAAGACCTGCACCCTTGACTGCGTCTATTGCCAGCTCGGCTCGACCGGCCGGACCACGGTGCGCCGCGGTCGCTGGTTCCCGCCGCGCGAGATCCTGGCCCAGGTCCGGGAGGCGCTCGGCTCCGGCCAGCGGATCGACGCCGTGACCTTCTCGGGTTCGGGAGAGCCGACCCTCTGCCGGGACCTCGGCCTCCTCATCCGGTCCATCAAGAAGATGACCAAGGTCCCCGTCGTCGTCCTGACGAACGGCACGCTCCTCAACCGCAAGGACGTCCGCCGCGAGCTGGCCGCGGCCGACGTCGTCGTGCCCTCGCTCGACGCCGTTTCCGCGCCGCTTTTCCGCCGCGTTAACAGGCCCCACCGGTCCCTGAACAACCGGCGGATCATAGAAGGCCTGGCCCGCTTCCGCGAGGAGTTCGCCGGCCAGATCCGCCTCGAGGTCATGCTGGTCAAGGGCGTCAACGACTCCCCGGCGGCCGTCCGCGCCCTCGAAGCGGCTGTGGCCCGCATCCGTCCGGACCGGATCGAGCTCAACACCGTCGTCCGGCCCCCCGCCGACCTTCGGGCCGCGCCGCTCAGCCCGGCCGCCCTGGCCCGCATAGGGGCCAGGCTCGGCCCCCGGGCGGAGGTTGTCGCCTCCTTTCCTGAAAGAAAGCAGGCCCCGGCCGCGGGCGGCCTCGAAAAGGCCATCCTGGCCACCGTCCGGCGGCGTCCCCAGACGGCCGCCGACATCGCTTCCGCCCTTGGCCGTCACCGCGACGAGGTGCTCAAGGCCCTCGCCGCGCTCCTCGGGCGAGTCCGGGTGGCGAAACGCGTCCACGGGGGAAAAACCTACTACTACGGCGGCCCCGCCGGGCGGGCCTGACGGGCTCTTTTGACGGGCGCGTCTTTCGGGCCCCCGTTCGGCTTTACAGGATCCCGCCCGTTGTGATAATATTTCTTCTAACGAAGGCCCGGGCCATCTTCCCCCCATCGTTAGACGAGGTCGTGCCTTCTTCAAACAAGCTTCTATCATCTCCGGAGCGAGCGGCCCTTCCCTAACAAGGATCCCACCCGACGCCCGGGTTCAAGTCCGCAAAGGAGTCCCCATGTTTCCCAACACCAACTTCCCCAAGGCCAAGAAATACTGGTATCAGGGCAAATTCTACGATTGGTCGGAGGGCGGCTTCCACCCGATGATGCACGCCCTGCATTACGGCAGCTGCGTTTTCGAGGGCATCCGGGCCTACAGCACCGCCAAGGGCCCGGCCGTTTTCCGGCTCCGGGAGCACAACGACCGCTTCTTCCTCTCGGCCGGCGTGCTCAAGATGAACGTGCCGTACACCGATGAGCAGGTCACCAAGGCCATCCTGGACACGGTCCGCGTCAACGGGCTCGACAGTTGCTATATCCGCCCCCTGTTCTTCTACTCCTACGGCAACCTCGGGCTCGTGCCCAAGGCCTGCCCCGTCGAGCTGGCCATCAGCGCCTGGGAATGGGCCGCCTACCTCGGCGAGAACGCGGACCGGGGCGTCCATGCCTGCATCATCCCCCTGCGCCGCGTCCATCATACCCAGTTCAACATGAGGGCCAAGCTCGGCGGCGTCTATGTCCAGTCGACGATCGCCGGCCTCGAGGCCCGCGAGAAGGGCTACGACGAGGCCATTTTCCTGAACATGGAGGGCCGCATCGCCGAGGGGCCCGGCCAGAACGTCTTCATCGTCAAGGACAACACGCTCGTCACCAACGGCCGGCTCGAATCGGCCCTGGAAGGCATCACCCGGACGAGCCTCCTCGAGCTCGGCCGCGATCTCGGCTACAAGACCGTGGTCGGCCCGATCACCAAGGAGGACCTGTTCGGCGCGGACGAGGCCTTCTACTGCGGCACCGCCGTCGAGGTCATCCCCATCGTCGAGGTCACGGACGCGTCGGACACGACCGCCCCGTCGGTCAAGCACACGATCGGCGCGGGCAAGCCCGGCCCGGTCGCCCTGGGCATGATCAAGGCCTTCGCCGAGGCCGCTTCCGGCCGCGATCCGCGCTACGAGAAGTGGCTGACGTACGTCGGGAAGTGAGGCCCGGCCGGCCGCTGCGGCTGCGGCCGATCGGCGTGGTCCGCTCGCCCTACAGGGAGCCGGCCGACCTGCCTCCGCCGGCTTTCGCCCCGGCCCGGTTCTTCGAACGGTCCAAGGGAGAGATCGAGGTCTGCCCGGAGTTCGCCGCCGGCCTCGAGGGCCTGGAGGCTTTCTCCCATATCATCGTCCTGTTCCAGTTCCACCGGGCCGGCGGGGCCAAGCTGAAGGTCACCCCGCCCGGCGAGACCGAGCCGCGCGGCGTCTTCGCCAGCCGGTCGCCGCACCGCCCCAATCCTCTCGGCCTGAGCGTCCTCAAGCTCCTTCGCCGGAACGGCCGGGTCCTCGAGGTCTCAGGCCTCGACCTCATCGACGGGACGCCCGTCCTCGACATCAAGCCGTACACCGGCCGCGACCGGAAGTCGCATATCCGGACGGGCCGGACACAGCGGGCACGGCGGGACCGGCGCCCCGGGCGCTGATCAGGGCCGCAGGACCGCGGCCGCGGCCGCCGAGACGACGTCCCAGGCGGCCCGGACATGGCGCTCCTCGGTCGTCCGGGCGCCGACGACGAACCGGAGCGTGAACCGGTCCCGGAGCGTCGTGTGGGTCAGGAAAACCGTGCCCCCGGCGTTGATCCGGGCCAGGAAGCGGCGGTTGAGTTCGTCGAGGCCGGCCTCGCCGCGGCCGTCGTTGAGCCGGAAACAGACGAGCCCGAGGTCGACCGGCGCCAGGAGCTCGAAGCGGCGGTCGGCCTCGACCCAGTCCTTGACCAGCCCGGCCAGCCGGATGTGCTCGCGGACCATGGCCTGAAGGCCCTCGACGCCGTAGCTGCGGAGGACGAACCAGAGCTTGAGGGCCCGGAAGCGGCGGCCCAGCGGAATGCCCCAATCGCGATAGTTCCTGACCTTGGCATCGACGCCCGTCTTGAGGTATTCGGGGTGGATCTCGAAGGTGCGGACGAGGGCGGCCGGGTCGCGCACGAAGTAGGCCGAACAGTCGAAATTGGTGGCCATCCATTTGTGGGGGTTGAAGACGAGGGAGTCGGCCAGCTCGGCCCCGTCGAGGATCCAGCGCTTCTCGGGCAGGAGCGCGGCCGTCCCGGCCCAGGCAGCGTCGATATGGAACCAGACCCCGTGCTTCCGGCAGATCTCGCCGACGGCCCGCAGGGGGTCGATGGCCCCGGATGAGGTGGTGCCCGCCGTGGCCATGGCGAAGGCCGGGACGAGCCCGGCCTCCCGGTCCCGGATCAGGGCCTCCTCGAGCTTCTCCGGGATCAGGGCGAAGCGGCCGTCGGTAGGCAGCTTGCGGAAGTTCATCTTGCCGATCCCGGCGATCCGGACCCCCTTGTCGGCGCTCGAGTGGACCTCCTCGGAGGCGTAAGCCGTCAGCGGGGGCGTCAGGCCCGGCAGGCCGGATTCGTTCGATCCGAAGCCGGTCGCCTTCTCCCGGGCCGAAAGCATGGCGCAGAGGGTGGACGTCGAAGCGGTGTCCTGTATGACCCCCGAGAACCCCACCGGAAGCCCGATCATCTGCCGGAGCCAGTCCATGACGACCTCTTCGAGCTCGGTCGCCGCGGGCGAGGTCTGCCAGGACATGCACTGGGCCCCGATCCCGGCCGTCAGGAGCTCGCCGAGGACGGAGGCGGGACTGTTGTTGGCCGGGAAGTAGGCGAACCAGCCCGGGTGCTGCCAATGGGTGACGCCGGGCAGGATGATATCCTCGAAATCCTTGAAGATGGCTTCCATCGCCTCGCCCCGCACGGGCGGCACCGCCGGGATCATCTTCTTGACGTCCCCGGGCTCGAGGCGCGAGACAACGGGGTATTTCTCGATATTCGCGAAATAATCGGCGATCCAGTCCACGAATTGGTGCCCGGCACGACGAAAATCCTCGTTTTTCATGAAGAACTCCCCGATCAGGGCCGTTTCCCCCGCCCCGAAAGCGTTGTTCACTATACCTTTTTTCAGGGGAAACCTCCAGGCCGGAAGGCCGCCGAAGCAGAATCCGCGGAAAGCGGCAAAAAGGGCCTCTTTTAGCCCTGAAAGCCGCCCGGCGGCCGGCCAGGAGCACAATTTATGGAAACTCGGTTAAAACGGTTGAATCCCCCGGCGGCTTGTGGTATAATTGGAAATAGTTAGCGAGCGGGGTTCAGAAAAAAAATCACAAAATTGCATTTCTGTCTGTCTGCCTGAAGGTCCGCCTGATCGTCCGCCCTCTCTCCAGCCCCGCCGGCCTTCCCGGCATGCAACGAAATCCCTCCCGCCGCGGTATTGGCTAATGAGTGACGAGAATGGCCAGCCAAGACCTCCTTTCAGATATCGTCGATAAACCCCAATCCCTCGTCGAGGCTGCCCTGATCTGAAGGCGCGGATCAGGGCGGCCTCCCTCCTGAGCCGGGGGGCCGAGTTCAAAAACCGGGTATTGCCTCCCGCCGCCGCGGGAGGGAGCCGAAATATGGGGGAAGAGCCGACCGGTTTCATCCTGTCCCGGACTAATCGTTTGACCGGACGGGAAAATTGTCCTATCATGGCGACGGCCTTTTTCGAAGGGAAGTCCGTTATAAGCGGACACAGCCCCCGCTACTGTATCCGGGGACGAATCCCGAGGAACGCCACGGCCGCGAGGCTGGAAGGCTCGGGAGGAGGACGATCCGGGAGTCAGGATACCTTGTCAAGGCCTCGGTCGTCCGGTCTTCGGGTGGAAGACGGAGAGCGAAAAGCGGCGGGGGCGGCAATGGAGCTCCTGCCATGATCCGAAGGATCCTCGTCCCCGCGGCCCTCGCCGCGCTCTTCCCCTTTTCTCTTCTCGCCCAGGATGCCCAGGTCCAGGCCGGCGCGACCCTCAAGCACGATGTCGTCGTCACGGCCACGCGCCTCGAGACCCCGGAAAAGAAGGTCGGCAGCTCGCTCGCCGTCGTCAGCGGCGAGGAGCTCGCGCGCACCGGCCGGACCTTCGCCCTTGACGCTCTCGAGGACGTCCTGGGCCTCTCGACCGCCCGGAACGGCGGCCCGGGGGCGGCGGCCTCGGTCTCGATCCGCGGCGCCAACAGCGAGCACACCCTCTTTCTCCTCGACGGCGTCGAGCTCAACGACCCGATCAATCCCTCGCGCTCCTACGACATCTCGCACCTGCCGCTCAGCCAGGTCGAGCGGATCGAGATCCTCCGCGGCCCGCAGGGCCTGCTTTACGGGTCGGACGCGCTCGGCGGCGTCATCAACATCATCACCCGGGCCGGCCGGGGCCGGCCCCGCCTGACCCTGGCCTCGTCAACCGACACCCTCGGCACGGCGGCCGCGGAAGCGGCCCTGTCCGGGTCGGGCTCCAGGACCGAGTACTCCCTGGCCTTCTTCCACGAGCGGACCGCCGGCGTGTCGGCGGCCTCCTCGTCCTATGCGGGGAACACGGAGAAGGACGGCTATCGGGATCTGAGCCTGGCCGCCCATTTCGGCTACGCGCCGCGGCCGGAGTCCCGGCTCGCCCTCACCGTCCGGGCCGTCCGGGACCGGACCGAGCTCGACAATTTCGGCGGCCCCGGAGGGGACGACCCCAACAGCGTCGAGAGGTACGGCAGCCTCCTCGTCCGCGGACAGTACCGGGACCTCGCCCGGGACGGGCGCTGGGAGCGCACGCTGTCTCTCTCCTGGGTCGGCGCCCGCCGCGACAACGACAACCCGATCGACGCGGCGCATCCTGACGAAAGCGACCAGGGCCTCTACCGCAGCGGCCTGTTCAAGCTCGACTGGCAGAACAACCTGTTCCTCCGGCCGTCGCACACCCTCACGGCCGGCCTGGAGATCGGAGAGGAAACGGGGCGGTCCCGGTACGTCTCGGTGAGCGCCTACGGCCCTTACGAGTCGAGCTTCCCCTCGGCCCGGGCCGGCTCGGCCGGAGTCTATCTGCTCGACCACTGGGAGACGCGGGATCGCTTCTTCCTCACGGCCGGCGTCCGGGCCGACCGCCACAGCCGGGCCGGCGCCTCGGTCACGTTCCGCGTCGCTCCTGCCTACGTCATCCCCGCCACGGGAACGCGCCTGAAGGCGACCATCGGGACGGGCTTCAAGTCGCCCTCCCTCTATCAGCTCTTCGCGCCGTCGACCTCGTTCGGGCCGGTGGGCAATCCCGCGCTCCGCGCCGAGCGGGCCTTGGGCTGGGACGCGGGGATCGAGCAGCGCCTGGCCGGGAGCCGCGTTCTCCTCGGGCTGACCTGGTTCGAGAACGCGTTCCGCGACCTGGTCGATTTCGATTATGCGGCCGGCTACGTCAACATCGGCCGGGCCAGGACCAGGGGCCTCGAGGTCTCGGCCGAGGCCGCGCCGGCGGAGGGCGCCCGGCTGCGGGCCTCCTACACCCGCCTCTCGGCCCGGGACACGGAAGCGGGCACGGAGCTGCTGCGCCGGCCCCGGGACAAGTTCTCGGCCGAAGCCGGCTGCCGCCTCTTCGGCCGGTTCGATCTGTCCGCCGAAGCCCTCTGGGTCGGCCGGCGCCTCGACCGGGACTACAGCGCCTACCCGTACCCGACTGTCGCCCTGCCGGGCTACGTCCTCCTGAACGCCGTCGTGACGGCCCCCGTCGGCCCGCGGCTCCAGATCTTCCTCCGCGTCGACAACATCCTCGACGCCCGCTACCAGACCGTCTGGGGCTACGGCTCACCCGGCCTCGCCGCCCGCACCGGCTTCCGGATGACGATCTGACCTTCCCCGCCCCTGCCGCGGGTCGGGCGTTCATCCGGCCGATCGCTGCTTGAGATTGGGAAACAGGTATCATGTCCCCCATTTTGGTAAAATGAGGGTCGATGAACATTCAGACCCTCGATAAGATCTTCAAACCCCAGCGGATCGCCCTAGTCGGCGTCAGCCCCAATCCCAGGAGCGTCAGCGGCCGGATCCTGGCCAACCTGATCGGCGGCGGCTTCCGCGGCGTCGTCTATCCCGTCAGCCCGTCCACCGAGGCGGTGATGGGCATCCCCTGTTTCCAGAACGTCGCCTCGCTGCCCAAGACCGCCGACCTCGGCGTCATCTGCTCCGCCGCGGCCCAGGTCCCGGCCCTCGTGCGCGAGTGCGGCGAGGCCGGCATCCGCGGCCTGATCGTCGTCTCGGCCGGCTTCCGCGAGACCGGCCCGGAGGGCCTGGCCCTCGAGCAGGCCGTCCTGGCCGAGGCCCGGCGCTTCGACGGCCTGCGCGTCCTCGGCCCGAACTGCCTGGGCATCATCTCGCCCGGCCTGCCGCTCAACGCCAGCTTTGCCGGCTCCATGCCCCGCCCCGGCCACGTCGCCTTCGTCTCCCAGTCCGGCGCCCTCTGCACCTCCGTCCTGGATTGGGCCGCCGAAGAAAAGCTCGGTTTCTCGCATTTCATCTCGACCGGCAACATGATCGACGTCGATTTCGGCGATCTCATCGACTACCTCGGCGAGGACGAGGCGACCCGGTCCATCCTCCTCTACATCGAGTCCATCTCCGACGCCCGCAAGTTCATGACCGCGGCCCGCGCCTTCGCCCGCATGAAGCCCATCGTCGTTTACAAGGCCGGCCGCTTCCCCGAATCGGCCGCCGCGGCCGCCTCCCACACCGGCGCCCTGGCCGGAGAGGACGCCGTCTACGACGCCGCCTTCCAGCGCATGGGCCTGGCCCGGGTCTTCAACATCGGCGAGATCTTCGACTGCGCCGATCTCGTCGGCCGGCCCAAGATCCCCAAGGGCCCGCGCCTGGCCGTGCTGACGAACGCCGGGGGCCCGGGCGTCATGGCCACCGACGCCCTCGTCGCCTCGGGCGGCGCGCTGGCCCGCCTGTCCGACGCCACCCTGGCCGAACTCGACGCCTCGCTGCCGCCGCAATGGTCGCGCCGCGATCCCGTCGACGTCCTGGGCGACGCCAAGTCCAAGCTGGTGGCCAAAGCGGCCCAGATCGTGCTCCGGGACCCCGCCGTCGACGCCCTGCTCGTCATCATCACGCCCCAGGCCATGACCAACCCGACGGCCGTGGCCAAGGAAGTCTGTGCCCTGGCCGCCGTGACGGCCAAACCGGTCCTGGCCGCCTGGCTCGGCGGGGCGGCCATGCGCGAAGGCACGAACCTCCTCAACGAAGCGGGCATTCCCACCTACCAGACGCCGGAACAGGCCGTCAAGGCCTTCATGACCCTGGTTTCCTACGCCCGCAACCTCGAGACGCTCTACGAGACGCCCAGGAACATCTCCGTGGACTTCCCCGTCGACCGCAAGGTCCTCCGGGCCAGGTTCGCCGGCCTCCTGACGCGGACGGGGGGCGCCCTGTCCGAAACCCTGTCCAAGGAGCTGCTGGCGTCTTACGGCATCCCGGTCACCAGCCCGGTCCCGGCGGCCACGTCCGGGGAAGCCGTCCGGGCCGCGGACGCGGCCGGCTACCCGGTCGTGCTGAAGATCCTCTCGCCCGATATCACCCACAAGACCGACGTCGGCGGCGTCGCCCTCGATCTCGGCGACGCGGCGGCGGTCCGGACCGCCTTCGCCGGCATGATGGAGACGGTCGCCCGCCGGGCCCCGGCGGCCCGCCTCGAGGGCGTCACCGTCCAGAAGATGATCCGGGCCGGCGAAGGCCTGGAGATGATCCTGGGCGTCAAGAAAGATCCGACCTTCGGCACCGTGGTCATGGCCGGCATGGGCGGCACGGCCGCCGAGATCTACGGCGACCGGGCCATCGGCTTCCCGCCCCTCAACGAGCGCCTGGCCCGGCGCATGCTCGACGAGCTGCGGATGCGGCCGCTCCTCTACGGTTACCGCGGGCGACCGGCCGCGGCCGTCGACAAGCTGGTCGAGGCCCTCGTCAGGCTGTCCTGCCTGGCCGCCGACTTCCCCGAGGTGGCCGAGCTCGACATCAACCCCCTCCTGGTCACGGCCGAAGGCGTCGTCGCGCTCGACGCCCGCGTCCTCGGCGACCGGAACGCCGTCGAGGACCCCAAGCGCCCCTATGCCCACCTGGCCCTGCGGCCCTACCCCGAGGAGTTCGTCCGCCGGGCCCGGATGCGCGACGGCACCCCGATCACGCTCCGGCCGATCAAGCCGGAGGACGAATCGCTGTGGCTGGACCTGCTCTCCAGCTGTTCGCGGGAATCCATCTACTCGCGCTTCCGCTATTTCTTCTTCTGGCAATCCCATGAAGTGGCCAGCCGGTACTGCTACATCGACTACGACCGGGAGCTGGCCATCGTGGCCGAGGCCGGCGAGGGCCCGGACCGCAAGCTCATCGGCGTCGGGCGGCTGGTCGCCGAGCCCGGCCGGGACGCGGCCGAGTACGCCGTCCTCGTCCAGGACGCCTGGCAGGACAAGGGCCTGGGCGGCCTGGTCACGGACTGCTGCCTGGGCATCGCCAGGGAATGGGGCGTCCGGAAGGTCACGGCCATCACGGCCACGGACAACCCGCGCATGATCGCCGTCTTCGAGAAGCGCGGCTTCCGCATCGTCAACGACCTCGAGAGCTCCCTCGTCGAGGTCTCGAAGGACCTACTCTAGGTCCTGGAAGCCGGCGACGGTCGCGGGCTTGAGCGCGTGGAGGTCGAAGACGACGATCTCGTTCGTCCCCGTCGTCAGGAAGGAAGCCGGGCAGAACAGCCGTTTCTGCGGCCCGATCTCCCAGTAGCGGCCGAGGTTGTGGCCGTTGACCCAGACGACCCCCTTCTTCCAGCCGCTCATGTCGAGGTAGGTGTCCCCGACGGCCGCGAGCTCGAACCGCCCGCGGAAGAAGTTGCCCGGCCGCTCGGCCGGGCGGCGGGCGAAGCGCAGCCGCTCCAGGTACTCCGCGTCCAGGGGCAGCGGGTGGACGTCCCAGCCCATGAGGGTCATGTTGTTCAGGGTGACGCGGTCGGTGATGCCCTTGCGGTCGAGCAGGCGCGGCCCGTAGTTGATCCGGCCCATGGCCTCGACGAGGATGTCGAGCGTCTCGTTGGCCGGCTCGGCCCTGGGGATCTCCAAACCCGTCGTCTCGCCCTTGGTCCGGTCGATCGTCCCCGCGAAGCGGCCGTCGACGAAGACGGTAGCGTAGTCGTGGAGATCGGCGACGGCCAGGTTGCCGCCGCGGTGGCCGAGGAGCCTGGTCCGGTAGAGGATGAAGCCGCCCGTCTGGCCGTACGACTCCATCGGCCCGGGCTGGGCGCCGCGGACGGCCGGCGGCAGGTTGTCGAAGACCGAGGCGCTCTCGTCGAACGCGATGGCCGGGACCCTGATCGTCGGCAGGGGCTCGGGCAGGTCGGGCAGCGCGGTCCCCTTGGGCAGATAGCGGGCCAGCAGATCGCGGACGGCGAAATACTTCGGCGTCGGCCGGCCGGCCTCGTCGAGCGGCGCGTCGTAGTCGTAGCTGGTCACGTCCGGCTGGTACCGGTCGCTGAAATTGGCCCCGGCCGTGAAGCCGAAATTCGTCCCGCCGTGGAACATATAGAGGCTGAACGACTTGCCGTGGTCGAGAAGCCAGCGCAGCTCGGGCAGGAAGTCCTCGGTCTTGACCCGGGCCCAGGGCTCGCCCCAGTGCGTCAGCCAGCCGGGATAGAGCTCGCTGCAGAAGACGGGCACGCCCCGCTCGAGACGGGCGGCCTCCGCGAAATCCTTCTCGCTCGTCCCCGGGTCGAGCCCGATGGCCGCGCCCGGGATGGACCCGGCCTCGAGCATGTAGGGCGTCGCGCCGTCGGCCGTGTAGAGCGGGACCTCCAGCCCGGCCCGCTCCCAGAAACCCTTGAGGGCGAGCAGGTAATCGCGGTCGTTCCCGTAGCTGCCGTACTCGTTCTCGACCTGGACCATGATCACGGGCCCGCCCCGCTGGATCTGAAGGTCGCCGAGGACCTCGCCGAGCCTGAGGATGTAGGATTCGCAGGCCGCGAGGTAACGGGGATCGGAGCAGCGGACCTTGATGTCCGGGGTTTGCAGGAGCCAAGCCGGCAGGCCGCCGAAGTCCCATTCGGCGCAGGCGTAGGGACCCGGCCGGATGATGACCCACAGGCCGATCCTCTGGGCGGTCCGGACGAAGGCGGCCAGGTCGTTCGCGCCGGCGAAGTCCCAACGCCCGGGCTCGGGCTCCAGGAGGTTCCAGAAGACATAGGTCCCGACCGTGTTGAGGCCGGCGGCCTTGAGCTTGGTCAGCCGGTCGGCCCAGTATTCCCGGGGGATGCGCTGGTAGTGCATCTCTCCGGCCATGATCCGGAAGGGCTTGCCGTCGAGGAGAAAATCCTTCTCGCCGAGGCGGAAGCTCCGCTGCGGAGCGGCCGGCGCCAGGAGCGATCCGGCCAGCGCAGCGGCGAGCGCGATCCTGCGAAACCTCATGCTGCCCTCCCGAACGGGTATCTCGTCGCGACCCGTCGATTCTATCACACAATTGACTTTCGGCCCCCGGCCGTTATAATCCCCTTCCGGATGGGGTCAAACCTGCTTTTTGCTCAATAATGGGTAACAAGCAGGTTTGACCCCCTCTTATTGGCGGCCCGGCGGCCGGGGAGCCCGATATGACCAAGACGCGCTTCGCCCTCGTTCTTGTTATTCGCATCGCCCTTCTCGTCCCGGCCCTCTCGGCCGCGCCGGCGCCGGGGGCCGCCTCCGAGGAAGCCAAGAAGCCGGCCTTCGGGATCACCCTGTCCGGCTTCGTCAAGACCGACATCTTCTACGATACACGCCAGACGACGGCCATCCGCGAGGGCCATTACCTGCTCTTCCCCAAGGGCCCGTCGCTCGGGCCCGACGGCGGGGACGTCAACGCCCGCGACACGTTCAACATCCTGTCCATCCAAACCCGGCTGGCCGGGACGATCACCGGGCCGGATGCGCTCGGGGCCAGGACCTCGGCCTATATCGAAGCCGAGTTCTTCGGCACCTCCGACAGCGACCTCAACGGCTTCCGGCTCCGCCACGGCTTCCTCAAGCTCAGTTGGGCGCGCTCCGAGCTCATGATCGGCCAGTTCTGGCACCCGATGTTCGTCACCGAGAGCTTCCCCGACGTCGTCTCGTTCAACACCGGCGCGCCATTCCAGCCGTTCAACCGCAGCCCCCAGGTCCGCTTCACCCGGATCATCGGCGGCTTCAGCCTGTCCGCGACGGCCCTGGCCCAGCGTGACTTCGTCAGCAACGGCCCCGAGGGGGCGAGCTCGGTCTACCTGCGGAATGCCGCCCTCCCCGAATTCAACCTCAAGCTTCAGTACGGGAAAAAGGACGCGGCCCGGAAGACCGAGACCGTGGCCGGCATCGGGGCCGACATCATGCGGCTGGCCCCGCGCATCGTCACCGCCCTCGGCTACCCGACGGACGAGTCCCTGACCGGCCTGGCCGCCATGGCCTTCTTCAAGCAGAGGTGGCCCAAGTGGTCCTGGAAGGCCGAAGCCGTCTGGGGACAGAACCTGCACCACCTGACGATGCTCGGCGGCTACGCCGTCCGGGACGTGGTCGACGAGGCCCGGGGAGACTGGTCCTACACGCCCATCGCGACCCTTTCTCTCTGGACCGAGGTTCAGACCGCGGGAACGCCCTGGCAGGCGGGCCTCTTCGCGGGCTACGCCAAGAATCTCGGCTCGCCGCACGAGATCGGCGGGGTCGGTTACGCCCGGGGCTTCAACATCGACGAGATCTGCCGTCTCTCGCCGCGGCTGGTCTACAATGCCGGCAAGATGCGCTTCGCCGGCGAGGTCGAGCTGACGGCGGCCTCATACGGCATGCCCGACCTCTTCGGCAAGGTCCGGGACGCCCGCTTCGTCCGCAACCTCCGCCTCCTTCTGGCGGCCTACTATTTCTTCTGACATGTAAACATTTCTTACGCCGGGGCGTATAAATTAAAGATGCCTGGAGTCTGTCTTCCCTCAGGCGGGCGGTCTCCGCGTGGCATGGTAATTGCTGCTGTTCCCGATCAACAACGCTGACGGCCGCGGCCCCGGGCCCGTGCGGCTGAGGAGAACGCCCATGAGGAAGGTGACCGGAGCCGCGATCATCCTGGCCTGCCTGTTGATCCTGGTCCTCGGCCGCGGTTCGGCCGCGCCCCTCCCGGGCGCTCAGGAGGCCCAGGCCGCCATCGACGAGATGAAGAAGTCCGCCGTCAGGGTTTTCCTCGACTGCGACAGCTGCGACCTGGATTACGTCAAGACCGAGATCACCTTCGTCAACTACGTCCGGGACCGGCTCGAGGCCCAGGTCCATGTCCTGGTCAGCACCCAGAGCACGGGCGGCGGAGGGATCGAGTACACGATGACCTTCATCGGCCAGAACGACTGCCGTGACCTCCACGACGTCCAGAAATATTTCTCGTCCAAGACCGACACCGACGACGAGGTCCGCAAGGGGATGGTCAAGGCCCTGAAGCTGGGGCTGATGAGCTTCGTCGCCCGGACCCCGATCGCCGGCCGCATCGCCGTCAGCTACGCCCGGCCCACGGCCGGCCCGGCCGGACCCGACCGCTGGCGCTCCTGGGTCTTCAGCCTGTCCGGCCAAGGCTATTTTTCCGGCGAGGAGAGCTACCTCAGCCGCTCGATCTACGGCTCCTTCTCGGCCAACCGCGTCACCCTCCGCTCGAAGCTGAAGCTGGGGCTGTCCGTCAACGCCTCGAGAGAACGCTACGAGACCGAGGAAGGGACGGTCACCGGCACCTCGTCCAGCCAGAGCCTGAGCGGCCTGTTCGTCAAGAGCCTGGGCGAGCACTGGTCGGCCGGCGCATACGTCGAGGTCGAGTCCTCGCTCTACAGCAACGTCGACCTCGGTCTCAACCTGGCGCCGGCCGTCGAATACAACTTCTTCCCCTATTCCCAGTCGACCCGGCGCCAGCTTCGGGCCCTCTACAAGCTGGGCGTCATCCCGGTCCGTTACCGCGAGGCGACGATCTACGGCAAGCTCCGGGAGACGCTGTTTCAGGAGTCCCTGTCGCTGTCGCTCGACCTCCGCGAAAAGCTGGGCACGATCAGCGTCAGCGCCGAAGCGTCGAACTACCTTCACGACCTCGCCAAGTACCGCGTGGACACGTTCAGCGTCGTCAACCTGCGTCTCTACAAGGGCCTCAGCGTCTACGTCATCGGCAGCTATTCCTGGATCCACGACCAGCTCTCCCTCCTCGGCCGCGAACCGACCTACGAGGAGCAGCTCCTGCGCCTCCGCGAGCTGCCGATGAACGACAACTATTTCGCCGCCGTCGGCTTCCAGTTCCAGTTCGGCTCGATCTTCACCAACGTCATCAATCCCCGCTTCGGCTCGACCGGGGGCGGCGGCTTGAGCATCAACATCAATTAGGGTCCGGGAGAGACGCGATGAAGACTATCCCCACCCGCCGCCTCAAGGCCGCGGCGATCCTCGCCGGGCTCGTCCTCGTCCTGGCCCCGGCCGCAAGCGCCCAGGTCCGGCCGCCCGTGCCGGCTGGGCCGGCCGGACCGCCCCAGCCGCCGCAGCTGAGGGTCTTCCTCGACTGGCCCGGCGGCGACATCGAGGCCGTCCGGGCCGACATCCAGTTCGCCGCCTTCGTCCCCTCCCTGGACGCCGCCCAGGTCCGGGTCGCCGTCGCGCCCGCGGGCCCGCCGCCGGAGGGCCGGCTGCGCATCGAGATCTCCGGCCTCGGGGAGTTCCAGGGCCAGGACAACGTCCTGACCTACGCCCCCGGCCGCGACGAGAAGCCCGAGGACGTCCGCAAGGGGGTGACCGCCCTGGTCCGCCTGGGTCTCCTCCGCTACGCGGCCAAGACGCCCGCGGCCAAGGACCTGTCGGTCAAGTTCCTCGACCAGGCCAAGCCGACCGCGGTCAACGACAAGTGGGACTTCTGGGTCTTCAGCCTGAGCGGCAACGCCTTTGTCTCGGGCGAGACCCAGTACAAGAGCGGCTCCTACTACGCCTCGGCCTCGGCCAGCCGGACGACGCCGGCGCTCAAGATCAGGACCCAGGTCTACGGCAACTGGAGCGATTACAGGTTCGACCTCGGCGACGGCACGGTCTACAAAGGCTCGACCCACGGCCGCGGCGCCTCCGGCCTTGTCGTCAAGAGCCTGGGCGAGCACTGGTCGGCCGGAGGCTACCTCGAGGCCGAGTCCTCGACCTATTCGAATCTCAAGATGTCCATGAGCGCCACCCCGGCCCTCGAGTACGACGTCTTCCCCTATTCGGAATCGACCAAGCGCCAGCTCCGGATCCTCTACCGGATCGGGCTGACCCGGGCGAGCTACTACGAGGAGACGGTCTATTTCAAGACGGCCCAGACTCTGCTGCAGGAGGCCCTGAGCGTCGCCTACGAGGTCGTCCAGCCCTGGGGCAAGGCCTCGCTCCAGCTTCAGGGGTCCAACTTCTTCCAAAACTTCAAGTACAACCGGGTCGAGCTCGAGGGCGAGCTGGAATTCCGCATCTGGCGCGGCCTGAACCTCGAGGTCGACGGCAGCTACAGCCGGATCCGCGACCAGCTGGCCCTCTCGTCCGGAGGAGCGTCCTACGAGGACATCCTGCTCCGCCAGAGGCAGCTGGCCACGGGCTATGACTATTCGTTCTCGGTCGGGCTGAATTTCTCCTTCGGCTCGATGAAGAGCAATGTCGTCAACCCGCGTTTCGGCAACGGCGGCCGCAGCATCTCGATCAGCTTCTAGCCCACAGGTCCTCGCCAATTCGGGCCCCCGCCGGGATTTCCCGGGACGCGATCCTTTTAAGAGAAAAGGGGCATGTCCCGCAATTCCGCCATTCCCGTTTCCCGGCATCGTGGGCTTGCTTTTCCCCGGGCCTTTTGCTTACGATAGGCACCTTGCCGGGAAAACGGGAGAAGGGAGACCGCCTATGTCAGTGAAGATCGCCCGACCTGTCCCCAGCGACATCGAGATCGCCCAGTCCGCCGATCTGCTTCCGGCCGTCCAGGTGGCCGCCGGCCTCGGTCTCGGCGAGGACGACCTCGATCTCTACGGCAAATACAAGGCCAAGATCCACCTGGACGTGCTCGACCGGCTCAAGGGCCAGCCGCTCGGCCGCTACATCGACGTGACGGCCATCACGCCTACGCCGCTGGGCGAGGGCAAGACGACGACGACGGTCGGCCTAGGTCAGGCCCTCGGCGCCCACCTGGGCAAGAAGGTCGTCACCGTCGTCCGCCAGCCGAGCATGGGCCCGACCTTCGGCATCAAGGGCGGCGCCGCCGGGGGCGGCTATTCCCAAATCGTGCCCATGGAGGACTTCAACCTCCATCTGACCGGCGACATCCACGCCGTCACGGCCGCCAACGACCTCCTGGCGGCGGCCATCGACGTCCGCATCCTCCACGAATCGGCCCAGGACGACGAGAAGCTGTTCAACGCCTTCTGCCCGGCCAGCAAGAAGGGCGAGCGGCGCTTCTCCCCGATCATGCTCCGCCGCCTCAAGAAGCTCGGCATCGACAAGACCAACCCGGCCGACCTGACGCCGGACGAGAAGCGCCGGATGTTCCGCCTCGACATCGACCCGGCCAGCATCACCTGGAACCGGGTCGTCGACATCAGCGACCGCTTCCTCCGGGTCGTCAAGATCGGCCTGGGCCCGGAAGAGAAAGGGATGGTGCGCGAGACGGGCTTCGACATCTCCGTCGCCTCGGAGATCATGGCCATCCTGGCCCTGACCACGGGCCTGGCCGACATGCGGGAGCGCCTGGGCCGGATCGTCATCGGCACGAGCAAGGCGGGCCAGCCCGTCACGGCCGACGACCTCGGCGTCGGCGGGGCCCTGACCGTCCTGATGAAGGACGCCATCATGCCCAACCTCATGCAGACGGTCGAGAACACGCCGGCCATCGTCCACGCTGGCCCCTTCGCCAACATCGCCCACGGCAACTCCTCCGTCATCGCCGACCAGATCGCGCTGCGGCTGGTCGGGAAGGACGGCTACGTCGTCACCGAGTCGGGCTTCGGGGCCGACTGCGGCATGGAAAAGTTCATGGACATCAAGTGCCGGACGAGCGGCCTCGTTCCGAACTGCGTCGTCCTGGTGGCCACGGTCCGGGCCCTGAAGATGCACGGCGGCGGGCCCAAGGTCGTGGCCGGCAAGCCGCTCGCCCCCGAGTACACGGACGAGAACCTCGACCTCCTGGCCAAGGGGCTGGCCAACCTCACGGCCCACATCCGCAACGCCCTGCGCTTCGGCGTGCCGGTCGTCGTGGCCGTCAACCGCTTCACCACGGACACCGACGCCGAGATCGAGCTCATCCGCAAGGCCGCCCTGGCCGTCGGGGCCGACGACGCGGTGGCCTCCACCCAATGGGCGGACGGCGGGGCCGGGGCCGTCGCCCTGGCCAGGGCGGTCATGGCCGCCTGCGCGAAGCCGTCGGGCTTCAGGTTCCTCTACCCGCTCGACTGGAACATCAAGAAGAAGATCGAGACCATCGCGACCGAGATCTACGGCGCCGCCGGCGTCGAGTACGCGCCCGAGGCCGAGGCCAAGGTCGCCCTCTATACGAAGCTGGGCTTCGACCGGCTGCCCATCTGCATGGCCAAGACCCACCTGAGCCTGAGCCACAATCCCGAGTGGAAGGGCGTGCCGCGCAACTTCCTGCTGCCCGTCCGCGACATCCGGGCCAGCGTGGGGGCGGGCTTCCTTTATCCCCTCTGCGGCGACATGAGGACGATGCCCGGCCTGCCGACGCGGCCCGTCTATTTCGACGTCGATCTCGACCTGGAGACGGGCAAGGTCAAGGGCCTGTTCTGAGGCCGCCGCGCCGCCGGCCCGGGGACGCTGGCCTTCGGCGCGCACCCCGTTCTTTGTTATAATGGCCGGGTATGTCCCTTCGAGAGGTTCGTGCCATGCGTCATTCCCGCCGTTTCACCCGCCGCGATTTCCTCCGCGCCGGCGCCGCGGCCGCCGCGGCCTTCACCATCGTGCCGCGCCGCGTCCTGGGCGGCCAGGGCTATCTCGCCCCGAGCGACACGCTGACCAAGGCCGTCATCGGCGTCGGCGGCATGGGCCGGGGCCACCTCGGCTATCCGGGCTCGGTCCTGCGGGCTGTCTGCGACGTCGACCGCGAGCACCTCCGATCGGCCCTGGAGCTGGCCGGCCCCGGCGTCGACGGCTACTCGGATTTCCGCGAGGTCCTGGCCCGCCCCGACATCGACATCGTCCACATCGCCACCCCGCCCCACTGGCACGCCCTGATCTCCATCGCCGCGGCCGAGGCGGGCAAGGACGTCTGGTGCGAGAAGCCCATGACCCGGACGATCGCCGAGGGCCGGGCCGTCGTCGACGCCGTCCGCCGAGCCGGCCGGATCTTCCGCGTCAACACCTGGTTCCGCTTCACCGGCGGCTTCTACGGCTTCGGCACCGATGTCAAGCCGATCAAGAAGGCCGTCCAGAACGGCCTCCTGGGCTGGCCGATCAGGGCCACGGTCAGCGCCACGACCGGTTTCGACTGGAAGTTCTACTGGAGCGGACTGACCCACGCCCGGCCCGAGCCGGTGCCGCCCGAGCTCGACTACGACTTCTGGCTCGGCCCGGCCCCGTTCAAGCCTTACCACCCGCACCGCGTCCACGGCACGTTCCGCGGCTATTGGGACTACGACGGCGGCGGGCTCGGCGACATGGGCATGCACTACCTCGACCCCGTCCAATACATCCTGGACAAGGACGGCGAAAGCCCGGTCGAGATCGCGGCCGACTGCCCGCAGCAGCATCCGGACGCCTGCGGCAGCTGGCGCCGGATCGAGATGAAGTACGCCGACGGCTGCCTCATCGTCCTCGACGGCGAGAACCGGGACAAGTCGGCGCCCTTCCTCGAGGGCCCGAAGGGCAAGCTCTACCGCGGCTTCGGATCCGACATCCCCGACCTGCGGGAGAAGCTGGCGGCCCTGCCCGATCCCGAGCCGCAGCTCACGGACTTCTCCGAGGCCGTGCGGACGCGGACCCGCTTCGCCCTCAACGAGACGAACGGCCACCGCTCCTGCACCATCGTCAACCTGGCCAAGATCGCCGTCCAACTGGGACGGCCGCTCCGGTACGATCCGGCGACCGAGACTTTTCCGGGCGACGAGGCGGCCAACCGGCTGGCCGGGCAGCCCATGAGGGCGCCGTGGCGCCTGTAACGAGAGCTTGAGGAGATCGCCATGAAGAAGCCCTTCGCCCCCGTCGTCCTCGCGGCCGCCGCGATCGCCCTCCTCGCCTCCGGTCCCCTCGCGGCCTACGGCCGGGGCGCCTCCGCCACGGCCGCCGATCTCAAGGCCCGGGTCTCGGCCGTCGTGGAGCGATTCCCGGCCGAAAACGGAGCGGCGCGCGACGCCCTCTGCGCCGACCTGATCAAGCTCGGCCCGGCCGGCCTGGCCGAGACGCTCGCCCGCGTTCTCCCTCCCGGCGCGGGGAACGACGCCAAGGCCCGCTTCGCCGCGAACGGCCTGGCCGTCTATGTGACCAGGAGCGGAGCCGAGGCCGAGCGCCTGATGTTCGTCAAGGCCGTCCTGGCATCGCTCGCGTCGAGCGCCGACAAGGACGTCGCATCCTTTTTCCTGAGCCAGGTCCAGGCCGCGGGAAAGGCGGAGGCGGTCAAGCCGCTCGCCCCTTGTCTCCGGGACGAGGCGCTGGCCGGACCGGCCGTGGCCGCTCTCCAGGCGATCGGCGGCCCCGAGGCGGCCAAGACCATGCTCAAGGGGCTCGATCCCGCGCCGGCCGCCGCCAAGCTGGCGATCATCGACGGCCTCGGCGCGATGCGGAGCCGCGAGGCCGTCTGGAAGCTTCTCCGCCTGGCCGACGCCGGCAACGAAGGCCTGCGCCGGGCCGCCCGGTCCGCGCTGGCCAACATCGGAGATCCCGTCGCCGGGCCGGTCCTGGGCAAAGTCCTCGTCGCCGCGTCCTGGAGCGAGAGGGCCGAAGCCCCGGGCCTCTATCTCCTTTACGCCCGCCGGTTGGCCGAGTCGGGAAGGACCGCCGACGCCCTGGCCTCGGCCCGGGCTCTCCTCAGATCCTATGATCGGCCCTCCGAAAGCCAGGTCGCCGCGGGCGCCCTGAGCCTCGTCGTCTCGATCCTCGGCGACAAGGCCCTGCCCGATCTCGTCCGGGCCGCCGCGAGCTCCGATCCGGCCCTCCGCGGCGCCGCTCTCGGGACGGCGGAGAAATCCGGCGACGCGGCGGCGACGGGGCAATGGATCGAGCTGGCCAGGTCCGCGAGCCCGGACCTCGAGGCGGCCATCATCGCCATGCTGGGAAGGCGGGGCGATCCGGCGGCCCTGCCCGTCGTCCGGGAAGCCCTGCGCGGCCGCGACGAGATCGTCCGGCTGGCGGCCATTCCCGCGGCGGTCCGGCTGGGCGGGCCGTCGGTCCTGGCCGACCTCTTCGGGCTCATCGGCGCCGCCGGTCCGGCCGAGGCCGCCGCGCTGAAGACGGCGCTCCTCCAGTACCGGGCCGACGAGGTCGCGCCCAGAGCCGCGGAGCTCATCGATCCGACCCCGCATCCCGGCAGGGCCGTCCTGATCGACCTTCTCGGCGAAAAGGGCGCCCGCGGCGAGATCGGGCGCGTCTTCGCCCTGGCCGCCGACCCCGACCCGGCGACCCGGGCCTCGGCCCTGGGCGCCCTGGCCAGGCTGGCCGGCGAACGCGACCTCCCCCGCCTGGTGGAGATGCTCGAGCGGGCGGCCGACGCCGACGACATCGTCAACCTCCAGAACGCGGTGGCCGCGGCCGCGGTCCGCGGTGCCGAGCCGTCCCGGCTGGGGGCCGCGCTCGTCGAGCTCATGAGCGGCGCCTCCTCCGGCCGCAAGGCCGTCATCCTCCGCGTCCTGCCGAATGTCGGCGGGGAAAAGGCGATGAGCGCCGTCCTGGCCGCGACGGGCGATCCTGACACACAAGTCCAGACCGCCGCCGTCTATGCCCTGTCCCAATGGCCCGACTATGCCGCCGCCGGCGAGCTGCTGCGCATCGCCGCGACGACCGCGAGCAAGCGCTATCGCCTGCTGGCCGTCGACGGCTACGTCCGGCTGGTCGGGAAGGCGAACATGACCGGGCAGCGGAGGCTCGCCCTCTTACAGGACCTGCTCGCCCAGAAGTTCGAAAACGCAGACAAGAAAGCCGTCCTCCCGGGCGCGGCCGCCATCCGCGAGCCCGAGTCGCTGCGCCTGCTGGCCGGCTGCCTGGACGATCCGGCCCTCGGCGACTCCGCCGCGGCCGGCCTCCTCGAGCTGACGTCCGAGCAGGCGCCGCAGGAGCGCTGGCTCTCCGGCCACGAGGCCTATTCCGCCCTCCGGCGCGTCGAGGCCCGGACGGACGACCCGGCCGAGAAGGCCCGCGTCAACGAGATCATCGTCGCCCGCCTGCGCCAGGGCGGCTTCACCCCGCTCTTCGACGGCCGCACGTTCGACGGCTGGAAGGGCCTGGTCGCCGATCCCCCGGCCCGGGCCGGGATGACCGCCCAGGAGCTGGCGGCCGCCCAGGTCGCGGCCGACGAGCGGATGCGGGCCCACTGGCGGGTCGTCAACGGGGTCCTCGTCTTCGACGGCAAGGGCGAAAGCCTCTGCACCGCCTCCGACTACGGCGATTTCGAGCTCCTCGTCGACTGGAAGATCGAGAAGGGCGGCGACAGCGGCATCTACCTGCGCGGGGCGCCCCAGGTCCAGATCTGGGACCCGGCCGCCAATCCCGTCGGCTCCGGCGGCCTCTATAACAACCAGAAGGGCAAGAGCGTCCCCTCGGAGAGGGCCGACCGCCCGGCCGGCGAGTGGAACTCGTTCCGCGTCATCATGATCGGAGAGCGCGTCAGCGTCTATCTCAACGACAAGCTCGTCGTCGACAACGTCGCCCTCGAGAACTACTGGGAGAGGGCCATGCCCATCTACCCGGCGGGGCAGATCGAGCTCCAGGCCCACGGCAATCCGCTCTATTTCCGGAACATCTTCCTCCGCGAGATCCCCCGCGACGCGCCGTCGCCCGGGCTGACCCCGGCCGAGGCGGACGAGGGCTTCGTCGCGCTCTTCAACGGACGCGACCTCGAGGGCTGGACGGGCGACACCAAGGGCTATGTCGCCGAGGACGGCAAGATCGTCATCCACCCCGACCGCGGCAGCGGCAACCTCTACACGGCCAAAGAATATTCCGACTTCACCCTGCGGTTCGAGTTCAAGCTGACGCCGGCCGCCAACAACGGCCTGGGCGTCCGGGCCCCGATCGAAGGCGACGCCGCCTACGCCGGCATGGAGATCCAGATCCTCGAGGACGGGTCGCCTGTCTACTGGGGCCTCCGGCCGTACCAGTACCACGGCTCGATCTACGGCGTCGTCCCGGCCCGCCGCGGCTTCCTGCGGCCGGCCGGGGAATGGAACTCGGAGGAGGTCACGGTCAGGGACCGGCGCGTCACCGTCGCCGTCAACGGCTCGACCATCGTCGACGCCGACCTCGACCAGGCCTCGGCCGGCGGCACGATCGACCACAACGAGCATCCCGGCCTCGGGCGCGGCTCCGGCCACATCGGCTTCCTCGGGCACGGCTCGATCGTCGAGTTCCGCGACATCCGGCTGAAGGAGCTCCGGTAGGGATCAGTTCGCCCGGCCGGCATGACGGCCGAGCGGCGGCAGGCCCAGGGCTTGCCTGAGGGCGGCGTTGATCTGGGTGTTGTCGAGGATCGGCCCGGGGTACCAGGCGCCGCGGAAGCGCATGAAGTCCGGCGCCGCGGCGCCGATGACGGCCAGATCGACGAGTTCGTTGGTGTGCCCGGCCGTGCCGTAGGAAACATCGCCGTCCGGGTAGTCGTAGGGCGAGGGATAGTCGGGCTTCTTGATGACCGGGCCGTTCATCGGCCCCCGGTCGCTGCCGATCTTGGCCGGAGGCTGCCCTTCCTCGTCGACGCGGGCCACCTCGCGGGGCAAGCCGCCGGCGCCGAGCGTCGCGCCCGGCCCCAGCAGCAGCCCTCCCGTGGCGTGGTCGGCCGTGACCAGGAGCACCGTGTTGGTCCAATCGACGTCGTCCCCCGGCTTGTCGACGAAGGCCAGGGCCGCCCGGACGGCGGCGTCGAGGTCGGCGACGCAGCCGATCATGGCCCGGTAGTCGTTGTCGTGGTTGGCCCAATCGATGTCGCCCTCTTCGATAACGAGGACGAAGCCCTTGGGGCCGTGACTGAGATAACCGAGGGCGGCCTCCGCCGCCTCCGCCAGCGACGGGTTCTCCGCGCTTCCGGGCGTGACCCGCGGCTGGCCGGGCGAATCATCGACCTGCGGCACTTCGAAGTTCCCGCCCCTGCCGCCGAAGAGCGCGAAGAGCTTGCGGCCCTCGCGGACGGCCTCGGCCGCCCCCTCGGCCAGGGCCCGGCCGCCGTCCTGGCCCGGCTTGCGCTCGACGAAGACGTAGTCCGGGGAGGACTGGAGCGCCCGGTAGAGCGATTCCGAGATGTAGCCCTTCCGGGTATCGAAACCCGGATTGTCGAGGAGCGGCGAGCCGCCGCCGATGACGACATCGGGCTTGGTCCTGAGGATGATCTCGTCGGCGAGGCCCAGCCCCTGGTAGCCCTTGAGGCCGGTGTAATAGGCGCCGCGGCCGGTGTTGTGGCTGACGAAGGCGGCCGGCGTCGCGTGATCGAACGGAACGGTGCTGATGACCCCGATCTCCGCCCCGAGCCGCGCCCGCGCGTCCTCGAGGATGGTCGTCAGGCGGCCGCCGGGCGGGTCGCCCGGGAGCCAGGCGATGTTGCCCGAGTCCGTCTTGAAGCCCGTGGCCAGGGCCGTGGCCGCCGAGGCCGAGTCGGTGGCCGGACCCGGCGGGAAACGTTGCGTGATCCCGGGGCCGGCCAGCGGCTTCGCTCCGCTGGTCTTGACGTCGTAGCCGAGGGCGGGGTCGAACGACGACCGGGAATAGGGCGGCCGGCCGGCCGCCCGGGCATGGCTGTTGTAGGCGTTGACATCCCAGGTCGCGACGTAGGCCCTGGCCGGAAGATGCTGCCAGGCCAGGCCGTCGTCCTTGCCGTAGAGGTAGCGGCTGGCCGCGACCTCCGACTCGGCCGACATCCCGTCGCCGATGAAGAAGATGACGTGCGTGACCGCGGGGGCGCGGCGGCCGCCGCACGCGGCGGCCGAAAGCAGGATGGCCGCGAGAGCGGTGGCGGAAAGCGCCCCGAAAGCGGCGCGCGCGCTCCTTCCCTGGCTCCAGGTCATGACTTATTATTATATCGCGAAGGCCAAGACCCCGCTCACCATTCGACCAGCCCGGCCAGCTTCAGGATCTCCAGGCAGTTGAGAACGGCCTGGAGCGTCGAGCGCCGCTCGTTCTGGGCGTCGAGCATCTTCAGGATGTCCAGGGCGCTGTGCCTGCCGTTGACCAGGAGCTGCAGCTCGCCTTGATTGGCCAGGGCCAGGCCCTTGCCGGCCAGGGGGAACTTCAGCCGGTCGGCGGGCGTGACGGCCGTCAGGAACTTCTGGTATTCGCGGTAGCCGCCCTCCCGGACCTTGGCCGTAGGCCGGGGCACGATCCTGGCGGCTTTCTTTTCGAGCTCGGTCAGGACCATGGGCGCAGCCTTGACCCCGAGCTTGCGGGCCACGGCCGCCCGCCGGGCCTCGAGGGCCGCCAGGCCGGCCGCCCCGGTGCCGTCCACGGACTTGGACAGCCGGGCCACGTCGGCCGCGAGCCCGGCGTCGCCGGGCGCCAGCTCGAGGACGGAGGCCAGCGTTTCCTTCTCGTTCAGGACGGCGGCTTCGAAAATGCCCCTGGCGTAGCGTGAATCGTCGGCGAACGTCCCGGCCGTGGCCGCGTTGAGCGCTTCGAGGGCCGCCGCGAGCTCATGGCCGAGCCGGCGGACGGCGTTCGAGGCCGTCTCGGCGGCGATAGCCGAGGCGGCCTCCGCGTCCGCGGCGGCGACCGTGTACGCGCCCGCCGCCCCGATGACGGCGGCCCGCTTGAGCTGGGTCGGATCGGACTTGTCGGCCGTGTCGCCCGAGGTGTGGTACCACTTGTCGGGCCAGGCGATCATCATGACGCCCGGCACGCCCACGGCCCAATCGTTGAAGACCTCATGGTCGGAGGCCCCGTAATGCGTTTCGATCGAATAGACGAAGGGCTCGTCCGCGCCGGAGGGGGCGACGATCCGGACGGGCACGCCCGAGGCGCCGGCCCGGTTCTGGATGCGCTCGCGGTTGCCCTCGCCGACGTAGCGGTAATAGTTCTCCATGACGTCGTTGATGTAATGGGGATGGCCGTAGGTCGTCCGCATCAGGCAGAAGAACGACTGGTTCCTGGACAGCCACTCGCCGACCATGTCCATGTTGATGTTGCAGAGCGTCCGCTCCATGATCTCGCGGTGAGTGCGGACCCACTCGCCGATGCCGGAGAACTCGGGGCCCCAGATGAAGCGGATGGTCCTCTTCGGCCGCGGCAGGCGGCCGTCCGCGATGAGGGTCTGGAGCGTCCGGGCGACCTCGAGGATGGTGGCGCTGCCGGAGATGTTGTCGTTGGCGCCCTGCTTCTGGAAGCCCTCGAAGAGATGGGCGGAGAGGATGATCTCGCCGGCGGCGGGGTCGGCGCCGGGGATGGCGCAGACGACGTTCTCGAGGTCGGCCGTCTCCGTCTTCGTCCGGACCTGGGCCCGGACGGTGATCTTCTCGTTGGCCAGCAGGCGGCGCTTGAGGATGTCGCCCTCGCGGACGTTCAGCTGGAAGGCGAAGCCCTGGGCCTGGGGCGCCGGCGCGGCCTGTTCGGCCGGAGCCGGGGGCCGGCCGCCGCCGGGGGGAGGCGTTTGTCCGGGCTGGCCGGGCTGGCCGGCGGGACCCGGGCCGGCGGGACGCCGCCGCGTCATGATCCCGTTCCAGGGCATCTGGAGCGGGTCGAAATACGGCCGGGACAGGCTGATCGAGATGAGGCCGAGGGCGCCTTTCCCGACGGCCGGGCCGTAGGCCATCATCAGGGCTCCCTCGGTGACCGCGATCTTGCCGGCCACGTTGGCGTCGGCGATCTCCTTGGCGGTGCCGCGGCCGATCCAGACGAGCTCGGTCGTGACGTCGGCGTCCGAGCTGCCGGAGGCCAGCATGGGCAGCATGTCGTTGATCGAGGCCAGCTTCTGGCGCCCGGGCCTGGTCTCCCAGAGCTCGCCCTTGAGGGCCACCCAGGCCGGCCCGCCCGGGCAGGTCACGATGTCGACGCCCTCGAAGCCGTAGCTCTTGAGCTTGCGGACGACGACCTGGGTCTCCAGGAAGTTGCCGGCGAATTCCTCGGGGAAGCGCTGCCGGTTGAAGGCGTTGATCTCGGCGATGGTGTTCCAGGCTGATTCGCCGGAGGCCTCGCCGACGATCTCGTCGGTCTGGGCCTGGGGCAGGAAGGTCCAGTAGAGCCAGGGCGTGTATTGGGCGGCGGCGGCGGTCGTCAGCGCGAGAACGCAGGCGACGACGCCGGCGAGGACGAGCGGCAGGCGTTTGGACATCGCGGACTCCTTGGGGACGGCGTTCGACGTTCCGGGACGTTATATACCCGGGAGCCCGGGCGGGTCAATACCGGAAAGGCGAACCCGGCCGTCCGGCACGCCCTCAGTCCACGATCTTGTTGATGACGCCGATCGGCAGCACGGTCCGGCCCTTGGCCTCGTTCAGGACCTCGGCCATGGCCAGGTAGATGGCCGACAGGCCGCAGACGATGCCTTCGAAGCCGGCGATCCGGCCGACGAGCGCCGAGCCGGTCCAGTCGCGGGCGGCCAGCAGCCAGAACAGGATGGTCAGGCTGAGGAAGACGAACTGCAGGGCCCGGTTCTTGCCGAACGTGCCGAACCACATGAAGAAAGTGAACAGGCCCCACAGGAACAGGTACCAGGCCAGGTAGGGAGCGGGCGTGACCGCGCCGCTCGGGGCCCCCGTCCCGGGGATGATCCAGATGGCGACGAGCGACAGCCAGAACAGGCCGTAGGAGGTGAAGGCCGTCGTCCCGAAGGTGTTGCCCTTCTTGAAATCCATGATCCCGGCGATGATCTGGGCGATGCCGCCGTAGAAAATGCCCATGGCCAGGACCATGGCGCTCAGGGGGAAGAACCCGGCGTTGTGGATGTTGAGAAGGACCGTGGTCATGCCGAAGCCCATCAGGCCGAGCGGCGCGGGATTGGCGAGGCTGCTGTTCGTGGCCATCTTGATGCTCCTCCGGGCGGATGTCGTTGGGCCAGGTATAATACACCCTTCGGGGGAGTGTCAAGACGAAGCCGGCGGGAATGGCCCGGCGCCAGCGCGTCACTTGAGCTCGACGGCCGCCTCTTTCAGCCAGATGCCGTGGATGTTACAGCGCTCGAGCGCCTTGACCTTGTCGGGCACGGCCGGCAGCTCGAACACGGCGGTCGCCGGGCCCGGGTCGGCGGCCTTGAACCTCTTCTCGCCGAGCTTCCGGCCGTCCGCGTCCTCGAGCAGGATCCACTCGATCCAGTGCGGCTTCTGGGGGTCCATTGGATGGTTGTCGACCCGCACGGTGACCTTGAGGCCGGCGCCCGTTTTCTCGAACGTGACAGTGGGAACGTGCTTTTTGGCCACCTCTTCGTTCCACGGGCCGAAGTCGGTCATCGTGAACGGCTTGGCCTGGAGCGCTTTCTTCGCCGGCGGCGCGACGTGCTGGGCCTCGGCCGCCTGCAGGGCCGGCCCCAGGCCGATGGCCGCGACGACGACGAAGATCCCCACAAGACAGAACTTCTTCATGTCACCCTCCCCGTACGGACTTTCCGTCCAGCCAGACTCCAATATGGCAGAATGCCGGGAAAATGACAATGGAGAAAGATGCCCTGAGCCAGGCCTGCGCAAGGGGCTCCCCGGAAGCGGGAGAAGAACCATCAAAAAAGGGGCTGCCCCGTGCAGGGGCAGCCCCTTTCCGGAAAATCCTTTACAGGCCGTACTTGGCGATGATCTCCTGCTTGGTCTTGCCCAGGATGTCGAACTTCTTGCCCACCTTGGCGAACGCGGCCAGGGCCTTGTCGAGGTGGTGGATCTCGTGGCCGGCCGAGATCTGGGTCCTGATCCGGGCCTGGCCCTGGGCGACGACCGGGAAGAAGAAGCCGATGGCGTAGATTCCCTCGTCGTAGAGCGCCTGGGAGACGTCCTGGGCCAGCTTGGCGTTGAAGAGCATGACCGGGATGATCGGCGTATCCCCTTCCTTGAGGACGAACCCGGCCTCGGTCAGGCCCTTGCGCCAGTAGGCGGCGTTGCGCTCGAGCTTGTCGCGCCGCTCGGTCGAGCCGGTGATCAGGTCCATGACCCTGAGGACGCCCTCGACGACGACCGGGGCGATGGTGTTCGAGAAGAGGTACGGCCGGGCCCGCTGCCGGCACATCTCGACCAGCTCGCGCCGGCCGCTGACGCAGCCCCCGGACGCCCCGCCGAGGGCCTTGCCGAAGGTCGTGGTGATGACGTCGATCTTGCCGACGACGCCGCAGCGCTCGTGCGTCCCCCGGCCCGTCTTGCCGATGAAGCCGGTGGCGTGCGAGTCGTCGACGAGGAGCATGGCGTCGTGCTTCTCGCAGAGGCGGGCCATCTCGTCGAGCTTGGCCGCGTCGCCGTCCATGGAGAAGACGCCGTCGGTGACGACCAGCTTGAAGCGCTTGTCGGCGTGGAGCTGGAGCTTCTCCTCGAGGTGCTCCATGTCGGAGTGCTTGATCGTGTCGTGCATGGCGCTGCAGAGGCGGATGCCGTCGACGAGCGAGGCGTGGACGAGGCGGTCGGAGATGATGACGTCGTCCTTGGTCAGGATGGCCTCGAAGACGCCGGCGTTGGCGTCCATGCAGGACGGGAAGAGGAGCGTGTCCTCGGTCCCGAGGAACGCGGTCAGCTTGTTCTCGAGCTCGCGGTGGATGTCCTGGGTGCCGCAGATGAAGCGGACCGAGGACATGCCGTAGCCGCGCGACTCGAGCCCTTCGTGCGCCGCCTTGATGACCTCGGGGTGGCTCGACAGCCCCAGGTAGTTGTTGGCGCACATGTTGATGACCTTCCTGAGGGGGGAGCCGGCCGGGAACTCGACCTCGATGTCGGCCGCCTGGGGCGAATGGATGAGGCGTTCCCGCTTGAACAGCCCGGCGTCCTCGATGCCCTTGAGCGTGGCCTTATAGGCGCCGCGGACCTTGTCGCTGTAGGCCATGGTCCCCTCCTCTTAGCCCTTCTTGGCCATGAAGCGCTCGACCAGGGCGGCGATCCTGTTGACCGAGTCGAAGGCCTCGGGCGTGGCCTCGTCGTCCGGGATGGCGATCTGGTACTTGTTCTCGAGGAAACGCTTCAGCGAGACCATCGAGAACGAGTCGACGATGCCGCCCGAGATGAGCGGCGTGTCGTAGGTCAGCGGCTCGCTGTCGTCCTCGAGGTACTCCTTGGTGACATAATTGAGCACGATGTCCTTGAGTTCGTCTGCCATAGGAATGCTCCTTATCTTATAGTGGGGGACGCGTACCGGATTCCGGAGAATTCGGAACATGTCCCCATGGGTCAGTCGTTCTCGAGCGTCGAGGTGTCGCCGATCTCCTCGCCCCATTCCTTGGCGTGGAGGAGCCGGCGCATGATCTTGCCGCTCCGCGTCTTCGGGAGCGAGGGGATGAACTCGATCTCCTGGGGCATGGCCAGGGGCGAGAGCTTCTTGCGGATGAAGTTCATGATCTCGAGGTCGAGGTCCTGGCTGGCCGTGAAGCCGGGCTTGAGGGTGACGAAGGCCTTGACCACCTCGAGGTTGATGGGGTCGGGCTTGCTGACGACGGCCGACTCGGCCACGGCCGGGTGCTCGAGCAGGGCCGACTCGACCTCGAACGGGCTGACCAGGTGGCCGGCCGTGTTGATGATGTCGTCGTCGCGGCCGGCGAACCAGAAGTAGCCGTCGGCGTCGAGCTTGGACCGGTCGCCGGTGATGTACCAGCCGTTGCGGAACTTCTTCTGGAAGGCCTCGGGGTTGTTCCAGTAGGTCCGCATCCGCGAGGGCCAGTCGAACTTGAGGGCCACCAGGCCGATCTTGCCGTGGGTCTGGCAGGGCTCGTTCCTGACCGGGTCGAGCACGGTCCCGGTTATGCCGGGGAAGGGCTTGCCCATCGAGCCCGGCCGGACCTCCATGCCCGGGTAGTTGCTGATGACGATCGAGCCCGTCTCGGTCTGCCAGTAGGTGTCGTAGAACGGCTTGCCGAAGACCCGCTGGGACCAGACGACGGCCTCGGAGTTGAGCGGCTCGCCGACGCTGGCCAGGTGGCGGAGGGAGGAGAGATCGTGCTTCTTGACGATCTCGTCGCCGGCCTTCATCAGCGAGCGGATGGCCGTCGGCGCCGAGTACCACATCGTCACCTTGCGCTTCTCGATCCACTTGTACCAGGCTTCGGCCGAGAACCCGGCGTCGAGGACGCACTGGGTGACGCCCAGGGCGAAGGGGGCGATGATGCCGTAGGAGGTGCCGGTGACCCAGCCGGGGTCGGCCGTGCACCAGTAGATGTCGTCGTCCCGCAGGTCGAGGACCCACTTGGCCGTCAGGTACTGGGAGATGAGCGAATAGTGGACGTGCTTGACGCCCTTGGGCATGCCCGTCGTGCCCGAGGTGTAGTGCAGGACCGAAGGCGATTCGGCCGTCGTCGGGTGGACGTCGAAATGCTCGACCGGGGCGGCCTTCTCGAGGGAGAAGGCGACCTCGCGGTCCTTGAGCGGGGCGCCGTCGTGGTCGACGATGATGATGTGGCGCAGGTGCGGCAGCTTGTCGAGGATCTTGCGGACCTTGGGGGCGTGCTTCTTCTGGGTGATGACGGCCGATGTCTCGGCGTTGGACAGGCGGACGAGGAGCGACTCGTCGCCGAAGGCCGAGAAAAGCGGCTGGGCGATGGCCCCGGTCTTGAGGATGCCCAGGAAGCCCAGGTAGAGCTCGGGGACGCGGTCCATGAACAGGCAGACCCGCTCCTCGGGCTTGATCCCCAGGCCGCGGAGGAAGACGGCGATGGTGTTGCTGGCCAGCCGGATGTCGTTGTAGGTGTAGGTCTTCTCGACGCCGGTGAAGCCCTCCCAGTGGAGGGCGACCTTGCCGGCCTGGCCCAGCCGGCAGATGCGGTCGGTGCAGTACCAGCCGATGTTGATGACGTCGCCGGGCTTGTAGCCCAGCTCCTTCTCGGCGATCGACCAGCTGAAGTCCTTGATCCGTTCGTCGTAGGAGCCGATGTTCGACATGCGCGCTTTGTCTCCCTTCCGGGTTATGGGGCTTTCTTCTCGAGGATGACGACGGCCGAGGCGACATCCTTGATGTGGGTGAGCGAGACCTCCATGACGCCGATGCCGTGGGCTTCGCAGAACTCCCTGACCTTGCCGTGGACGAAGAGCTCGGGCTTGCCCTGGGGATTGTCGATGACCTCGATCTCGATGAACTTGTGGCCGCCGGACCAGCCCGTGCCCATGGCCTTGAGGAAGGACTCCTTGGCGGCGAAGCGGGCGGCGAAGTGCTGGGCGGGATAGTGCTTGGACTCGCAGTAGGCGATCTCGGCCGGGGTGAAAAGCTTGGCCTTGAGGTTCTCGGTCCGGAGGAGCTTGTCCTCGATCCGTCGGACTTCGATGATGTCCGTTCCCGCCCCGAAGATCAACGCGCGATGTGCCTTTCCACGTTCTTTCGAAACGACGGCCTGTATTATAAATGAGGCCGGGGAAATGTCAAAGCCGGCCGGGATCGGCCCGGGAGATCAGTAATTCTCGGCCAGGAGCTCGTAGTACGCCTGGGGATGGTGGCAGGCCGGGCACTCGGCCGGGGCTTCCGGGCCCTCGTGGACGTAGCCGCAGTTGGTGCAGTGCCACTTCACGGGCGCGGGCCGCTTGAAGACCTGTCCGGCCCCGACGTTGGCGGCCAGCTTGCGGTAGCGCTTCTCGTGGAACTCCTCCACTTCGGCGATCTCCTTGAAGGAGGCCGCGATCTCCGGGAAGCCCTCGGCCCGGGCCGTGGCCTCGAAACGGGCGTAGAGATCGCTCCATTCCTCCCTCTCGCCGGCCGCGGCCGCCTCGAGGTTGGCCCTGGTGTCCCCGATCACGCCGGCCGGGTAGGCGGCGGTGATCTCGACGGCGCCCCCCTGCAGGTGCTTGAAGAAGACCTTGGCGTGCTCCCGCTCGTTCTCGGCGGTCTCCAGGAAGATGTTGGCGATCTGCTCGAATCCCGCCTTGCGGGCGGCGCTGGCGAAATAGGTATAGCGGTTGCGGGCCTGCGATTCCCCGGCGAACGACTTCAACAGGTTCTTCTCGGTCTCGGTGCCATGGATCGATCTGGCCATTCTTCGTCCCTCCTTTTTCCCGATTTTTCAAGAGGGGGTCAAACCTGCTTATTGCTCCTTATTGAGCAAGAAGCAGGTTTGACCCTTTCCGGGTTCTTACTTCTTCGGATAGGCCGGTTTGGGAGCGAACTTGAGCGGGTTCGCCTGAATCTTCTCGAGCATGACGGCGATGGCCTTCTCCATCTGGGGATCGCGGCCGGCCATGACCGAGCCGGGGTCGTTGTCGACCAGGATGTCCGGGTCGGCGCCGTGGTTCTCGACCCACCACTTCCCCTCCTTGCCGTAGAAGGCGTTGTTCGACTGCTCGACGGTGCCGTTATCGATGGTCACCTGCTGGTTGAGGATGCCGACCAGGCCTCCCCAGGACGGGACGCCGACGACTGTCCCCAGCTTGCGCGCCTTGAAATGCTCGATGAAGGCCTCGCCGTCCGAGCCGTTGTTCTCGTTGGAGATGACGACGTAGTTGCCGTTGCCCGCCGAGCCGGGGTAGCGGAACGGGACCATGTTGCGGAGGTTGTTGTAGGCGACCAGCTGGCGCTCGAGCTTGTCGATGAGGAAGTACTCGGTCCAGCCGCCGGAGTTGCGGCGGACGTCGATGATGACGCCCTCCTTGTAGCGGAAGGCCCGCCAGTACTTGTCGAACTCGCCGATGCCGCCTCCGCCCATGGCGTTGATGTGCATGTAGCCGACGCAGCCGTTCGTGGCCTTGTCGACGGCCTTGATGTTGTCGTCGATCCAGCGGAAGTAGCGCATTTGCTGGTCGCTGCGGACAGGCTCGACCTCGTAGGTCTTGGCGCCGTCCGGGACCGGCCGGGCGTTGACCGTGATCTTGATCTTCCGGCCGGGCGTCGTCTGGAGCAGCTTGAAATAATCGTCGCCGGCCTTGAGCGGGGTGCCGGCGATGGCCAGCAGGTAATCGCCTTCCTTGACGGCGACGTCCGGCCGGACGAGCGGTCCGGGCAGGCTGCGATTGATGTCGGTCGGCCCATAGATCCTGGCCAGCTTGTAGAGGCCGGTCGCCCTATCGGGGACCAGGTCGGCCCCGAGCAGGCCGGTGAAGAGGGGCGAGGACGGCGCGGCGCCCGGGCCGTAATCGCCGCCGCCGACGTAGGTGTGTGACACGCACAGCTCGCCGACCATCTGGGACAGGACCCAGTTGAGCTCGCCGCGCGACGAGAGGTCGGGGATGTAGGCCCGGTACTTCTCGCCCATGGCCTTCCAGTCGCGGCCGTGGAAGCCGGCGTCGTAGAAGAAGTCGCGGTACCAGCGCCAGGCGTCGTCGAAGATCTGGCGCCATTCCTTCCGGACATCGACCGTGTAAACGAGGCCGCCCAGGTTGAGCTTGTCGCCGGCCGACTTGGAGGCGAAGGCCTTGTCCACGGCCGTCGTGTAGAGGTCGCTCTCGCGGCGGACCAGCAGCCGCTCGCCGCTCGCCGAGAGCGAGAATTCGCGGACCTTGTCGGCCAGGGTCGCGTCCTTGCGGCTGGCCATGTCGAAGATGTGGAGCGTCCACTGGGTCGCGCCGTACTTGTTCTTGAAGATGTCCTCGTACTCGCCCTCGGTGAACTCGTCGATCGAGGCCCAGAGGACCTTGCCCTTGCCGGCCTTGAGCCAGAAATAGTTGCCGGCCGGGACGGGCAGCGGGTACGTCCGCCCGATCAGGCCGTCCGCGTCGACGCGGAAGGGCACGGGCGCGGGTGCGGCCTTGTCCTCGGCCTTCTCGCCCGGCTCGCCGGCGAACGGCGGCGCCTCGCCGTCGCGCAGCTGGACGGCCATGACCTGCTGGGGCGCGGCGATGACGTGGTTGTCCTCGTAGAAATCCATCCGCAGGTCGAAGCTCCGGCTGGAGACGTAGTAGAGGTACCGGCCGTCGGCGTCGAAGGCCGGGTAGAGGTTGTCGTAGAAGTCGGTCGTGGCCGCGACCTTCTTGCCCGTTTCGATGTTGTAGAGGAAGATCTGGCTGTTGCGGTTGGCCTGGACGAAGCTGTAGGCGATCCATCTGGAGTCGGGCGACCAGGTGTAATCGGCCATCTCCCAGACGAACTCGTCGTTCTTCATCTGGTTGGAGGAATCGACCTTGACCAGCTTCTTCGTGACCAGGTCGACATAGAAGATGGCATAGTCCTTGTCGCCGAAGAGGATCTTGCGGCCGTCGGGCGACCAGGCCAGCCGGTAGACGGTCCGGTCGAGGGTCGTCGTGACCGGGGTCCAGTCGCCGCCGGCGGCGGGCTGGGTGTAGAGCTGGTAGTCGCCGGTCTTGTCGCTGAAGAAGGCGACCGTCTTGCCGTCGGGCGACAGGGCCGGGTAGGTCTCGCGCGTGCCCGGCGTCGCGGACAGGTTCTCGGCCGGGGCGGAGCCGGCCGGGACGCGGAAAACGTCGCCGCGGGCCTCCAGTACGACCGTCGCGCCGTCGTTGGCCAGATTGGCCGTATGGAGGTAGTCGCGCGGGTTGATGACCCGGTCGCGGAGGGCCCAGCGGTCCGACGGCACCCGGACGGCGATCCGGGTGTCCTGGCCGGAGGCGATATCGAGGACGTGGAGGCGGCCGTCCTGGACATAGACGATGGACCGGCCGTCCGTCTGCGGCATCATGACGTCGAAGTCGTCGTACTTGGTGACCTGGACCGCGTCCTTGGCGCCCAGCTTCTGGGTGTAGATGTTGGCGATGCCGCTGGTCCGGTCGGAGACGAAGTACATCACGCCGCCGGCCCACATCGGGTAGCTGTTCTTGCCGACGTAATCCGTGACCGGCGCGTAGGTCCTGGCCGAGGCGTCGTAGAGCCAGATGTCCTGGTACTGGCCGCCCTTGTAGCGCTTCCAATAATATTCCTCGCTGCCGCGGCGGCAGTACAGGAACTGGTGCTTCTCCGGGATGAAGCTGACGAGGACGCCCCGGTCGAGCGGCAGGCGCGCCGGTGCGCCGCCCTTGACCGAAACGGAGTAGAGGTTCGGGTCGCGGCCGACGACGTTCTCGAACATCGACCGGAAGACGACCTCGGAGCCGTCGGGCGTCCAGGCGACGACGGCGGCCCCGCCCGGATTGTAGGTCAGGCGGACGGGCGCGCCGCCCTCGGCCGGCATGAGGTAGACGGCCGCGGCGCCGTCGTATGACGCCGTGAAGGCGATCCACTTGCCGTCGGGCGAGAGCTTGGCGAAGCTCTCCGTCCCCGGGAAGGTCGTCAGGCGCGAGGCCAGCCCGCCCTGGGCGCTCACGGTCCAGAGGTCGGACTCGTAGGTGAAGACGATCTGGCCGCCGTTGATGGTCGGATAGGTGAAGAACCGGCCTTCGTCGGCCGCGAGGACCGCGGTCGCGAGAAGGCACAGGACAAGCGCCGCTGTCAGGGTCTTTTTCATCGATGCCTCCTTGAACGCCGGGCGGAGCCGCCTCGACGTGACAGCTCCAGAGTACGTGTTCCGGCCGGCTAAATCAAGGCCGGGTCAGATAGCGCCGAGACGGCGCCCGACTTTGCGGAACTTGTCCAGGGCGAAGGCGATCTGGTCCGGGCTGTGGGCGGCGCTGATCTGGACGCGGATGCGCGACTTGCCAACCGGCACGACCGGGTAGCTGAAGCCGATGACGTAGACGCCTTCGTCGAGCAGGGCGTTGGCGAAGTCCTGGGCCAGGCGGGCGTCGTCCGGCAGGTGGCCGAAGAGGACGGGCACGATCGGATGGATGCCCGGGACGATGCGAAAGCCGGCCTCCTCCATGCCCTGGCGGAAGAGCCGGGTGTTCGACATCAGCCGCTCGCGGAGCTCGGCCGACTCGCCCAGGATCTTGAGGACCTCGACCGTGGCCCCGGCGATGGCCGGCGAGAGCGAGTTGGAGAAGAGATAGGGCCGGGAGCGCTGGCGCAGGAGCTCGACGATCTCGCGCCGGCCGGCGACGCAGCCGCCGGAGGCCCCTCCCAGGGCCTTGCCGAAGGTCGTGACGATCATGTCGACGCGTCCCATGCAGCCGCGGTACTCGTGGGTGCCGCGGCCGGCCGGGCCGATGAAGCCCGTGGCGTGCGAGTCGTCGACGAGGACGAGGGCCTCGTAGCGGTCGGCCAGGTCGCAGATCTTGTCGATCTGGGCGATGATGCCGTCCATGGAGAAGACGCCGTCGGTGACGATGAGCTTGAACCTGGCCTCGCGGGCCTCGATCAGTTGGTCCTCGAGGTCGGCCATGTCGTTGTTGCGGTAGACGAACCGCTTGGCCTTGGCCAGCCGGACGCCGTCGATGATCGAGGCGTGGTTGAGCTCGTCGGAGACGATGGCGCAGGTCTCGTCGAGGAGGGGCTCGAAGACGCCGCCGTTGGCGTCGAAGGCCGATGAATAGAGGATGGCGTCGTCCATGCCCAGGAACTCGGCCAGGCGGCCCTCGAGCTCCTTGTGGACGCGCTGGGTGCCGCAGATGAAGCGGACCGAGGCCAGGCCGAAGCCCCAGCGGAAGAAGGCCAGGTTGGCCGCGGCCATGACCCGGGGCTCGTTGCAGAGGCCGAGGTAGTTGTTGGCGCAGAAGTTGAGGACCTCGTCCCCGGCTTCGGTGCGGATCTTGACGCCCTGGGGCGCGGCCAGGACCCGTTCATTCTTATAAAGCCCGCGCTCGCGGATCTTGTCGAGCTCGGCGGTCAGATGGTCTTTGAATCGTCCATACATGATGCTATTTCCTTCCAAAACGCGGGAATATTATACAGGACGGGGGAACGGCGCGAAACAGGCGGACGAACGGGACGGCGACAGTTGGCCGGCCCCGTCAGGCCCGGTGCACCAGCGTCGTCGAGGCCTGGGCCGTGGGCATGATCACGATCTCGCTGACGTCGACGTGCGGCGGCCGCGTGGCGCACCAGACCGCGGCGTCGGCGATGTCGTCCGGGCCGAGCGGCTTGAACCCCTGGTAGACCTTGGCCGCCCGCCCGGCGTCGCCGTGGAAGCGGACCAGGCTGAACTCCGTCTCGACCATGCCCGGGGCGATCTCGCTGACCCGCAGGGGCGTGCCGTTGAGGTCGAGCCGCATGGCGTTCGACAGGGCCTTGACGGCGAACTTGGTGGCGCAATAAACGTTGCCGCCGGGATAGGTCTCGCGGCCGGCGATCGAGCCGATGTTGATGACGTGGCCGCGGCCGCGCTCGATCATGCCCGGGACGACGGCCCGGCTGACGTAGAGAAGGCCCTTGACGTTGGCGTCGATCATCTCCTCCCAGTCCTCGACCAGGCCGGCCGGGAGCTTGTCCATGCCCCGGCTCAGCCCGGCGTTGTTGACCAGGACCTCGATGGCCCGCCATTCCTCGGGCAGGCCGGCGACGGCCTTGTCGACGGCGGCCCGGTCGCGCACGTCGAGGCGGAAGGCGCGGGCGGCGGCCCCGTGCTCGCGCTCGAGCGCCCGGGCCAGCTTTTCGATCCGCTCGAGCCGGCGGGCGCACATCAGGACCTTCGCGCCCTGAGCCGCAAAGGCCCTGGCCGCGGATTCGCCGATCCCGGAGCTCGCGCCGGTCACGAATACGATCTTATCCTTGAGAGAAAGCATAGGGTGACTCCTCCGGACGATCCCTGCCTCGGGGCGGGAGATCAAGCATAGGAGCCCCGCGTCCCCAAGTCAAGCCCGCCGGGGTCAGGGATGCAATGCCGATTTCACGTCTTTCGCCGGCGCGCCCGTTCGCCGATCTCCCGCGGGCCGAAATCAGGAAACGCGTATCATGTCCCGCCTTTTCTATATGGGGAGAAATGGCGAAACGGGTATCATGTCCCCCATTTCAATTTTGTGTTATACATGAGGCATGGCAGAGAGACCCTCGCCTCTCAAGACATGGCTTATTGCCGGCAGGCCGTGGTCGTTCCCGGCCTCGACCATGCCGGTCGCTTTCGGAACGGCCCTGGGCGCGGTCGCCGGGGGCGCCCGCTTCTCCCCGTTCCGCTTCCTCTGGGCCCTGGCCACCATGGTGGTCCTCCACGCGGCGGCCAACGTGCTCAGCGACGTCTACGATTTCCGGCACGGCCTCGACCGCGACGTGACGCCGGTCAGCGGGGCCGTCGTCCGCGGCTGGATCACCGACCGGCAGGCCCGGCGCGGGGCGGCCTTCCTTTTCGCCGCCGGCTCCGTCTCGGGCCTGCTAATCGCCTGGCAGACCGGCAAGGCCCTGTTCGCGGTCGGCGGCTTAGGCGTGGCCGTCGGCGTCGCTTACACCCTGCTCAAGGCCAGGGCCCTCGGCGACCTGGCGGTTTTCCTGGACTTCGGCCTGCTCGGCGGCGCCGGCGCATGGATAGTCCAGACCGGATCGTTCTCCTGGCTGCCCGTGCTCTGGACCGTGCCCATGGCCCTGCTGGTCATCGCCATCCTCCACGCCAACAACTGGCGCGACGCCGTCTCGGACGGCGAGCGCCGCGTTCGGACCGTCGCGGGATTCCTCGGCGATCGGGGCTCGCTCGCCTACTACGGCGTCCTGATCTTCGCCCCGTTCCTGATCGACCTGGCGCTCGTCGCCGTGCCCCGCC
This sequence comes from Acidobacteriota bacterium, assembly GCA_039683095.1. NCBI lineage: Bacteria > Pseudomonadati > Acidobacteriota > Acidobacteriota bacterium. The sequence goes on along the minus strand of JBDKSB010000001.1, from coordinate 64,012 downwards.
TGGCCCCCGGCCGGCTGCGCCCCATGCCCTGGACGTTCCTCCTCGTGCTGCTCGCCCTGCCGAGCGCGCTTCGTCTCTGGGGCCGGGCCGTGCGCCGGTCGGCTCCGCGCCGGCCCCTGGATTTCGTCATCCTCGACGGGGCGACCGCCGATCATAACCTGGTCTTCGGCCTGCTCAGCACGGCCGCCGTCATCCTCGAAGGCATGCTGAGGCTTGGATGAGCGACGGGACCAGGCGCAAGGACTCTCTCCTCGTCGGCGCGATGGGAGCGCTGGCGGCGACCCTGTTCATCGCCCTGTTCCGGCTCCGGCGCCTGGGCCCGCTCGATTTCTGGTCCTGGATGACCCTGAACATCGTTCTGCTGGTCGTCCTCGCCCTCCTCCTCGACAAAGGTTTTGCCGGACGGCTCCGGCAGGACGTCCGCTCCGGCCTCGGCCGGAAGCTGGCCATCGGGGCGGTTTCCTCCGCGGCCCTCTACGTCCTCTTCGTCATCGGCCGGGACCTGGCCCTGCGCCTGTTCTCTTTCGCCGAGGCCAGTATCGCGAACATCTACGCCCTGAAGTCCGGCTCTTCGAGCTGGCGCGTCGCGCTGCTCCTCGGGCTCATCATCGGGCCCGGCGAGGAGCTCTTCTGGCGGGGCTTTTTCCAGGAACGGGCGGCCGCCACGACCTGCCCCAGCTACGGTTTCGCCCTGACCGCGATGCTCTACACCGCCGTCCACCTGGCCTACGGGAACCTCATGCTGGTGCTGGCCGCCGCGGTCTGCGGCGTCTTCTGGGGCTGGCTCTACATGCGCTTCCGCTCGCCCCTCCTGAACGTCGTCAGCCACACGGCCTGGGACCTGGCGGTCTTCCTGCTCTTCCCGTTCTTCCGGTTCCTATAAAGAGCGGGAGGTCTCAGCGGGCGGCGTGCTCGAACAGGATCTTGACGCCGATGGCGATCAGGATGAGCCCGCCGGCGAGCTCGGCCCGCTTGCCCACGAGACGGCCCAGGACCGGACCCAGCCTGGCGCCGACGAGGGTCATGACGAAGCTGGTCATCCCGATGACGATGGCGGGATAGAGGATGCCCGTGCGGACGACCCCGAGGCTGAGGCCCACGGCCAGCGCGTCTATGCTCGTCGCCAGCGCCAGGACGAGCAGCCGCGTGCCCCGGGTCTGGTCGGGCCGGCAGGCCTTCTCCTCGTCGCTCATCGCGAACGACTCGTAGATCATCCGGCCGCCGATCAGGGCCAGCAGCCCGAACGCCACCCAGTGGTCGAAGCTCCTGATCAGCCCGAGGGCCCGTTCCCCGGCGAACCAGCCGATCACGGGCATGAGGAACTGGAAGCCGCCGAAAAAGGCCCCCATCCGGACGGCCTGCTTCGCCGTCAGCCCTTGGCCGCCGCAGGCCATCCCCATGGTGATGGCGAAGCAATCCATGGCCAGGGCCACGGCTATTCCCAGGATGAAGACGAAAGCCATAGGTTCTCTCCGAACGGCCCATTATAGCAGAGGAGCCGGGCAAAGAGGGACGGACCCCGACGGTCCCTTTGCGGCCGGTCCATGCTATAATAGATGATTCCGACGGTCCTATGGCGACGACAGACAGCATCATCCTCAGAGGGGTCCGGGTCCACAACCTGAAGGGGATCGATCTGGACATCCCCCTCAACCAGCTCATCGTGGTCACCGGCGTCAGCGGCTCGGGCAAATCCTCCCTGGCCTTCGACACCCTCTACGCCGAAGGCCAGCGGCGCTACCTCGAATCGCTGTCGTCCTACGCCCGCCAGTTCCTCGAGCGCATGGACAAGCCCGACGCCGACCTCATCGACGGCATCCCGCCCGCCGTGGCCATCCAGCAGAGGGGCGCGGCCAAGAATCCCCGCTCGACGGTGGCCACGGTCACCGAGATCTACGACTTCCTGCGCGTCCTGTTCGCCCGCATCGGCACGGTCCACTGCCCCCGGTGCGGCCGGCCCGTGGTCCGCGACACCATCGACGGCATCATCGCCGATCTCGCGGCCGAACCCGCCGGCACCCGGGCCCTGGTGACGTTCGCCTGGCCCCGCGACAAGGGCCTGGCCGCCCTCCGGAAGGACGGCTTCACCCGGGCCGTAGCCGGAGGCCAGGTGGTCGACCTCGACGCCGTCCCCAAGACCGACGCCGACGTCGACGTCCTCGTCGACCGCATCACCCTCGGCGTCGACGAGCGCGAGCGCCTGGCCGACTCGCTCGAGACCGGCCTCAAGAGGGGCGACGGCCGCGTCCTCGTCCGGACCGGGTCCGGCCGCGAATACCGGTTCTCCGACAAGCTCGAGTGCCGCGTCTGCCGCCTGCCCGCCGAGGACCCCTACCCCAACCTTTTCTCCTTCAACACCCCCCACGGGGCCTGCCCTGAGTGCCACGGCTGCGGCGACCTGGCCGTCATCGACGAGGACAAGGTCATCCCCGACCCGTCCAAGTCGCTCGAGCAGGGGGCCGTCGAGCCCTGGACCAAGCCCCAATCCAGGGGCATGCAGAAGGAGCTCCTGGCCGAGGCCCGGCGCCGCAAGATCCCTACCAACATCCCCTTCCGGGACCTCAAGCCCAAGGACCAGCGCTTCGTCCTTGACGGCGGCGACGGCTACTACGGGGTCAAGGGCTTCTTCGACTGGCTGCAGTCCAAGAAGTACAAGGTCCAGGTCCGCGTCCTCCTCAGCCGCTACCGGAAATACGTCCCCTGCCCGGCCTGCGCCAAGACCCGGCTCAACCCCCGGGCCCTGGGCGTCCGCGTCAACGGGCTCAACATCGGCGAGATCGTCCGCCTGACCGTGGCCGAGGCCCTGGCCTTCTTCGACCGCCTCGAGCTCCGGCCCTACGAGCGCCAGGTGGCCGAGAAGCTCGTCCAGGAGATCCGCGGCCGCCTGCGCTTCCTCATGGAGGTCGGTCTCGACTACATCACCCTGGACCGCATGACCTTCACCCTGAGCGGCGGCGAAGCCCAGCGCATCAGCCTGGCCGCGGCCCTCAGCGCCTCGCTCGTCGGGACGCTCTTCGTCCTCGACGAGCCCTCGATCGGCCTCCACCCCCGCGACAACCACCGCCTGGTCCGGATCCTGAAGTCGCTGCGCGACATCGGCAACACGGTCGTCGTCGTCGAGCACGACCCGGACATCGTCCGGGCCGCCGAGCACGTCGTCGACATGGGCCCGCGGGCCGGCGAGGCCGGCGGCGAGGTCGTCTTCGCCGGGCCATGGGCGGCCTTCCTCCGCGACCGCGGCTCCCTGACCTCCCAATACATCCGCGGCGAGAAGGTCGTGCCGCTGCCGCCGTCGCGGCGCGCGGCCAAGGCCTTCCTCGAGATCCGCGACGCCCACAAGCACAACCTCAAGCACATCGACGTCCGCATCCCGCTCGGCGTCTTCACCTGCGTCACCGGCGTCTCCGGCTCGGGCAAGAGCAGCCTGATCCAGGACGTCCTCTACGAGGGCCTCGAGGGCTCGTCCGAGAACGGCTTCGCCGAGATCCGGGGCCGGGACAAGATCGCCAAGGTCCTCATGGTCGACCAGTCGCCGCTGAGCGCGTCGCCGCGCTCCATCCCGGCCACCTACACCAAGGCCATGGACGGCATCCGCGACCTCTTCAGCGCCACCCGCGAGGCCAAGCTCATGGGCTTCCGGCCGGGCGACTTCTCCTTCAACACGGCCGGCGGCCGGTGCGAGGAATGCAAGGGCGCCGGGGTCCAGGTCGTCGAGATGCAGTTCCTGTCCGACGTCAGCCTGCTCTGCGACGCCTGCAAGGGCAAGCGGTTCAAGAACGAGATCCTCGACGTCCGCTGGAACGGCAAGAACATCGACGAGGTCCTCGGCTTGAGCGTCACCGAGGCCTGCCTGTTCTTCGCCGGACGCCCCGAGATCACGAGGAAGCTCTATCCGCTGGTCGAGGTCGGGCTCGGCTATCTCAAGCTCGGCCAATCGACGACGACGCTCTCGGGCGGCGAGCTGCAGCGCATCAAGCTGGCCTACCACCTCGTCCACGAGAAGGGCAAGAAGATCCTCTACCTCTTCGACGAGCCGACCATCGGCCTCCACCCCAACGATGTCGCCGTCCTGCTGCGCTCGTTCCAGAGGCTGGTGGCCGAGGGCCACACCGTTGTCGTCATCGAGCACAACCTCGACGTCATCAAGAGCGCCGACCACGTCATCGACCTCGGTCCCGAGGGCGGAGAGGCCGGGGGGCGGATCGTGGCCCAGGGAACGCCCGAGAAGGTCGCCCAGGCCGCCGGCTCGGTCACGGCCGTCTATCTGCAGGAAGCCCTCAAACGGGCCAACGGCGGGAAGCCGGTCCGGACCGGGCGGCGAAAGAGCGCTTGAACGAAGCCTGAGCCCCCCGCCGGGGCCGCGGCATCACGTCAGCAAAACCGTTCATTATCGGGTCCACAAAATGTTACCGACTGTCCATTATGTGTTCATTTATTGAACTGCATAGCCGATTAAGGCCATAAATAGCTATAATAAATATAGATGCGACGCCCTAGGCTGTCTAATGTGTTCATTTTTTATACTTTTTGTTGATACCCACTTCGTCTGCATGATATCCGCTACTTGTTTTATATCTTTCGTTTAACATAATTCCACGGTCCTGGCACCGTTCTTGCCAATAATAAGGGCGTGAACGAAGGAAAAGGAGCGGCGCCAATGAAAGCCAAGATCGCCATCTTCGCCCTCGCGGCCTGCCTTGTCGCGGCCGTGCCCGCCCGCGCATCCGACGACTCGGAAGCCACCTGGGACGTGATCGTGCCGACGACCCTCACCCCCTCGACGATGATGCTGCCGACGCCCCTGCCGGCGCCGGCGCCTACGACCCTCGAGGTCCTGTCCATCGAGCCGGTGCCGCTCGCGGCGGACATGACGATCGCGCCGCGCCTGCCCTCGTTGCAGCCGGCCTACCGGCCCGGCAAGGCCCTCTTCGAGGCCAACCTGATCATCATGCTCGGTCTCAACGTCGCCGACTACGTCTCGACCCGCCAGGCCCTGAAATACCCGGGCCTGGTCGAGACCAACCCGCTGATGCGGCCATTCGTCAAGGACCCGGCCGCCTTCGCCGCGATCAAGTTCGGGACGACGGCCCTGTCCTACGTCAGCATGAAGGTCCTGTTCAAAAGGAACCGGACCATGGCCTGGATCATGACCACGGCCAGCAACGTCCTCCTGTCCTACGTCGTGGCCAACAACTACCGCCAGATCCAGATGGCCAGGGCCCGTTGAGGAGCCGGCCGGCCGTGAACGTCTATCTCCAGCGCTATCTGGGGCTCAACGAGGAGGGCGCATTCCCCTCCCCCGCCGGCTTCCCGACCCTGAAGGCCCTGGAGCGGGACTACATCGGCTTCCTGCTCGACATCACCGACCAGAACCGGGCCGAGGTCTCCCGCATCCTGGCCATCTCGCGCTCGACCCTCTACCACAAGATCAGCCGCTACGGCATCGGCGCCGGCCAGCCCGCGCCCTGAGGCCTCAGAACCACTTCCGCTTGCGGAAGAACGCGATCATCCCTCCGACCGAGGCGACGATCGCCGCCCAGACGAGGAGATAGCCCCACCGCCAGCCGATCTCCGGCATGTTCGGGAAGTTCATCCCGTAGACCCCGACGATGAAGGTGATGGGGATGAAGATCGTCGAGATGATGGTCAGGACCTTCATGACCTCGTTCATGCGGTTGGAGACGGACGAGAGGTACGTCTCGACCATGCTGGACAGGATCTCCCGGAAGGACTCGACGGTGTCGATGACCTGGATGGCGTGGTCGTAGACGTCGCGCAGGAAGACGCCCGTCGACTTGCGGATGAAGGGCGTCTCCATCCGCTCCAGGGCGCTGACGACTTCCCGGAGGGGCCAGACCGACTTCCTCAGCTCGATCATCTCGCGCTTGAGGGCGTGGATCTCGTGGAGCATCTCCCGGCGCGGCGCTTCGACGAGGACCTCCTCCAGGGCGTCGATCCGCTCGCCGAGCTTCTCCAGGACGAAGAAATAGTTGTCGACGACCGCGTCGACGATGGCGTAGGCCAGATAATCCGGACCGAGCTTGCGGATGCGTCCCTTGCCGCCGCGGATCCGTTCGCGCACCAGGTCGAGGCAGTCGCCCGGCGTCTCCTGGAACGAGAGGACATAGTTCGGCCCGAGGATGAGGCTGAGCTGGTCGGCCGTCAGGTCCGCCCCGTCCTTGTCGCATTCGATCATGCGCAGGACGACGAACACGGCGTTCCCCAGGTCCTCCGCCTTGGGCCTCTGGGTCGTGGTCATGATGTCCTCGAGGACCAGCGGGTGGATGTCGAACTTCGCGCCCAGCTTCTCGATGACCGAGGCGTCCCGGACCCCGTCGACGTTGATCCAGGTCACGGTCGAGGTCTCCTTGAAGGGGAAGCACTCGTCGACGACGGCCGCCTGCTTCTCGAGGAAGCCCGAGCCGTCGTAGTCGATGACCGTGATCCGGGGCGGCCGGGGCTCCTTGTCGCCGATGTACATCAGGGTACCGGGCGAGAGTCCCGCCTTCTCCGATCGCTTGATCTCGTCGCTGGTCATGCCGTGCTCCTTGCGGACGTTTCCCCAAGGATAGACCGATGGGGCGCGATTTTCCAGCTGTGAAAAAAACCGTCCCCGGGGGCCGCCGGCCCGCGCGCCGCCCTTCGCCCGGGAGGGGCCGTGTCCCGCCCGGATCCGCCGCCCGGCTACTTCAGCCGCGACCCGACGGCGGCCCAATCGACCGCCTTGAAGAAGGCCTCGATGTAATCGGCCCGCTTCAGGCCGTAATCGAGCATGAAGGCGTGCTCGAAGACGTCCATGATCAGGAGCGGCGCGCACCCGGCCGGGTGGCCGGCGTCGTGCTCGTTGATCCAGAAGTTGATCAGCCGGCCGTTGGCGTTGTCCTCGTAGAGCGCGACCCAGCCGATGCCGCGCATGGCGCCCGCGGCCCGGAAGTCCTTCTCCCAGGACTCGATGTCGCCGTACTGCTCGACGATCCCGCGGGCGAGCCGGCTCGCCGGGTCGAGCGGGGCCTTGCCCCCGAGGTTTCCGAAGTACAGCTCGTGCAGCCGCATGCCGTCGAACTCCCAGCCCAGGCGGCGCTTGAGCTCGGCGTATTCGGGCATGCCTGTCTTGCCGTCCTTGGCCATCAGGCCGAGGATGTCCAGGACCTTGTTGGTGTTGGCGACATAGCCCTGGTAGAGCGCAAAGTGGTTCTTCAGGAGCGTGTCGCTGAAACCGGGCGTGCCCAGGAGCCGGGCGAAGTCCTTCGGCGTATAGTTCATGATCGTCCCTCCTTTTTCCGCCCGAATCCTAGCAGATTTGTAGGAATCAAGCAAGGCGCCGACGGAGGGAGCTCACTTCGCGGCCGGCTTCTCCTCACCGTCCGGCCCGCCCGCCAGCCCGACCTTGGCCCGGATCTCCTCCTCGAGCTCGTCGGCCAGCTTCGTGTTCTCCTTGAGGAGCTTCTTGACGTTCTCCCGCCCCTGGCCGAGCCGCTCGCCCTTGTAGGAATACCAGGTCCCGGTCTTCTCCAGGAGGCCGAGGTCGAAACCGGTGTCGACCAGGTCGCCTTCCTTGGAGATGCCCTCGCCGAAAATGATGTCGAACTGGGCCTCGCGGAAGGGCGGGGCCATCTTGTTCTTGACGATCTTGACCTTGGCCCGGTTGCCGACGACGCTTTCGCCGTCCTTGATGATGGACAGCCGGCGGACGTCGATCCGGAGGGAGGCGTAGAACTTGAGGGCCCGGCCGCCGGTCGTCGTCTCGGGGTTGCCGATGAAGACGCCGATCTTCTCCCTGATCTGGTTGATGAAGATGAAGCAGGTCTTGGAGCGGGCCACGATGGCCGTCAGCTTGCGCAGGGCCTGGGACATCAGCCGGGCCTGGAGCCCCATGTGGGCGTCGCCCATCTCGCCCTCGAGCTCGGCCTTGGGGACGAGGGCGGCCACGGAGTCGACGACGATGACGTCGACCGCGCCGCTGCGGACCAGGACCTCGGCGATCTCCAGGGCCTGCTCGCCGAAGTCCGGCTGGGAGATGAGGAGGTTGTCGATGTCGATCCCGATCTTGGCGGCGTACTCGGGCGACAGGGCGTGCTCGGCGTCGATGAAGGCCGCCTGGCCGCCCCGCTTCTGGGCCTCGGCGATGACGTGGAGGGCCAGGGTCGTCTTGCCCGTGGCCTCGGGACCGTAGATCTCGATTACCCGGCCGCGGGGGAAGCCGCCGATGCCCAGGGCCAGGTCGAAGGAGATCGAGCCGGTCGGGATGGCCTCGATGGCCACTGCCGCGCCCTTCTGGCCGAGCTTCATGATCGTGCCCTTGCCGAACTGCTTCTCGATCTGCGACAGCGCGGCGTCGATCGCCTTATGGCGCGAGGCCTGCTTCTCGTCGATCTCGGCGTTCTTGACCTGGTCCGGCTCGCGCGTGTCCTTTTTCACCATGTCGGCTCGCTCCTTTTCCGTCTCTTTCTTGGCCATCGTGTCCCTTTCGTGCTCTCAGAGTTTACCCGGATTGCTCCGGGGTTTCAACCCGGGGCGATCGCCTGGGCCGCTCACAAGCCAAGGCGGCTGCGGATGCAAGGCGTCGAAGGGCGAAGCTGTACTCGGAGCGCTGCGCGCCCTCTGCAGCGAAGCGGATGCGGCCGGACCGGCTTGCCCGCAGGGTGAAACGCCGGTCTCGGTCTTGTTGATCCGTGGAGAAGGCCGGCGCTTTCATGAATCGTGGTCATCGCGGGAGGCCGTTGAACATCAGGTCGTAGTCGTCGATCAGCCCCTGGTCGGCGAAGCTGAAGTAGCGGTTGTGGCCGATGATGATGTGGTCGAGGACCTTGATCTGGACCACCCGGGCGGCGAAGACGAGGTCCCGGGTGACCTCCCGGTCGCAGAGCGAAGGCTCCGGATCGCCGGAGGGGTGGTTGTGGGCGAAGATGAGGGCCGAAGCCTCGTAGCGCAGGGCGTCCCGGATGACCTCCCGCGGGTAGACGGCGCTCGAGTCGACCGTGCCCTCGAACAGGGTCCTCTCCTCGATGACCTGGTTCTTGGGGTCGAGGAAGATGACCTTGAAGCGCTCTGTCTTGAGGTCGCGCAGGGCGTGGCAGAGGTAATCATGGACCTCCTGGGAGGAGTGGCAGACCGGCCGGCTCATCATCCTGTCCTTGAGGAAGCGACGGGAGACCTCGTGGATGAGCTTGAGGCCGAAGACGTTCCGGGCCCCGATGCCCGGGATGCGCTGGAGGTCCTCCGGCCGGGCCTCGAGGACGCCGCCGAAGGTCTTGAATTCCCGGAGGGCCTCGCGGGCCGGCTTCTTGCAGTCCCGCCGCGGCGTCCCCAGGGTCAGCAGCAGCTCGACGATCTCGTAGTCCAGGAAGGCCGCCAGCCCGCCGTTGAGGAACTTCTGGCGCAGGCGGTCCCGGTGCCCGGCCCCGTCGGGGGCAGGATCGTCCGGCCTGTCCGGCCCGCTCGCCTGGTCGCTCATGACGTCCCTGTTATAAGGGACGACGCAGAGGCCGATTTAATCGCACGATCGACAAAGTGGGAGAGCGCCCGAAACCGCAGTCCTGCTAGTCCTTATACAGGAGGTCGATCAGCGGCTTGAAGACCTTCTCGACGATGTGACGCTTGACCTTGAGCGACGGCGTCATCTCGGTGTCGGGGTCGAAGTCGTGGTCGAGCAGGACGATCTTCTTGATCCGTTCGTAGGAGGCCAGGTTGGGCGTAGCCCGGTTGACCTCGGCCAGCATGAAGCTCCGGATCTCCTCGCGCTCGACCAGCTCCTTGCGGCCGGCGAAGGGGATGCCCTGGGCCCTGGCATAAGCTTCGAGCTTGTCGAATTTCGGCACGATCAGGGCCGAGATGAACTTCCGGCCGCCGCCGACCACGACCGCCGTCTCGATGTAGGGATTGGTCTTGAGCAGGTTCTCGATCGGCTGCGGGGCGACGTTCTTGCCGCCGGCCGTGACCAGGATGTCCTTCTTCCGGTCGGTGACGACCAGCAGCCCGTCCTCGTCGATATGGCCGATGTCGCCCGTCTTGAACCAGCCGTCCTGGAAGGCCTCGCGCGTCTCCTGCTCCCTCTTGTAGTAGCCCTTCATGACGTTGGGGCCCTTGGCCCAGATCTCTCCGTCCGGGGCGATCTTGATCTCGACGGTTGGGACCGGCGGTCCGACCGTCCCGAATTTCATCCTGTCGAACGTGTTGCAGGCCAGGACGGGCGAGGTCTCGGTCAGGCCGTAGCCCTCGAGGATGGTGATGCCGATGGCGTAGAAGAACTCGGCCACGTCGGCCGACAGGGGCGCGCCCCCGGAGACGAAGAAATGGACCCGGCCGCCGGTCTTCTCGATGATCTTGCCGTAGACAAGCTTGGCCGCGATGCCGCGCCGCACCTCGAGCCCCCACGGGATCGACCGGTGGCGGATCTGGCGGGCCCCGTACTTCTTGCCGACGCCGACGGCCCAAAAGAAGATCTTGCGCTTGAGGGCCGATCCCTCCAGGACGTTGTCCATGACCTTGGCGTAGATCTTGTCGAAGACCCGGGGGACGCTGATCATGATCGTCGGCCGGACCTCGAGCAGGTTCTCGCCCACGGTCTCGATGCTCTCGGCGTAATAGATCGCGGCGCCCTTGTAGAGGAAGGAGAAGGTCGTCATCCGCTCGAGGACGTGGGACAGCGGCAGGAAGGACAGGATCGTGTCCTTGTCGCTGAAGTCCGTCACCGCGTCCAGGGACTTCGTGTTGGCCACGAAATTGGCGTGGGTCAGCATGGCGCCCTTGGGGATGCCCGTCGTCCCCGACGTGTAGATGATCGAAGCCACGTCGGCGGGCTTGATGGCCAGGGCCCGCTTCTCGAACAGCCCCGGGTCGGCGGCTTCGACGGTCTTGCCCCGGGCCGCGATCTCCGACAGGCTGAGAACGCCCTCAGGGCCCTCCTCGTCCATGAGGACAAAGTGCCGGACCTTGGGAAGCCCGGACCGGACGGCCTCGACCTTGAGCCAGAGATTCCGATTGGAGCAGACCACGATCTTCGCGTCCGAATCGTTGATCATGTACTTGATCTGCTCCGGCATGAGCGAGGTGTAGATGGGCACGGTGATCGCTCCGGCGCAGAGGGCGGCCATGTCCGTGATCGTCCATTCGGGGCGGTTCTCGGAGAGAAGGATCAGCTTGTCGCCGGCGCCCAGGCCGAGATCGGCCAGCCCCAGGGACAGGTGCCGGACCCGGCGGCCGTACTCTTCGGTCGAGATCGGGACGTATTCCCCGTCGATCTTGGCAGCCAGGAGATCGGGCCGGACGTGCGTCTTGAGCGTGTTGAGAAAAAGCTGGCTGAGGGTTTCGACCATCGGGATTCTCCTTCCTGTCGGATGCGGACTCTATTCTATGCTCCGGCCGGGGGCTGTCAAACGAAAAGTCCGTCCCGGCCTTCGTGGCGGAGGAGCCATTCCTTCCGCCACAGGCCGCCGCCGTAGCCCGTCAGGCGGCCGTCGCTGCCGACCACCCGGTGGCAGGGGACGATGATCGAGACGGGGTTGCTGTGGTTGGCCCCGCCGACGGCCCGGCCCGCCGCGGGCCGGCCGACGGCCGCGGCCAAGGCCCCGTAGGTCGTCGTCCGGCCGTATTCGACCTGGAGGAGCTTGGACCAGACCATTTTCTGAAAGTCGGTCCCGCGAAGATCGAGCTTGACGGTGAAAACCTTGCGGTCGCCCCGGAAATAGCCTTCGAGCTGGGCCAGGGCGGCGGCGAGCGGGGCGGGCAGCCGTCCACCGGCCCGGCGGTCGTTCTTTTCTTCTTTGATGTCGACGAAGCTCAGGCCGGAAACCCCGGCGTCCGTGCCCACGACCTCGATCGTTCCGATGGGCGATTCATAACGGGCCCTATAAGCGTCGGATTCGGGCATAGCCGCCTCCTTCCTTATAACAATAATACTTTCCGGCCGGACCTTCAATCCCGCCGGGGGGGCCGGACGGAAAACGGGGACGCCGGTCCCCCGGCCGCGTTGACGGGGCCGGCGCCGTGTGCTAAAAGCGGGGAAGACGATCGAGGTGAGCTCATGAACGGAAACATCCCGGCCCTGGCGGTCTCCGGACGTACCCTTCCGGAAGCCTGGGAAAAGGCCGTCCTGGCCTGTTGGAATGAGGGCGTCCCCATCCAGACCGAGTACGACAAGCCCGGCGACCCGCCCAGCCGGGACTGCACCATGCTCTGGACGGTCGAGGACCCCTTCGCCGAGCCGCGCATCCACCGGGCCTTCCCGGGCGGCCTGGAGGACCTCGAGATCTACCGCCAGGAGGTCGTCGACGGCATCCACGACCATTGGATCTCGCCGGAAGAGGGCAAGTGGACCTACACCTACCACAAGCGGCTCTTCGCCTACGACATCGAGGGCCGGACGATCGACCAGATCGCCGCGGCCGTCGACCGGCTGTCGCGGACGGGCCACACCCGCCGGGCCCAGGCCATCACCTGGAATCCCAAGCTCGACGCGCCGACCGAGGATCCGCCCTGCCTGCAGCGGCTCTGGTTCCGCATGCTCGAGGACGACCGGGGAGAGCTCGTCCTCAACATGAACGCCCATTGGCGGTCCCGCGACGCCTACAAGGCCGCCTACATGAACGTCTTCGCCCTGACCGACCTCCAGCGCGTCGTGGCCGGCCGCGTCGCCGCGAAGGCCGGGCGAGCCGTCCGGGTCGGCCGCTACGCCGACCTGGTCGACAGCTTTCACATCTACGGCTCGTACTTCCGCGAGTTCGAGGGCTTCCTGAAGATGGTCGAGAGACGTTCGTTCGGGGACCGGACCTGGCCCAGCGCCTACGCCGAGCCCATGTTCGAGGAAGCCCGCGAGCGCCTGCGTCAGGAACGGGAAGCGGGGAAATGAACGCGGCGGCGACGCTCCGGATCATGATCCTGCCGGCCTGCGCGCTCGTCGCCGCGGCCCTGGCCGCGTGGTCCCTGGCCGGGGGGCGCAAAAGGCTCCATTACGCCGCCAAGCCGCTGGCCACGGGGCTGATCATCGCCGTGGCCGCTCTCGCCCCGGCTCCCGCCCCGGCGGCCTACAAGGTCCTCATCCTGGCCGGGCTGGCCTGCTCGCTCCTGGGGGACATCGCCCTGATGTTCCCCGGCAAGTGGTTCACGGCCGGGCTGGCAGCCTTCCTGGCCGCCCAAGCCCTGTATGTCCTGGCCTTCAGGCCGGAACCGGGGCAGCCGGTCCCGGCGGCGGTCTTCCTGTCCTTCGTCCTCTATGGCCTGCTGATGTTTTTCCTTCTGGCCCCCGGGCTCGGCCCGATGAAGCTGCCGGTCCTCGTTTACGTCGGGGCGATCACGACCATGGCCGGGTTCGCGGCCGGCCGGTTCGTCTATCGGGGCGGCACGAAACCGCTCCTGGCCTTCGCCGGGGCCGTGCTCTTCCTGGTTTCCGACTCGGTCCTGGCCTATGACAAGTTCGGCAAGAAGGTCCCGGCCGCCCGGGTCATCATCCTCGGAACGTATTTCCCCGCCCAGCTCCTGATCGCGCTTTCGATCTGAGCCGTCCCGCGGCCCGCGTCGTTTGCCCCCTGTGCTTCCCGCCGTCGAGGCCCGGGGATCAGCCTTTGGCCAGGAGCCAGACGATCACCAGGGCGCTGAGGGCCAGCCGGTACCAGGCGAAGGGACGGAGGGAATGGCGGCCGACGAAACCCATGAAGAAGCGGATGGCCAGGATCCCGCTGGCCAGGGCGGCGACGAATCCCACTGCCAGAACGGCCCAGTCGGCCCCGCCGGCGGCGCCGATCTCGAGCCCCTTCTTGACCGCCGCGCCGAAGACCGTCGGGATGGATAGAAGGAACGAGAAGCGGGCCGCGTCCGTCCGGGTCAGCTTCCGGCCCATGCCGGCCGCCATGGTGATGCCCGAGCGGGAGACGCCGGGGATGAAGGCCACGGCCTGGGCGGCGCCGATGGCCGCCGCGTCCGCGGCCGTCATCCCGGCCAGCGTCTTCGTCTTCGCGGCGAACCGTTCGGCGGCGAAGAAGAGCCCGGCCACCAAGGCCAGGGCGGCGGCCACAACGGCCGGCCGGCGCAGGACGGCGCCGATGAAGGATTCGAGCAGGTAGCCGACGGCGACGGCCGGAACCATCGCCAGCAGGATGAGCCAGGGCAGGCGCTGGTCCGGATCGTTCCTCAGGTCGCGGCGGGACAGGCTGGCGAAGAAGCCCCGGACGAGGCGGACGATGTCCCGGCGGAAATAGACGACCAGGGCGACAAGCGTCGCCAGGTGCATCGCGACGTCGAAGAGGACGTTGTCGAAGAAATCGAATTTGAGGATGTCGTGGATGAGCACCAGGTGCCCGGAGCTCGAAACGGGCAGGAACTCCGTCAGGCCCTGGATGACGCCGGCCAGAAGCGAATAAAGGTAATCCATGGGAAGCGGTCAGACGGAAGCGGGCGGGACCTGGGGGATGCCGGCGGCCGGACGGCCGCCCAGGAACCAGTCGCGGGAGTCCCGCCCGAGGAGACCGGCCAGGGCGACGAGACCGATGATCGTGCCGACCGGGACGGCGGCGAGATAGAGTACGGACAGGACGATGCCCGCGATCCGGGCCCAGGGCCGGCCCTTGGCGATCCCGGCCGCGACAACGAGGGCGATGATGCCGAAAGCGGCGAAGATCGCGGCCAGGATGATCCCGGTCGCGCCGAGCAGGACGTTGCCCAGGAGCGCGGCCCGCTCCGTGCCCCAGCCGATGAAGACGGCGCCGGCGAAGAAGATGAAGAGGAGGAGGGCCGCCGCGGCGAAATCGAGCCCCGCGGCGACGATGAACGCGATCCTGGTCGTCTTGATGCTGTTCGGCATGTCCCGGATCCTCCTGTTCTCGGGCTCATTTTACCCGATGCGCCGGGCCGAAACAAATGTATAATGGTGCCGGAGCTGGCCATGGACAGGATCATCCGCATCAATCCCCTGCTCGAAGCCCTGCGGTCCGCGCCGGAACGGGTCAACAAGGTCTTCGTCCAGGAGGAGCGGGGCCACGCCCGGCTCGGCGAGGTCATCCGGGAAGCCAAGACCCGGCGCGTGCCCGTGGTCTTCGTGCCCGCCCGGCGGCTGGACCAGATCGCGCCCGGCCATCAGGGCGTCATGGCCGAGGTCGCGCCCAAGGGCTACGCCTCCCTGGAGGACATCCTGGCCCGTTCTCCCAAGCCTTTCGTCGTCATCCTCGACGAGGTTGAGGACCCGCAGAACCTGGGGGCCATCGTCCGCAGCGCCGAGGGAGCCGGGGCCGACGGCCTGATCCTGCCGGAGCGCCGCTCGGCCGGGCTGACGGAGACGGTCGATACGGTCTCGGCCGGCGCCCTCGAGCACCTCCTCGTGGCCCGGGTGCCGAACCTGGTCCGGGCCATGGAGGAGCTCAAGGACAAGGGCCTGTGGCTCGTCGGGGCGGAGGGCTCGGGGGACGAGCCCTGGTACTCCTTCGACTACACCGGGCCGGTCGGCATCGTCCTCGGCTCGGAGGGCAGGGGCCTCCGTCCCCTGGTCCGCCGGACCTGCGACAAGGTCCTGGCCATCCCCCTGACAGGCAAGGTGAACTCCCTGAACGTGGCCGCCGCCGCGGCCGTTTTCTTCTTCGAGGTCGTCCGCCAGCGCCGGGGCGGCGTCCTTGACTTAGCCCCCCGGCGGCCATAGAATAGCCCCGTTATCCTAACCTGTTGAGAGCGATGAACATGGACAGAGCGCTGGAGTTTTATACTCTCGAGAAGGGCATCGTCTCCCTCAAGGAGCAGATCGACGCCCTGAACGAGACGGACGACCTCGCCCGAAAGGACAAGATCGCCGCCCTCCGCGCCGAGATCGAGAAGGAGTGGGCCGAGATACTGCCCCGGCTCTCGACCATCAACATCGTCCAGATCGCCCGCCACCCCAGGCGCCCCTACACCCTCGATTACATCGCTTGCCTCTTCCAGGATTTCATGGAGATGCACGGCGACCGCCGCTTCGCCGACGACCCGGCCATTGTGGCCGGCCTGGCCTTCTACAAGGGCCGGACGGCGGCCGTCATCGGCCACCAGAAAGGCCGGACGACCCGGGCCCGGATCGAACGCAACTTCGGCCAGGCCAACCCGGAGGGCTACCGCAAGGCCCTGCGGGTCATGCAGGAGGCCGAGAAGTTCGGCTTCCCGGTCATCACCTTCATCGACACCCCCGGGGCCTATCCCGGCATCGGGGCCGAGGAGCGCGGCCAGGCCGAGGCCATCGCCTACAACCTGAAGATCATCGCCCGGCTGAAGGTGCCGATCATCAACGTCGTCATCGGCGAGGGCGGCAGCGGCGGCGGTCTCGGCATCGGCTACGGCGACCAGCTGATGATGCTCGAGCATTCCTTCTACTCGGTCATCTCCCCCGAGGGCTGCGCCGCCATCGTCTGGAAGGACCAGAACGCCGTCGAGGAGGCCGCCGAGAACCTTGGCCTGCGGGCCCAGACCCTCCTCGATCTCGGGATCATCGACAGGATCATCCCCGAGCCGCCGGGCGGCGCCCATATCGACCCCGAGCAGACCTTCAAGAACGTCGACAAGGCCATCTATCAGGCCCTGAAAAAGTTCGAGGCCGTGCCCGTCGAGGAACTGCTCGACGCCCGCTACAGGAAAATCCGCAAGATCGGGGTCTTCGAAGAGCGGTGAGCGAAGACGCCGCGGTCAAGAAAGAGCTCGCCGCCGTCAAGGGCACGCGCGATATCCTGCCCGGCGAGGTCGAGAAGTGGCAGGCCCTCGAGGCCCTGGCCCGCACGACCTTCGAGCTCTACGGCTTCCGCGAGCTGCGGGCCCCCGTTTTCGAGGCCACGGAGCTCTTCGAGAAGGGCAGCGGGGCCACCTCCGATGTCGTCACCAAGGAGATGTACACCTTCGTCGACAAGGGCGGCCGGTCGCTGACCCTGAGGCCCGAGTACACGCCCTCGGTCGTCCGGGCCATCGTCGAGCACCGGCTCGACCTCGAGGGCGCGCCACTGCGCTTTTACTTTATGGGCCCGATGTTCCGCTACGACAAGCCCCAGAAGGGCCGCTACCGCCAGTTCCACCAGGTCGACATCGAGGTCTTCGGCGAGAAGGACGCGGCCGTCGACGCCGAGATCATCGAGATGGCCCACGCCCTGCTCCGCAAGCTCGGCGTGGCCGGGACCGAGACGCTGGTCAACTCGGTCGGCTGCCGGGCCTGCCGCCCGGCCTACAGCGCCGCCCTGCGGGAGGCGGCCGCCAAGCGCAAGTCGGAGCTCTGCCCCGACTGCCAGCGCAAGGCCGAGACCAACCCCCTGCGCATCTTCGACTGCAAGATCGAGGCCTGCCGGGAGATCGCCGCGTCCTTCCCCAGCATCCAGGACTACCTCTGCGAGGAATGCCGGGAGCATTTCCGCAAGCTCCTGGCCTGCCTGGACGCGCTCAAGATCCCTTACAAGGTCGACCCGCGGCTCGTCCGCGGCCTCGATTACTACACCAAGACGACCTTCGAGATCGTCTCGGCCGGCCTCGGCGCCCAGAACGCCCTGCTCGGCGGCGGCCGCTACGACGACATGATGAAGGATTTCGGCGGCCCGGACATCTGCGGCACCGGCTTCGCCATGGGCATCGAGCGGGTCCTGTCGATGGCCCAGATCGCCGCGCCGAAGAGGAAGCTGGTCTACCTCGCTTACCTCGGCGACGAGGCCAAGATGGCGGGCCTCGAGCTGGCCCGCTGGCTGCGGGCGAACGGCGTCGAGTGCCTGGTCGAATACAAAGACCGGGGCATGAAGGCCCACTTCGGCCGGGCCAACAAGCTTGGCGCGGACTGGGTCCTCATCGTCGGCGAGAACGAGATGAAGTCCGGCCGCTTCGCCCTCAAAGATATGGCCACGGGCCGCCAGGTCGACGGCCCCCGCGAGGAGCTGCTGGCGCTCCTCCGGCCAAGCTGACCTCCCGGGGATCCCCATGAACACTTCGAACCCGACCGGCACGCCCCTGAAACGAACGGATTACTGCGGCGCCCTGCGGGCCGCCGACGAGGGCCGCGAGGTCGTCCTCTGCGGCTGGGTCCACAAGACCCGCGACATGGGACATCTCGTCTTCGTCGATCTGCGCGACCGCGAGGGCCTGGCCCAGGTCGTCTTCCAATCCGACCGGCCGGAACTCGCCGAGGAGGCCAAGAAGCTCCGCGGCGAATTCGTCGTCGGCGTGCGCGGCCGGGTCCGCCGCCGCTCCTCCGTCAACAAGGACATCGCCACGGGCGAGGTCGAGGTCGAGGCCGCGGAGTTCCGCGTCTTCGCCGCGTCCAAGGTGCCGCCGTTCGTCGTGGCCGATCCGCCCCAGGCCTCCGAGGAGCTGCGCCTGAAGTACCGCTACCTCGACCTGCGCCGGCCGACCATGCAGCGCCATATCCGCCTCCGCCATGAGGCGGCTCTGGCCGCCAGGAACTACCTCAGCCGGCACGGCTACCTCGAGATCGAGACGCCCATCCTGGCCAACCCCACGCCCGAGGGCGCCCGCGACTTCCTGGTCCCCAGCCGCATGTTCAAGGGCCGGTTCTACGCTTTGCCCCAGTCGCCCCAGCAGTTCAAGCAGACCCTGATGGTCGCCGGCTGCGACCGCTATTTCCAGATCGTCCGTTGTTTTCGCGACGAGGCCCTGCGGGCCGACCGCCAGCTCGAGTTCACCCAGATCGACATCGAGACGAGCTTCGTCGACCTCGACGACTTCTTCGCCATGAACGAGGGCCTGATGGAGGCGCTTTTCGGCCTCGTCGGCCGGAAGGTCGAGCGGCCGTTCCGCCGGCTGCCCTACGCCGAGGCCATGGAGAAGTACGGCTCGGACAAGCCCGACCTGCGCGTGCCGCTCGAGATGCGCGACCTGACGGCCCTCGGACGCGAGGGCTCGTCCGAGATCCTGAAGAACGTCGTCGCTGCCGGCGGCGAGATCAAGGGCCTGCTCATCCCTGGCGGAGGCGCCCTTTCGCGCGGCCAGCTCGACAAGCTGGGCGAGAAGGCCAAGGAGCTCGGGGCCAAGGGCCTGATCTGGATCAAGAAGCAGGACGGCTGGAAGTCGTCGCTCAAGACGGCCGAGGCCGATTACGAGAAGATCTGGGCTGTCCTGGGCGGCGCGGACGCCGACCTGGCCCTGCTCGTCGCCGACAAGAAGGACACGGCTCTTAAGGCCCTCGGCGAGATCCGCCGGACCTGGCCGATCGAGGACGCCGCCCGCAAGGACCGCCTCGAGTTCTGCTGGGTCACGGACTTCCCGCTCTTCGATTGGAGCGAGGAGGAGAAGCGCTTCGTCTCCATGCACCACCCTTTCACCTCGCCCTACGAAGAGGACCTGCCCCTTCTCGAGACGAGCCCCGACAGGGTCCGGGCCAAGGCCTACGACCTCGTCCTCAACGGCGTCGAGGTCGGCGGAGGATCGATCCGTATCCACGACATGGACGTCCAGCGCCGCATTTTCAAAGCCCTCGGACTGACGGACGAAGAAACGCAGACGAAGTTCGGCTATTTTCTCGACGCCTTGAGCTACGGCGCGCCGCCGCACGGCGGCATCGCCCACGGCTTCGACCGCGTGGTCATGTTTCTGGCCGGGGAAGAGTCCATCCGCGAGGTCATCCCCTTCCCCAAGACGACCGGGGCCCTCGACCTGATGACCGGCTCGCCCTCGGCGGTGGACCAGCGCCAGCTCGACGAGCTGGGGCTGAAGCTCAAGGGCTGAATCTTCAGCCCGGCTCGGGCAGCCAGCCGTTATCGGACGGGGAACTTCTAATCGCTATAACGATGGACATACGAAGATCGCCGCGCGGGAAGGCCGGGGCCCGGCCGCGGAGCGTCCCGCCCCCGGCCCTCCCGCGCTAGCGCGTCAATCGAGGCTGATGCGGATCACTTGATCTCCTGTCCGGTCATCGGGTCGGTCAGACTGACCCTGTGGACCTTGCCCAGCCTGTCGAGCGGGCCGGGCCACTTGTCGCCGCCCTTGTTGCAAGGCTCCCAGTCGCCGACGATCATGATCGCCATCTTCTGCGGCTGGATGTATTTCGTCGCCACCTCCTGGACCCGGGCTTTGGTCACGGCCTTGATCTTCGCGAGGTAGGTCTTGTAGTAGTCCGCCGGCTTGCCGGTCATCTCCAGATTGGCGAAATTCATCATGGTCGTCTGCGGCGACTGGAAATTGTCGGCGAAGCTTTCAAGGTAGTAGTTGACCGCCGTCTCCATCTCGGCGTCCGTAACGGGCTGCCTGCGGATGCGGTCGAACTCGGCCAGGATCAGGGAGATGGCGTAGCCGACCGTGGCGGATTTCGTCTGGACGTAACCGGCGAACGTGCCCGGCAGGCCCCAGCGGAAGTTGAAGCGGCTGCCCTGGTTATAGGACAGGCCCTCGTCCGAGCGGACCTTGGTCGTGATCCGCGAGGTGAAGCTGCCGCCGCCGAGGATGAAGTTCATGACCTGGACGGCGAAATAGTCGGGATTCGTGTCCTCGAACCCGAGGTGACCGAGGCTGATGTAGCCCTGGTTGATGGCCTTCTGGACGAAATATACGCCCGGCTCGGGCGACGGGAAAGACTTGGGCAGGGCCGGGAACGAGGCGGCGCCGCCTTGCCAGCCGGCGGCGAGCTTCTCGATCTTGGCCTTGAGGGCGGCCTTGGAAAAGTCGCCCGATACGGCCAGGATGACGTTCTTCGGCGAGAAGTATTTGGCGTGGAAGGCCTTGAGGTCGGCCGCCGTGAGGCCTTCGTACACGGCCTTGGTCGGCTGCCAGGTCACGGCGTTGTCGCCGTAGAGAAGCCGCTCGTACTCCCGGTTGAGGACCTGGCTCGGCTGGTCGTTGGCCTGCCGCAGCTGTTCGACGAAGCGGGCCTTGGCCAGCTTCAGGGGCTCCTCGCGGAAGGCCGGGTTGCGAAGGACGTCGAAGAACGTGGCCAGGCCCTCGTCGAGGTCCTTCGACAGGACCGAGAGGCTCAGCGTCGAGGTCCGCTCTCCGACCATGAAGCTCAGCGTGCCGCCGAGAAAATCGATGCGCTCCTCGATGGCCGAGCCGTCCTTGGCCGCGGTGCCGCCCTTGATGAGCTGGTCGCCGAGGACGGTGCCCAGCCCCGTCTTATCTTTTGGGACGTAGAGATCGCCGCAGTTGACGAGCGCGGTGATGTTGAAGAGAGGCAGGCTCTTGTCCTCCTGGACATAGGCCCGCAGGCCGCCGGCGTAGACGACCTTGAACGCTTTCGGGTCCGGCGGATCGTACTTGAGGGCCGGGTACTTGAGCTCGGACGGGTGCTTGGCCTGGGCCAGCCCGAGTCCGGCGCAGACGAGCGTGAGGGCCAGGATGGCGAAGATCTTTCTGTTCATGGCGTCCTCCTTACCGGCCCGACTTCCGGGTGTAGATCGCCGCCAGGCTGTTGTCCTTGACGAGGTACTTGGCGGCGACGCGCTTGATGTCGTCATTGGTGACCTGCTTGAGGGCGTCGAGGTCGGTCAGGATGGCCCGCCAGCCGCGCATGAGCTCGGCCCGGCCGACCCGGCTGGCCAGGCCCATGGCGCTGCCGAGGCTGCGGACGAACATGGCCTCGCCCTGGTTCTTGGCCTTCTGGATCTCGTCCTCCGTCAGGCCGTCCTTCTTGATCTTGTCGATCTCGGCCCAGATCTCCTTCTCCAGGTCCTCGGGCTTGACGCCCTTGTCGACGCGCGGCGTCGCCCGGAACTGGAAGGCCCCGACGTACCATTGGGGCCGGCTCGAGGCCGAGGCGCTGACGGCCAGCTGCTTGTCGCGGACGAGCGTCTTGTAGAGGCGGCCCGTGCCGCCCCCGCCGCCCATGCCGCCGCGGAAGCCGCCGCCGCCCGAACCCAGCGTGGTGGCCAGGATGGACAGGGCCGGCGTATCCGGATCGCCGTCGCGCGGCGTGTGGAACATCATCTGCAGGCTGGTGGGAGCCGGGCCCTCGCCGTAAAAGCGTTTTTCCCCGTACTGGGGCGGCTCGCCGTCGCGGATGGGCTCGAGGTCCGGGCCCTTGGGGATGCGCCCAAAATATTTTTCGGCCATGGCCACGATCGCTTTCGGATCGAAGTCGCCGACGTAGATAGCCACGGCGTTGTTGGGGACGTAGTAGGTGTTGTGGAACGCGACCAGGTCCTCTTTGGTCATCTTCTTCAGGTCGTCCATCCAGCCGATGACGTCCCAGTGGTAGGGCGAGGCCGTGTAGAACCCGGCGTTGACCTGCTCGTTGAAGAAGTAGCCGGGCTGGTTCTCGCTCAACCGGCGCTCCTCCATGATGACGTCCTTCTCGGAGTAGAACTCGCGGAAGCGGGCGTTCATCAGCCGGTCGGATTCCATGAGCATCTGGAGCTCGACCTTGTTGGACGGCAGGGTAACGTAGTAGCCGGTCGTCTCCTGGCTGGTCGAGGCGTTGAGCCCGGTGCCGCCGTTCTTCATGTACTGCGTCCAGAGGTCGTCCTTGATGATGTAGGCTTTCTGGGCTTTGACCAGATCGTCGACCTCTTTTTGCCAGGCGGCGATCTTGGCCTGGTCGCCGTCGGCCTTCCAGTATTTCTCCTTGTAGACCAGGCCCATGAGCTCGTCGATCCGGGCGTCGATCTTGGACTCCGCGGCATAATCCGTGACGCCCATGACCTCGGTGCCCTTGAACATCAGGTGCTCGTGGACGTGGGCGCTGCCGGTGATGCCCGGCCGCTCGTTGATCGAACCCACCTTGAAGTAGATGTGGCAGACGACCCGGGGCACGCCCGGCTTGGGGATCATGAGGATCTTCATGCCGTTCGCGAGGACGTGCTCCTGGACGTTCAGGGTCACGTCGGCGGCGGCGGCGAAGGCCGCGAGCAGGAAGGCGGCCGCGGCGAGGACAACGATGCGCTTGTTCATCTCCGACACCTCCTGGGGATTGACGGTACCGACCGTTTAGACGTACTTGCGGAGCCGCTTCTTCCGCTTGAGGGCCTCGACGACGTCCTTGACCTTCTGGTCGAGCGCGGCGTCGCAGACGAGCAGGGCGTCGCCGGCCTGGATGACGACGAGGTCGCGGACGCCCACGAGCGCCGTCAACCGGCCCGGGTTCCAGACGAGGCAATCCCTGGAATCGAGGGCGAGGACGTCGCCGCGGGCGGCGTTGCCGGACGGGTCCCGGGGCCAGATCTCGGCCAGCGTCGACCAGGAGCCGACGTCCGACCAGCCGAAATCGCCGTCGGCCACGAGGACGCCCCCGGCCTTTTCCATGAGGGCGTAATCTATCGACAGGGCGGGGGCGAGCTTGAAAGCGGCCTTGAGCCTGGCCCGGCTCCCCGATCTCAGCGCGGCTGTCATGGCCTTCCAGGCGGGGACCAGCTCGGGCGCGAACCGCTCGAGCTTCTCGGCGAACACGCCGGCCCGCCACAGGAACATGCCGGAGTTCCAGGCGTAATCGCCCGAAGCCAGGTACTCGTCGGCCTGGGCCAGGCTGGGCTTTTCCTTGAACTCCCGGGCCGGAAAAAAGATCGTGCCGCCGATCCTGCGGCCGGCGCCCCGATCATGGCGGATATAGCCGAACCCGGTCGCGGGGTAGGTCGGCGGGATGCCGAAGGTGACGAGGACCCGCTCGCGGGCCGCGGCCTCGGCCGCGTCGCCGAGCCGCCGCAGGAACCTGTCCTGCCCGCGGACCAGATGGTCGGCGGGCAGGACGGCCACTACGGCTTCCGGGTTCTCGAGCCAGACCCGGGCGGTCGCGAGCATCAGGGCCGGGGCGGTGTTGCGGGCCTCCGGCTCGACCAGGAAACAGCCTTTGGGCAGTTTCGGCAGGAGCTTGCGGGCCTGTCGCGTCTGGACGGCGTCGGCTACGAGCGTCAGCCGCCGCGGCGGGACGAGCGGCCGGATGCGCCGGACCGTCTCGAGCAGCATGGGGTCGGGCCCGGCGATGCGCAGGAACTGCTTCGGCCGGGCCGCCCGGCCGAGCGGCCAGAAGCGGGTCCCCCGGCCCCCGGCCAGGATGACGGCGCGGACGTCACGCCCTTTCATGACGCTCCGAGGCTGTTGATGACCTGCTGCAGGACGCCGCGGACCTCGGCCTGGATCGCGGCCAGGTCGGCCTCGGTGTCGGCCTCGAAGCGCATGACGATGACGGCCTGGGTGTTCGAGGCCCGGACCAGACCCCAGCCCTTCGGGAAGACGGCCCGGACGCCGTCTATGTCGATGACCGGATGGCGGGCGGCCAGGATCTTGCGGACCTCGTCGACGATCTTGAACTTGACTTCGTCGGAAGCGTAGATGCGGATCTCGGGCGTGACGCAGGTTTTCGGCAGGCCGGCCATCATCACCGAGAGCTTGTCCCGGGAGCGGGACAGGATCTCGATGAGCCGGGCCGAGGCGTAGATGGCGTCGTCGAAGCCGAACCAGCGGTCGTTGAAGAAGATGTGACCGCTCATCTCGCCGGCGAGCGGGGCGTTCTCCTCCTTGATCTTCTCCTTGATCAGCGAGTGGCCGGTGCGCCACATGATCGGCCGGCCGCCGAGCTTCTCGATCTCCTCGTAGAGGACCTTGGAGGCCTTGACCTCGGAGATGACGGCCGCGCCGGGCCGCGACGGCAGGATGTCCCGGGCGAAGACGATGAGCAGCTGGTCGCCCCACAGGATCCGGCCGGCGTCGTCCACGACGCCGATCCGGTCGGCGTCGCCGTCGTAGGCGACCCCGACCTCGGCGCCTGTTTCGCGGACCCTGGCGACAAGCTTTTCCATCGCCTCGGGGATGGTCGGGTCGGGATGGTGGTTGGGGAAGCGGCCGTCCGGCTCGCAGAAAAGCGC
Source organism: Acidobacteriota bacterium (assembly GCA_039683095.1). NCBI lineage: Bacteria > Pseudomonadati > Acidobacteriota > Acidobacteriota bacterium. The sequence goes on along the minus strand of JBDKSB010000001.1, from coordinate 39,293 downwards.
GGTCACGTCGGCGCCCAGCCGGCGGAGAAGGGGAACGGCCACGACGCCGCCGGTGCCGTTGCCGGCGTCGACGACCATCCTGACCGGGCGGGCGAGATGCACGTTCCCGGCCACATAGTCCTGGTACTCGGGGACGATGTCGAGCGGGCGGACGCGGCCCTGGCCGCGCGGGAAGACGCCCTTGCGGACGATCTCGTAGAGGCCCTGGATCGTCTTGCCGTAGAGCGTCTCCTCCCCGGACATAATCTTGAAGCCGTTGTGCTCCGGCGGGTTGTGCGATCCCGTGATCATGACCCCGGCCGGCATCCTTTTATAGAACACGGAGAAGTACAGGAGCGGCGTGGGCACGACGCCCAGGTCGGCGACGTCGCAGCCCGTCGAGAGAAGCCCGCGGGTCAGGGCCTGGGCGAAGCCGGGCGAGCTCAACCGGACGTCGCGTCCGAGGGCGACGTCGTTCTGGCCGCGGCCGAGAAAGAACGTGCCCATGGCCCGGCCCAGGATCTCGACCACGGGCTCGTCGAGGTCCACGCCGGCGATGCCGCGGATGTCGTATTCCCTGAAGATCTTTGGGTTGATGTCCAAGCCGCCCTCCTCGGTTAAGACGTCTCCCTTAATATCTTATTTATTATCAGTATGTTCAGGATTGGCGGCCGCTCCCTCTCCGGCCTTCCCGGCGCGTCCCTCCCGGCGCCGCCGGGCGTAGCTCGCGCCGATGAAGGCCTTGAACAGCGGGTGCGGGGCCAGGGGCTTGGATTTGAACTCCGGATGGAATTGGCAGCCCAGGAACCAGGGGTGGTTCGGGGCCTCGACGATCTCGACCAGGCCGTAATCCGGGTTGATCCCGGAGAAGATCATGCCGGCGTCGGCCAGAGCGTCCTTGTAGGCCGGATTGAACTCGTAGCGGTGGCGGTGCCGCTCCGAGATGTGCAGGGCCCGGTAGGCCTGGTGGGCCAGGGAGCCCTTCTTGATGTCGCAGCGGAACTGGCCCAGGCGCATCGTGCCGCCGATGTCGGCGTCCAGGGCCAGCTCGCGCCAGCGGACGATGACCTTGTGCGGCGCGTCCGGCACGAACTCGGTGCTGTTGGCCTTCTTCAGCCCGGCCAGGGAGCGGGCGTATTCGATCGAGGCGCACTGCATGCCCAGGCAGATGCCGAAGAACGGGACGTTGTTCTCGCGGGCGTAGGTGACGGCGCGGATCTTGCCCTCGATGCCGCGCTTGCCGAAGCCGCCGGGCACGAGGATGCCGTCCTTCTGGCCCAGGATCAGGGCGGGGTCGCCTTTCTCCAGCGCCTCGGACTCGATCCAGTCGATCTTGACGCACAGCCGGTGGGCCAGGCCGCCGTGGATGAGGGCCTGGTTGAGGCTCATGTAGGAATCGTGGAGGCCGGCGTACTTGCCGACCAGCGCGATCTCGACGACGTCCTTCGGGTGCTTGAGCCGGTCGACCATGGCCTCCCAGGCCGCCAGGTTCTTCTGCCGGCGCTGCAGGCGCAGCATCTTGAGGATGGTCGCGTCCAGGCCCTGGTCGGCGTAGTTCAACGGGATCTCGTAGACGGTGTCGACGTCGAGGGCCGTGATGACGGCGTCGACCGGGACGTTGGTGAAGAGGGCGATCTTCGACTTGATCTCGGCCGAGAGATGGCGGCCGGTGCGGCAGAGCAGGATGTCCGGCTGGATGCCGATCGCCCGCAGCTCCTTGACGCTGTGCTGCGTCGGCTTGGTCTTGAGCTCGCCGGAAACGCCGACGTAGGGGACCAGGGTCAAGTGGATGAACAGGGTCCGATCGACGCCGAGGGCCAGGCGCATCTGGCGCGTCGCCTCGAGGAAGGGCAGGCTCTCGATGTCGCCGACCGTCCCGCCTATCTCACAGATAACAATGTCGTTACCGTCAGAGACGGCCTCGATCGCGCTCTTGATCATGTCGGTGACATGAGGAATGACCTGGACGGTCTTGCCGAGATACTCGCCTTTTCGTTCCTTCCGGATGATGGATTCGTAGACCCTCCCGGCCGTCCAGTTGTGGGCCCGCGATGTCCTGGTCGACGTGAAACGCTCGTAATGCCCGAGATCGAGATCGGTCTCCGCGCCGTCGTCGGTGACGTAGACCTCCCCGTGCTGGTACGGGCTCATGGTCCCCGGATCGACGTTGAGGTACGGATCGAGCTTGAGGATGGTGATCTTGTAGCCGTGGCTTTCGAGGAGGCGTCCGATCGAAGCCGCGGCGATGCCCTTGCCCAGACCGGATATGACCCCGCCTGTCACGAAGATATACTTGGTCATGGAACTCACTTCGCGGAAACTGTCGCCCCGATTATATCTCGGCCGCGCGCCGCACTCAAGCGCCGCGCCGGGGAGCGATCTACGAAAGTCCGCCTCAGACCGCGGCCGGCTCTTGCGCCGAAGACGCGCCGCGCCGCGGCTCGCCCTTGGTCTGGCAGGTCGCCTCGAGGTACGCGCCTTCCTCGACGATGAGCGTCGGCGCCAGGAGCGTGCCGAAAACGCGGCCCTTGTCGTGAACCTCGATCCGCTCGGTCGCCTGCAGCGTGCCGCGGATCTCGCCGTTGATGACCAGCTGCCCGACCTTGACGTCGGCCTCGACCTTGCCCCGCTCCCCGATGACGAGGAGGGAGTCCGAGTTGATCGTGCCCTTGAAGGTGCCCTCGATCCGGAACGAGCCCTTGAAGGTCAGGTCGCCCTTGAACTCCGAATCCATGTCGATCAGGCCGGCCAGTTTGGTTTCGTTGAGCTCGCGAGGCTTGTCTTTCATGCGTTTGCTCCTTTGATCCTATCATAGATCCGATTGAGGTCGTCCAGGGAGAAATAAAAGATCTTCAGGACGCCCTTGTTCCTGGAGCCCGAGACCAGGACCTTGGTGCCCAGCATCTTGAGCATCTCCTCCTGCAGGGCATGGAGGTCGGGATCGGACAGGCTGCGCTGGGTCCGGGGCGCCCTCTTCTTGAGCCGGTTGACCAGGGACTCGGTGTTGCGCACCGACAGCCCCCGCTCGATGACCTGCTTGCAGCAGAAGAGCTGGGTTGCCGCGTCCTCGAGGGCCAACAGGGCCCGGGCGTGCCCCATGGAGATCTCCCCGTTGGTCAGCCGTTCCTGGATCTCCGGAGGAAGCTTGAGCAGCCGGAGATAGTTCGTGACCGAGCTGCGGTCCTTGCCGACCTTGTCGGCCAGCTCGTGCTGGGCGTAGCCGTGGTCGTCGATCAGCCTCTGGTAAGCCTGGGCGATCTCCAGGGCGTTCAACTCCTCCCGGTGGATATTCTCGATGAGGGAGATCTCGAGCTGCTTTTCCTTAGGAATATTGCGGATGAGGACCGGCACCTTGCGCAGACCCGCCTTCTGGGCGGCCCGCCACCGGCGCTCCCCGACGATGATCATGTAATGATCTTCGTCGGGAGTGACGACGATCGGCTGCACGATACCCGTCTCCTTGATCGATTGGGCCAGCTCGTCTATGGTTTGGTCGACGAACTTCGTCCTCGGCTGAAACGGGTTCGGCTTGACCTGCTCGAGATCGAGCTCGGCGAAGCGCTCGTCCTTGAGGATGCTGAATTCCTCGGGGATGAACGCTCCCAGACCTTTTCCCAGGGCTTTCTTGCTCATCGGCGGATGATCTCCTCGGCCAGGTTGATATAGGCTTCCGCGCCCTTGGACTTGACGTCGTAGAGAACGACGGGCTTGCCGAAGCTCGGGGCCTCGGCCAGACGGATGCTGCGCGGGATGATGGATTCGAACATGATATGCTTCAAGGACTTGCGGATCTCGTCGGCGACTTGCTTGGACAGGTTCGTCCGCTCGTCGTACATGGTCAGCAGAATGCCCTCGACGGCCAGCCTGGGATTGAAATAGGTCCGGACTGTCTCGAGGGTCTGGAAGAGATCCGGGATCCCTTCCATGCAGAAAAATTCCGTCTGGACCGGGATGATCAAAGAGTCAGCCGCGGACAGGGCGTTGATCGTCAGGAAGCCGAGCGAGGGCGGACAGTCGATGATGATGTAGTTGAAATATCGCCGCCCCTTTTCGACCGCTTCGACCAGGCGCTTTTCTCTTTGATCGGCCTCGTAGAGCTCGGCCTCGATCCCGGCCAGCTCGGGCGAACAAGGGCAAAGATAAAGGTTCTCCAGCTCGGTCCCCAGGACGCAATCCATGAAATCGCGGCCATTCATCATGGCCTCGTAGATCCCCTTGCCGTTCTCCTTCGGTTTGGCCAGGCCGAGCGTCGACATGCCCTGCGGATCCAGGTCAATAAGAAGCGTCCTGCGGCTTTTGAGAGCCAGGCAGGCGGACAAATTGATGGAGGTCGTGGTCTTGCCGACCCCGCCCTTCTGGTTGGCTACGGCGATTACCTTGTTCATGACTCGTCGTCAGCGCCAGTTTCACGTGAAACGACCGATGGCTTGGCGCCCCTCTTCCTCTGGATCTCGAGATGAAGGCCGATGTTCTGGACCGCGGCCGGGGTCAGGCCGGGGATCCTGCGGGCGTCGCCCAGCGTGGCAGGCCTCTTCTTTTCAAGCTTCTCGACGGCCTCCCGGGTCAGCCCGGAAACCTTCTTAAAGTCCATGTCCCGGGGAATCTTCATCGAATCGATCCTGCGCGCCCTGGCGATTTCTTTTTCCTGCTTCCTGATGTAGCCTTCATATTTGACTTCCGATTCGACGAACCGCGTTTCCTCAGGGCTCAGGGCCGCTGGAAGCTGCCCGTATTTTAGCACATCTTCGAGCCCGACTGACGGCTTTTTCAAATATTCGAACAGGGTCGGACGGTCCCCCGATCCGTCCTTGAATCGGGTTTTCTTCAGCCAAGTCGTGACCGTCTCGATCCGCCGCTCCTTTTCCAGGCGGCCATTCCAGACATCGTCGGGGATAAGCCCAAACTGGCGGCCGTATCCCATCAACCGCCGGTCGGCATTGTCTATCCTCAGCATCAGCCTGTGCTCGGCCCTGGAGGTGAAAAGGCGGTAGGGCTCGTCGATCCCGGTCGAAACCAGATCGTCGATCAGCACCCCGATATAGGCCTCGTCCCGCTTAAGCACGAACGGGGCCTTGTTCCCAAGGGCAAGAACGGCGTTGATGCCGGCCATCAGGCCCTGGGCCGCGGCCTCTTCGTAGCCCGAGGTGCCGTTGATCTGCCCGGCCAGGTAAAGCCGCTTGATCCGGCGCGTCTCGAGCGTCGGCAGGATCTCGACGGGGGAGACGGCGTCATATTCGATGCCGTAGGCCGGCCTCAGGATCTTGGCCTCGTCCAGCCCGGGGATGGTCGAAAGGATCTCGCGCTGGACCTCGAGAGGCAGGCTCGAGGACAGGCCGTTGACATAGGTTTCGGTCGTGTCCAGGCCCTCCGGCTCCAGGAAGAACTGGTGGCGGGCCCGGTGCGGGAACTTGACCACCTTGTCCTCGATCGACGGGCAGTAACGCGGCCCGATGCCTTTGATCCTGCCGCTGTAGAGCGGGGATTTATCGAGATTGCGGCGGATCACGGCATGGGTCGCGGCGTTCGTGTAGCCCAGATGGCAGAGGACCCGGTTCTCGAGGCGCGAACGGGTCCGATAAGAGAATGGGACCGGTTCGTCGTCCCCGGCCTGGGGGTCGAAGCGGCTCCAGTCGATCGTATCCCGGTCCAGGCGCATGGGAGTGCCCGTTTTCAGACGGATGGTCTTCAATCCGAGCCGCTTCAGCTGTTCGGCCAGGTCGATCGAGGGCGGCTCGTTGGCCCTGCCGGCCGGATAGCTCTGGAGGCCGATGTGGATCAGGCCGTTGAGGAATGTCCCCGGCGTCAGGATGACCGCCTTGGCTCCAAGAAACGTCCCGTCCAGGGTGCGCACTCCGCCGGCCACGCCCCGGGACACGACGATCTCGGAGACGACGCCCTGGAAGAGAGTCAGCCCCGGCATGGCTTCGAGCCGCCGCTTCATGGCCAGGCGATACGCCGCCTTGTCGCATTGGGCCCGCGGCGCCTGGACCGCCCCTCCCCGGCTGCTGTTGAGGAGACGGAACTGTATGCCCGTCTCGTCCGCCAGGAGTCCCATAAGGCCGCCGAGGGCATCGATCTCCCGGACCAGGTGCCCCTTGGCCAGGCCGCCGATGGCCGGATTGCAGGACATCTGGGCGATCATATCGAGGTGGATGGTCACCAGGCACGTCTTGAGCCCCATGGCCGAGGCCGCGGCGGCAGCTTCGCAGCCGGCGTGCCCGGCCCCGATGACGACGATGTCGAAATCGCTCGTCCGCGCCATCCTCGCCACTATTTCCCGACGCAGAAGCGTCCGAAGATCTCCTTCAGGATCTCCTCCGACCGGACTTCTCCGGTCAGCTGGCCGACCCGCTCGAGGGCCGCCCGGATCTCTTCGGCGGCGAGCTCATCGTCGTGCCCCCTGGCCAGGATGGCCCGGGCCCGGCCAAGGGCCTCGTGGATGTCCCGAAGGATGTCTCTCTGTCCAGCGTGGAGAACGATCTCCTCGTTCTTGCCCGCGCCGGGAACGAAGAAGGATCTGAGCTGCGAGCGCAAACGGGCGATATTCCGGCCTTTCAGGGCCGAGACTTCGATGACGGGGCTGGCGCCGGCCATTTTCCTGATCTTCGCCCCGCCGATCTTCCTGGGCAGGTCGCACTTGTTCAAGACGATGATCGACCGTTTCCCCCGGTATTTCCGGATGAGCCTGGCGTCTTCCCCGCTGTCGGGGCTGGAAGCGTCGAGAACGAGCAGCCGGCCGTCGGCCTGCCCGGCGATCTTCCTTCCCCTGGCCATGCCTGTCCTCTCGATGGGATGGGCGGGACGCCCGAGCCCGGCCATATCGACCAGGTGAAAAATGACCCCGTCGATGACCACCCGCTCCCGGAGGTAATCCCGGGTCGTGCCGGGGAACGGCGTGACGATGGCCCTGTCCTCCTCGAGGAGGGCGTTGAACAGGGTGGACTTGCCGACGTTCGTCCGGCCGACAATGGCCAGGGTGACGCCCTCGGCCAGGGCCCGGCCGGCCTCGTAGCTGGAGACGAGCCGGCCGACCTCGCCGGCGAGATGGTCCATGGTCTTCAGGACGGCCGCGGCGCTGGTTCGGACCCCATCCTCGGGGAATTCGAGGCCGGCCTCGATCCGCGAGAGCAGCCCGATGAGGCGCCCCCGGAGCTGCAGGACGTTCCGGGACAAGCTGCCGCCAAGCTGGCGTGACGAGACGCGGGCCTGGGCCAGGGACACGGAACGTACAAGATCGTCAACGGCCTGGGCCTGAAGGATGTCCAGCCGGCCGTTCAGATAAGCCCTCAGGGTGAATTCCCCCGGCCGGGCCAGCCGGGCCCCGGCCTGCGTCCCCATCCTCAGGATGGCGTCAAGAACGGCCGGGCTGCCATGGGAGGAGATCTCGGCCACGTCCTCGCGGGTGTACGACCGGGGCGTCTTGAAATAGGTCAGGAAGGCCTCGTCGAAGGCCGCTCCGTTCTCCGGGTCCCGGACGGTGCCGAAGATCTGCGTCCTTTCCGGGAACAGCTTTCCGGCTCTTCCTTTCGGTTCGAAGATCCGCCGGGCCACGGCCAAGGCCTGCTTCCCGCTGATCCGGACGATGCCCAGACCGCCGAAGCCAGGCGGCGTCGCGATGGCGATGATCGTATCCTCGAGCATATGCATCTCTTGTCCAATTCCCCATTCTAGGTGACACGACGGCCGTTGACAAGGTTTCAGCAGCGTTGCCGCAGGCGGAGGCGACCCCCGAGGCCGCCCGGCGGCCGGACATGACGATCCATGAACGAGGAAAGGGCGGCTTCAGCCCGCCGAATCAGCGGCGGACTTTGAAGATCTTGACCTTCTTCAGGAACCCTTCGCCGAGACTCTCGCTCGTTACGCCGGGGGTCTCGTTGGCGACGATGTGGACAATGCGCCGCTCGTACGGGTTCATCAGGTCGAGGATCTCCTCGCGCCCCGAATCGGCCACCTGCCGGGCGATCCGCTGGGCGTAGTCCTTGAGCTTTTTCTCTTTGCGCTTGCGGTAGAACTCGCAATCGACCTGGACCTTGACCGGGGAGATCTTGTTCAGGACATGCTGGACGGCCAGCAGCAGCGAGCCGTCGTTGCGCAGGAGGATAGCCTTGTCCGGGCCGTCGAAGATGACGAATAGGATGTCGGCGCGCTTCTTGACCTGGAAGGTCAGCTCCAGCGGGAAGACGGTCATCAGCTGCTCCAGGAAGCGCTCGGCGGCGTTCTCGGCGTCCTCGTCCTTGGGCCAGGCCCGGATGACGATCTCCTTGCTCTTCATGCCGAAGAGCCGCGTCTTTTCCGTGACGATCTCGTAGTTGAATCTCTCGCGCGGCAGCTTCAGCCGGTGCTCGGCCAGGCTGATGGCCTCTTCGAGGTTGCGGCCCTTGTACTCGGGCCGCTCGTCGGCCGGCTGTCCGTTGGCCGGCGCGCCGGCGGCCGCGCCCGGGGCTTCCCGGGGCTCTTCGTCCGGCTGGCCGGTCTCGATCTTAGTATCGTTGTCCATTGTCATCTCGCTTTGGCGGTCTTGGGCTTGGCCTTCTTCATCATGTCGTTCATGATGGCCTGCTGGACGATCTGGAGGACGTTCGTGGTCAGCCAGTAGAGGACCAGGCCGCTCTGGAAGTTGATGAAAAATATGGTCATTACGAACGGCATGGCGAGCATCATCTTGGCCTGCGACGGCGGCGCTGTCGACGGCGTCATCTTCTGGGAGATGAACTGGGTGACGCCCATGAGGATAGGCGTGATGTAAGTGGGATCCTTGACCGACAGGTCGGTGATCCACAGGGCGAAGGGGGCATGCCGGAACTCGACGGCCGCGACGAGCATCCGGAACACGCCCCAGAAGACGGGCAGCTGGATGAGCAGAGGCAGGCAGCCGCCGGCCGGATTGATGCCGTTATCCTTATAGAGCCTCATCAGCTCTTCGTTCATCGCCTGGCGCTGCTCGATATCGGTCTTGGCTTTCTTGTACTTGGCCTGCAGGGTCCGGACCTTCGGCTGGATCTCGGCCATCTTGGTCATGGACTTCGTCGAGCTGTAGGTCAGGGGGAAGAACAGGATCTTCAGGAGGATGGTCAGGAGGATGATGGACACGCCCCAGTTCGGGATGAGCGTGTGGAAGTACCGGGTGGCGACGAGCAGGATCTCGGCGATGAAGCCGAAGGTGCCGTAGTTGATGACCTTCGTCGCGCCGTGGCCGAAGGCCTTGAGGGCCAGCGATTCCTTGGGCCCGATGAAGGTCTCGGCCGGCTGGGTGACGTAGAGGAAATAGGCGGTCACGGGACCGGCCGCGGCCTGGCCGGGCTCCTGCTGGAAGGCCGCTTGTCCCAGCTGCGGCGCCAACAGGAACAGGGCCGTGAAATAGTTCTCATCGTAGGCCGCCCAGTCGACGGAGGCGTAGCTGTTCTGGCCGGCTTTGAACTTGCGCTCGTTCATCCGGACGACCTTGCCGCCCGTATAGACGGCCGAGCCGCGCACGGCGCTATAGCTCTGCTTGGCTTCCTCGATGGTCATGTTGCCGATGCCGGGCCCCCACAGGGACCAGGCCGCGACCGGTTGGCCGGCCTTCCAGACCTTGATCTCTGTGGTCATGGCATAGGTGCCGCCGGCGAAGCCGAAGTTCTTCTCGACCTTGACGCTGGCGCCGTCCGAATAAACGAAGCGGATCTCGCCCTTGGCCCCTTCTGCAAGGTCTAGGCCGGGGGCGGAGGCCTCGAAGAGCGCGGCATTGATCTGGCCGGCCAGGGCGGCGTCGTCGAGGCCGACGGAGAAGGGATAGCGGCCGAGCTCGGCGGCCAGGGCGGGGACCATCTCCAGGTCCTTCTGGTCCTTCTTCCGGCTAGTTTTATATTTCTTGAGCGTCCAGCTCTTGAGGACGGCACCCTTGTTCGACCAGACCGCCCGGTAGAGCGGCGTATCGACGACGACGTCCTTCTCGGACTGGCCGGCCACGGCGGCCAGATCCTGCGGCGGCAGGGCCGGAGCGGCTTCCGGCCTGGCCGCGGCCGGGGCCGGGGCTGGCGCCGCTGCTGCCGGCAGCGGCGCCTCGGGGGCCGGGGCGGCCGCGGTGACCGGCGGCTTAAGGTGGGCCTGCTGGGGTTTGACGAAGAGATATTGGTAGCCCATCAGGACCAGGAAGGACAGGACAATGGCCAGGATGAGTCGCTTTTCCATATAGGCTCACTCTCAGGGTACGGGATCGATCCCGCCCGCGTGGAACGGATGGCAGCGCAGGAGCCTGCGGGCCCCCAGGCAGGAGCCCCGAAGGAAGCCGTACTTGGCGATCGCCTCATAAGTGTAGGCCGAGCATGTCGGGTGGAAGCGGCAACGGTTGCCGACGAGCGGGGAGAGGGCGATCTGGTACAGGCGGATCAGGGCCAGGGCGACGGCTTTCACGATGATATCCGTTTTCGAAAAATCGTTGTCAACGACGAGAGATACGAATCCCTAAGGTCGGGCCAGGCCGCCGTCCCGGCCTCCGGCCGGGCGACGACGATCAGGTCGAGGGGCGTCCCGAGGAGGCCCTTATTCCGCCTGAACAGGTCCCGGAACCGCCGCTTGACCTTGTTCCTGACGACGGCCGAACCGACCTTCCGGCTGGCGACGACCGCCAGGCGCGAATAGGCCAGCCCGTTCCCCCGGAAGACCAGGGTGAAATACCGTCCCCTGAAGCGGCTTCCTTCCCTGTAAATGCCCGCGAAATCGCCCTTTTTACGGATTCTCTCGAGAGGCGTCAGGCGCTCGTTCATCCGACAGAAATGCGCTTGCGGCCTTTGCGCCTTCTGCTCTTGATGACTTCCTGGCCGGCCTTGGTCTTCATGCGGACCCGGAAACCGTGTGTTTTCTTGCGTCTTCTGTTGTTCGGCTGAAACGTTCTCTTCATGGTGACCCAACTTTAATGGAAACGGTATGTTACCCGAACCCCCCCTGCCTGTCAAGGCCGGCGTCCCCTGGAATCTTTGATTTTCCCCCTGAAGGCGCGTATAATATGAGGAAATGAAATCATTGAAAATCGGCGATAAGGTCATTTATCCAAATCAGGGCCTTGGCGTCGTCGAAGCCATCCACGAGGAGGCCTATAACGGGGAGAGGTTCCGGGTCTTCAACCTGAGGATCATCTCCAACAACACCCTGGTCACGGTCCCAAGCTCGACCGCTTTGGAGCTCGGCATCCGGCGCCCGGTGGCGGAAGACACCATCCGGAAGGTCCTCCAATTCCTGGGCAACGGCGAGGTCGACGTCACGACCGACTGGAAAGGGCGCTACAAGGAGCATCTCAACCTGATGAGGTCGGGGACGCTCCTCGACATGGCCACCGTGCTCAAGAGCCTCTATTACCTGAGCACCCAGAAGCCGCTGTCCTTCCGGGAAAAGAAGATGATGGAGAAGGTCAGGGAACTCATCGTCTCCGAGATCTCCGAGGCCGTCGACGGCCCCAAGGCCAAGATCGAAGAGAAGCTCCTGGACACGCTGTCCCGCTCGTTCAAGACCGCCAAGCACCGCGCCGCCGCCTGACCCGACGCCTATGATCCTCACGGGGATCCTCCTTTTTCTCCTGTGCCTGGGCCTGAGCGCCTTTTTCTCTTCCTCCGAAACGGCCTTCATAGCGGCCAACCCTTATTCGCTCGAATACCAGGAAAAGAAAGGCTCCAGGGGGGCCGCCCTGGCCCGCAAGATCAAGGGCCGGACGAACGACCTCCTGACCACGATCCTGCTCGGGAACACGCTGGTCAACGCCGCGGCGGCGTCCCTCGCGACGTCGGTCATCGCCAGCCTCCTGCCGGCCGGGAAGGGGAACCAGGCCGTGCTATACGCCACCGCGGCCACGACCCTGCTGCTCCTCATCTTCGGCGAGATCAATCCAAAGACCTTCGCCGCCCATAACCCGGTCCGGCTGGCCATGGCCTTCGCCTACCCCCTGCGGGGCATCATGTTCCTGCTCTCGCCCCTCCTCAAGCTGTTCACCCTGATGACCGGCCTGATCATGCCCTCGTCACGGTCGTCCAAGGACGCCCCCGGGCGCCTGCTCAACGAAGAGGAAACCCGCATCGCCCTCCGGGCCGGGGCCCGGGGCCTGTCCTCGCTCCGCCGCCGGATCGTCTCGGGCGCCCTCGACATGGGCCTGCGGCCGGTCAAGGAGGTCATGGTCCCGCGGCCCGAGATCAAGGCCATCGAGATCGACTCCGGCCGCGAAGCCGTCCTGGCGGCCGTCCGCTCGACCGGCTATTCTCGCTACCCCGTCTATCGGACCCGCCTCGACAACATCGAAGGCATCGTCCACAGCAAGGACATTGTCGGTTATCTCATAGACAATAAAGCGTTTACGGTAAAGGACGTGCTGCGCAGCCCGATGTTCGTCCCGGACCTTGCCTCGCTCGAGAAGGTCCTCCTCCAGATGCAGGAGAAGGCCGTGCACATGGCCCTGGTCGTCGACGAGTTCGGCAATGTCGACGGCCTGGTGACCCTGGAAGACATCATCGAGGAGATCGTCGGGGACATCCAGGACGAGCACGACGGCCAGGCCGAGGCTTGGTATTCGCGCCTCGACGGCGGCCGCGTCCGCGTGGCCGGAGCGGCGCCGGTCAAGGACGTCAACGCCCTCGTGCCCCTCCGCATCCCCGAGAAACCGGAGTACACCACCCTGGCCGGCTTCTTCCTGGACGAGTTCGGGCGCCTGCCCCGCGAGAAGGATTCCCTCGTGTTCGGCGGCTATCGCCTGACCGTCGAAAAGATGAGCAAGCGCCGCATCACCCTCGTCGAGATCGCGCCGGCCCAGCCGGCCGGAGCCGCCGGGTCATGAAGAACGTCGCCCTCAACAAGACGGTCTCGCACGATTATATCGTCCTGGAGACCTTCGAGGCGGGCCTGGCCCTGGTCGGGAGCGAGGTCAAGTCGGTCCGGGCCGGCCGCGTCAGCCTCAAGGAGAGCTACGCCGAGGTCCGCGGCGGCGAGGTCTTCCTCGTCAAGTGCCACATCAGCCCCTACGAGGCGGCCAACATCTTCAACCACGAGCCGCTCCGCGACCGCAAGCTCCTTCTCCACCGGCGCGAGATCAGGCGGCTGGCCGGCAAGACCCAGGAACGGGGCCTGACCCTCGTCCCGACGCGGGTCTATATCGGCGACAAGGGCCGGATCAAGCTGGAACTCGCCCTGGCCCGGGGCAAGCGCGAGCACGAAAAGCGCGAAGCCATCAAGAAGAGGGACACGGACCGGGAGATCCGGGCCGCGCTCAAGAACCGGTCGCGCTGAAGGCCGCGGCCAGGCGGACCGCCTCTTCGAAGCTGCGGGCGTCCGCGACGCCTTTCCCGGCGATATCGAAGGCCGTGCCGTGGTCCGGCGAGGTGCGCGCGAACGGCAGCCCGAGGGTGGCGTTGACGCCCGTGACGAAGGCCATGATCTTGAAGGCGATGAGCCCCTGGTCGTGATAGAGGGCCACGGCCACGGCGTCCTTTTTCCCCAGCGCTTCCAGGAACACGATGTCGGGCGGGTAGGGCCCGGTCACGGGGATGCCCGCGGCCGCCGCCCTCTCCAGGGCGGGGCCGATCTCGTCGATCTCCTCCCGGCCCAGCTCGCCGTTCTCGCCGGCGTGCGGGTTCAAGCCGGCCAGGAGCAGGCGGTAAGGCCCGCCGGGGACCCGGGCCAGGCCGCGATTAAGGGTCCCGAGGAATTCGGCCAAGGCGCAGGCCCGGACGGCCTCCACGGCCTCCCGGAGGGGACGGTGGTGGCTGAAAAGGGCCACCTTGAGCCGCTCCGACCAGAAGGTCATGACGGCGTCAGGATAGAGCCGGGCCAGGTACTCGGTATGGCCCCGGAAGGGGTGTCCGGCCAGGGCCCAGGCGGCCTTGGAGATGGGCGCGGTGACAACGGCCCGCAGCCGGCCGGCGCGGGCGGCCTCGACGGCCGTTTCGAAGGCGCGGAAGGAAGCCTCGCCGTTCTCCGCGGACACGCGGCCGACAGCGGCGGGACCGTCAGGACCGGGAACTGCGGCCAGGAACACGCCCGGCTCCGCGGGACCGTCGGGGCGCCAGTCGCGGCGGTCGATCCGGAGCCCGAGGCGCTTTTCCTCGGACTCGATCACGCGGGGGTCGGCGTAGAGGATATAGGCGGCCGGCGGCAGGGCGCCGGCACGGGACAGGGCCTTGACGACGATCTCGGGGCCTATGCCGCCCGGATCGCCGGAGGTCACCCCGATCGTGGGGATCGTCATTTCCGGCCCGGCGCGGCTCCCTCGTCGTCGGGGACTTCGCCGGCCTTGTAGACGCAGCGGATGCTGGACTTATAGATGAGCAGGTTGGGGGCGCCCTCGCGGTTGAGCTTGATGCAATTGCGGTCGTACCACTCGATATAACCCTCGACGACCTCGCCGTCGGTGTAGACGACGGTCATGGGCGTCTTCTTGTTCATCTGCTTGAGATAGTAGTAGCTCTCGGCGAAGGTGTCGGTCGGCGGGTGCATACGCTTGCGGGACGCGTCCTTATCGCGCTCCCGTTCGCGCTCGCGCTCGCGCTCTTTTTCCTGGCTCATGCGTTCCTTGATCTCGGTGAGGTCCGGCCGGATGAGTTTTCTGTTCATTGAATTACTCCAACGTCTGGGTTGGATCGGGTTTGAAACCCCTTTATTTAAAGATAGCACAGCGGCGGTCCGAATGCAAGTAAATCGTTTAGTGTCAACAGGAAAAGGGTAAAATCCCGCCCGGCGGGCGCCGGTAAAGCGACGGCCGGGCGGGCGATCGAAGGGCCGGTCAGGGTCGATCCTGATGAAGGTCGGGCGCAAAGTCGGCGAGCTGGATATTCCTGGACTTCAGGTTCGTGCCCATCGACTTTTCCAGGGAGGCGATCGAGACATTGTAGGACACGATGGCGTTGAGCTCGGAGATCCGGGCGTTGGCCAGGTCGCGCTGGTAGGACAGGACCATGTAGTTCGTGCTCATTCCCACGCGGCGCTTCTCCTCTTCGGCCGCCAGCTTCTGCTCGGCCAGCTCCCGGGCCTTGGTGTAGGCCAGGATGCGCTTGTAGTTGGCCTCGACGGACCGCACGGCGTTCTTGACCTCGACGTAGATCTGGTCCTTCTGGTTCTCGAGGTCCAGGATGGATTGGCGCAGGTTCAGCTTGGCTTGGGCCAGGGAGGCCTTCGAAAAGATATTGGCCAGGGGCAGGCTGAAGGTCAGGCCGAGGTTCCAGTTGGGGTATTTCAGCTTGAACGTCTGCTTCAGGGCGCCGCCGATATCGCCAGGGACGGTGTAAGCGATGTCATTGTCGAGGGGGTTGCCGTTATAATAGATCCGGGTGCCGTCGATGCCGGGGCTGGAATAGGACGCCGAAAGGCTGAGGTCGGGCAGGATCTGGTTCTTGGCGTAGCTGAGGTTGAGCCGGTCGCTCGCGAGCCCGTACTCGGCGATCTTGAGGTCGGTCCGGTTCTGGATGGCCGCGGCCAGGGCTTCGTCCAGGTTGACCTCGCGCGGGACGTAGGTCGGCTTGTCCTTGGGGACGAGAGCGGTCAAGGCCTTGTCCTCCTCGCCGGTGATGTGGAGCAGGAGCTTCAGCTGGTCTTCGTTGCTCTTGATCTGCGTCTCGGCCTGGATCAGGTCGGCCTCGCGGGTCGCCACCTCGGCCTGGGCGCTGAGGACCTCCATCGGGGCCAGGGTGCCGACCTCGACCGAACGCTGGTTCTTATCGAGCAGGTCCTTGGCCAGCTGGAGGGATTGCTGGCGGACGTCGAGGTTCTCGACGCTGTAAACCAGGTTCCAGTAGGCGCTCTCGACGTCGAAGACCGTCGTCATCAGCGTATTCCTGAGCGTCTCCTCGGAGACCCCCAGGTTGTTGCGGGCCACCAGGATCTCGTTCTGGTTAACCTTGAGGCCGAAGTTCCGGAGCAGGGGCTGGGTCAGGTTGAAGGACAGGGTCGTGGAGTAGCGCGGGTCGATCGTGATGCCGCGGGTGTTGGCCGTCGTCCTCGAGCCGTTGAAGCCCAGGCTCAGCGTGCCGCCGGTCGGCAGCGTCTCGGTGGCGTTCAGGAACTGGTAGTTCTGGTTCCGGCTGATCGTGCTGTCGCCGGGGGAATCGAGGTACGAATAGGCCGCGTTCTCGGACTTCGAGGACCGGGCGCTCAGGCTGAGCGTGGGGATGTACTTTTCCCGGGCCTGGCTGACCGCTTCGGCCGACATCTGCGGGCCGAGGACCTGGATGGCCACGCCCAGGTTGTCCTTGAGGGCCTTGGCGATGCATTCGTCGAGGGACATCGACAGGACCCCCGTCCGGGCCTGGGTTTCCTGGGCCAGGACGGGGACCGCCGCGAGAAGCGCGGCGGCTATGAGGGGGAAGATCGCTTTCTTCGTCATATCCATCTCCTTATCGCGAGCCGGCGGCCGGACGCGCTCCGCCGGGTGTCATTCATATCTCAGGGCCTCGATCGGATCGAGCCGGGAGGCCTTCCGGGCCGGGTAGAAGCCGAAGAAAATGCCGATCGCGGCGGCGAAGCCGAAGGCCAGCAGGACCGAGTTGAGCGACACGACCGTCTTCATGGACGCGAACATCTTGATGTTCTTGAGCAGCTTGGACGCGCCCACGCCGACCCCGATGCCGATCAGGCCGCCCAACAGGCTGAGGACGATGGCCTCGGTCAGGAACTGGAGAAGGATGTCCTTCTCCCGCGCCCCGACGGCCATCCGCAGGCCTATCTCGCGGATCCGCTCCGTCACCGAGACCAGCATGATGTTCATGATGCCGATGCCGCCGACCAGGAGCGAGATGCCGGCGATGCTGCCGAGCAGGACGGTCATCATCTGCGTCGCCGAGGCCGCCGTTTCGGCGACGTCGGACATGTTGCGGACGGTGAAATCGTCCTCGGCCCCGGGCGCGATGCGGTGGCGGAGGCGCAGCAGCTCTTCGATCTCGGTCTGGGCCTCGTGGATCTTGTCGGAGGAGACCGCCCGGACGTCGACCGACTGGATGTAGTCGATGCCCTGGAGCCGGCGCATGGCCGTCGTGTAGGGGATGGTGATCATGTCGTCGCGGCTGCCGAAGCCGCCCGACTCGCCCCTCTTCTTCAGGACTCCCAGGACCCGGAACGGGATCTTCTTGATGCGGATGACCTTGCCGATGGCGTCCTCGCTCTCGAACAGGTTCTGCTTGACGTCGTAGCCGAGGACGCAGACCTTGGCGCCGGCCTTGACCATGGCCTCGTCGAAGTACGTGCCGAACTCGACGTCCCAGTTGCGGACGTCCGGGTAGCGGGACCCGGTCCCGGAGATCGACGTGTTCCAGTTCTTGTTGCCGTAGACCGTTTGGGCCCGGGCGTTGACCGAGGGCGAGATGTACATGACCGACGGGCACTGCTGCTCGATGGCCAGGGCGTCGTCCTCCTTGAGGGTCGTCATGCTGCCCCAGCTCTGCCGGACGCCCCGGGCGTTCTGGCTGCCGGGCATGACGAACAGCAGGTTCGTGCCCATGGAGGCGAACCGGTCCTCGATGCCGCGCTTGGCCCCCTCGCCGATGCTGACCATGGCGATGACCGCGCCGACCCCGATGATGATGCCCAGGGCCGTGAGGAACGACCTCATCTTGTTCCGGCCCAGGGCCCGGAAGGCGATCTTGAAGGTCTTGCCGATATGTTTCAAGGTTCGTTTGATCATGATGGTTGCTCCAGCGCGGGCCTTCCCGTCGGCCTCACGACGTCTCCTCGCGGACGATCAGGCCGTCCTTGAGGTAGATGCGCTTGCCGGCCCAGGCGGCGATGTCCGGCTCATGGGTGACCATGACCATGGTGATGCCCTTGTCCTCGTTGAGCGACTTGAAGATGTTCATGACCTCGGAGGAGGTCTTGCTGTCGAGGTTGCCGGTGGGCTCGTCGGCCAGGATCAGGGACGGGTTGTTGAGCAGGGCCCGGGCGATGGCCACGCGCTGCTGCTCGCCGCCGGAGAGCTGGTTGGTCTTGTGCTGGGCCCGGCCCTTGAGGCCGACGGCGGCCAGGGCGTTCAGGGCGCGCTCGGTCATGTCGCTGCCGTTAGTGGCCGAATAGAACAGCGGCAGCTCGACGTTCTCCAGGGCCGTCGTCCGGGACAGCAGGTTGAAGCTCTGGAAGACGAAGCCGATCTTCTGGTTCCGGATGCCGGCCAGCTTGTTCTTGTCCAGCGTGGAGACCTCGACGCCGTCAAGGAAATATTGACCTGAGGTCGGGCGGTCGAGGCAGCCGAGGATGTTCATAAGGCTCGACTTCCCCGATCCGGACGGCCCCATGATGGCCAGGAAGTCGCCCTCCCTGACCACGTAGGAGACGCCGCGCAGGGCGTTGACGTCGGTCTCGCCGACATGGTAGGTTTTGACGAGATCCCTCAGCTCGATGACATTTGCGGCCATGATGATGGTCCTTTCGGGGCTGGTCCCGGCGTTCAGCGCCGCCCGCCCGGAGGCCCGCCCATGAACATCATGCCGCCCATGCCGGGCTGGTTGGCGCCCGCCGCCTGGGTCGAACCCTGCGTCCCGAGGATGACCAGATCGCCTTCCTTGACGTCGCCGCGGACGATCTCCGAGTAGCTCGTGTCGGAGACGCCCGTCCGGATCATGGCCATCCGCATCTTGCCCTGGGCGTCGAGGATCCAGACGCGCGGCATCTGCGGCCGGCTCTGGCCTCCGCCCTGGCGGGTGAGGGTCCCGGGCTGGCCGGCCGGACCGCCCTGAGGCGCGCCCTGCGGAGCGCCGGAGGCCGCCGGAGCGGCCCCGCCGGGGCCGGCCGCGCCGGGCTGGCCGCCCTGGGCCTGCCGCTGGGCCATGAAGCGCTCCCGCATCTCGTCCTGCATCTTCTTGAGCTCGGCCTCGGACAGGGTGGGCGTGAAGCGAAGGGCGCCGTTGGGCACCCGCAGCACGTTCTTGGCCTCGCCGACGATGATGGACGCGGTGGCGGTCATGCCCGGCAGCAGCTTCTTCTCGGGATTGTCGACGTTGACGATGATCGTGTAGGTGACGACGTTGTTGGTCGTCGTCGGCGAGACCCGGACCTGCTGGACGATGCCGCGGAACTGCTCGTTCGGGTAGGCTTCGACGCCGAAGCGGACCGCCTGACTCTCCTTGACCTTGCCGATATCGGACTCGTCGACGTCGCACTCGACTTTCATCTTGGTCAGGTCGGTGGCCACCTGGAACAGGACCGGCACGTTGAAGCCCGATTGGAGCGTCTGGCCGAGGCTGACCTTGCGGGTGATGACCACGCCGTCGACCGGCGACCGGATGATGGCATAGCTCAGGTCGACCCGGCTCTGGTCGAGGGAGCTCTTGGCCTGGGACAGGCCGGCTTGGGCCGAGACGAGCGAGCTCTTGGCGGTGAGATAGTTCGCTTCGGCCGTGTCCATCTCCTCGACCGAAAGAAGGCTCTTGGCGAACAGCGCCTTGGCCCGCTCGTAGGCTTTCTGAGACGTCTGGAGGCTGACCTTGGCCTGTTCCAGCGCGGCCGAGCGGGTCTGATAGCTGGCCTCGTTCTGCTGGATCTTCATCTTCAACTGCTCCTGGTCGAGCTCGGCCACGATGTCGCCCGCCTTGACCGGGGTGTTGAAGTCGGCGTAGAGCTTGGTGACCTTGCCCGACACCTGGGCTCCGATGTCGATCGTATCGATCGGGTTCAGCGTGCCCGAGGTGACGACCACGGCCTCGATGTCGCCGCGGCCGATGGCTTCCGTCCTGTATTTGACTTCGTTGCCCTTGCCGCCCTTGAGAACGGTCAGGCCGAGGACCAGGGCGGTCACCGCGACCAGGGCGACGATCATCCAGAGGACTTTCTTCTTCATCTCAGATCTCCTTTAATGTTCGCGATCCGGCCGGGGGGGATCCTTCGGGGGATCCTGGTCCCGCCGCTCGCGCGAGGGGTTCCGGTCCGATTCCTTCTTGCGCCACTCCTCGAAGCGGCGGATCATCTCATCGTTCTTCTGCTTCTGCTCGGGCGTCAGGACCGCGTCGATCTCGTCCCTGAGCATCTTGCGGAGCTCGCCCAGCCTGGCCCGGCTTTCGGTCCGATAGGCCTTCATCCGCTCGTCGTTCTTCCTGAAGATCTCGTGGATCTTGTCCTGCTGCTCCTGCGTCAGGCCGAGCTCCCTGGTCCATTCCTCGGGGGACGGGGAGTGCAGCCGCGAGGCCGCGGCCCGACGGGCGGCCCGGTGCACCAAGTAGCGCTCGCCGATGACGCCGGCCGCGACGCCGAGCCCGAAGACGACGACGAGCGTCAGCGCGATCAGGATCTTGTATTTCGTCTTCATGGCGTCGGCCTCCTCAGGGGCGACTTATCGTCCAGGGAGGCGAACATGAGCATCATGGTCCGCGTCTCCGGCTTGTCGGTCTCGAAAATGGCCGTGGTCTCCGACATCGGATCCCTGTTCTCGAGGAGCAGGGCCGCCGACTGGCTCAGCTCGCGGACCCTGGGGGCGAAAAAGAGGAAGCCGCCCAGGAGGATGACCAGGGCCAGGAACACGGGAATGGCCTTGAGGCTCCAGCGTTCCCAGAAGAGCAGGGGCACGAGGTCCGTCTCTTCGCGGAGCCGGGGTTCGAGGCGCTCCCAGAAGCGGGGCAGCGGCTGGGCTTCCCGCCCGTCCTTCAGGAGACGGAGCATCGACCGGTATTCCGCTTCGACCTTCCGGCAGGCCGGACAAGCCGCGAGGTGGGCCGCCAGGCGGTCCCTGTCGCGCCCGCCGAGGCGGCCGTCGATAGACCGAAGGAGCAGCTCCTCAGCTTTGCGGCAGTTCATAGGCCCCTCCTTCGCCGGCGAGATACGGCTCCAGCTTGATCCGGAGCATCCGGCGCGCCCGGTGGAGGCGGGAGTCGACCGTCCCCGGCGACAGGCGCAGGATCCGCGAGATGTCCTCGTACGCCAGCCCCTGGATGTCGCGGAGCGTCAGGATGATCCGGTATTTCTCCGGCAGGCCCTGGACCACGTTCCGGACGAGCGACCGGCGGGCTTCCGTTTCCCGCTCCTGTTCGGCCCGCTCGGCTTGCTCCTTGTCGGAGAAGGCGGCCTCGCCGACATCGTCCAGGGACACTTCCTTGGCCCGGCCTTTCTTCCGGAGAAAATCCTTTATATGGTTCATGGACACGCGGTAAAGCCACGTCCCGAACTCCGACTTCCCGTGGAACCGGGGCAGGGCGAGATAGGCCTTCAGGAAGATCTCCTGGGCCAGGTCGTCGGCCGCCTCCCGGTTGCGGGTGAAACTCAAAGCCATGCTGAACACCTTCGGCTGGTATTTCGTGACCAGCTGCTCGAAAGCACCTGGGCTTCCTTCCTGAGCCAGTCGAACCAGCTGTTTCTCTTCCATGCGGATAAGCTCACTTGTCCTCCGCACCCTGTTAGACGGGGGGAGGAGGCAATTCTTCCCGGAACGGGGTCTTTCCCCAAGACGCCGGCCCGGGGAGTCCCGTTTCAGCGGCGCATTCCCCTGAACGGCCGGTTCCCAGGGGCCTACCGGCGTCAATTATACAGGATTCACCGTGGGCAGGCCATGCCGGGCCTGACGGACGATCAGCGGGTACGGAAGAGAAGGCCCGGCCCGATCCGGGCCGCCCCGCGGACTCCCCTAGCCGATCTTGACCGTCGTCCGGGCCACGCCGCCGCGGGTGGACAGGATGGAGATCTCGGCCTCCCCGGCCGTCCCCGGCTTGACCTTAACCTTCCAACGGACCTCTTTCTTCTCGTTCTGCCGGAGGAAGCCGATGTCCTGGCGTTCACGGACGCCGACGAGCTCGGCCCCCTCGGGCAGCCGGATCGCGGCCGCGTCGGGACGGACGATCTTTATCCGGTCGGCCATCCTGAGCGCCGTGGGCAAGCAGCCGTCATTGGTGAACACGGCCGCGATCTCGATAAGGCCCGGCTCCTTCCTGACGGGCCGGGCCTCCGCCGAGACCACTCTGACCTGGGGCAGCGACTGGGCCAGGAAGAGGTTGAACATCGCTTCCTTCTTGATCCACTCCTCGAGAAGCTCGACGGGCGGGTTCTGGCGCCAGAACTTGGGATTGAAGCCGCCGATCTCGACCTGGCCGAGCGTCGGGTGGTTGAATTTCGTCCAGGGCTTGAAATAGCGGCCGCCGAGCTCTTCGTCGATATAGCGAAGGGCCTCTAGGTCCGTCACCCGGCCGTCGCCGTCGTAGTCCTTGACCCGGCCTCCGTTCCAGAGCTCGTCGCCGTACCAGACCGCGCCGTAATAGAGGTAGCCGAAGTCGGGGGAGTGGCCGAAGAGAGGTTCGCCCTGGGGCTCCGGGGCCATCTCGAACCCGGATTCGGCGGCCATGGCCCGCGCGTTCCGGTCGCCGCGGCCGATGTTGGCGTAGTCCCAGTAGGTGTCGCCGGCGTAGGGATAGCCGGTGATCTTCTTCCCCTGCTCGTCGAAGTCCTTGAAGATCTTCATGTCCTCGGGGAACATGGACTCGCTCATGCGGCTCGTCGACGGGCCGTGGAGCAGCATGGGCACGGTCGTGTCCATGGTCTGGCCGATGCTGACGTTCGGGTGCTCGAGCAGGAAGGAGAAGACGGCCCTGGTCTCGGGCTCGGACAGCGGATACTCGCCCGCCCCGCCCTGGGTGAAGCCGCGGCCGGTCTGGTCGCGGCCGGGCATGGGCCGCCAGTTCTCGGGATAGTTGCGGTGCAGGTCGAGCCCGCCGATGCCGTCCTCGTTCGTCCGCCCGTCATGGTCGTTGTCGATCCCTTCCGGATAGATCATATAATCGCCCCGGCCCGCCGGCGCCCGCTTCATCAGCCGGCCCGAGGGGTCCGCAGGGTCGATGATCATCGCGCCCTTGCCCGGTTCGACCTTCTGGCGCATCTGGAGGATGAAGCCGTCGCCGTCCAGGTCCTCGGGCGGGTCCTCGTCGAGCAGGCCGTCCCCGTCGTCGTCGTACGGCCGGACCGTGCTGCGGTTCGACTGAGCCGTGTTCAGATAAAGCTCGGACCCGTCGGGATTGTTTTTCACCCGGACGTAGAGCGCCTTGGTGTCGACGAGCTTCGTCAGCGCCTGGTCCCGCCCGTAGCCGCCGAGGACATGGGCGGCGAACCAGAGCGCGGACTCGGCCGCCGTGACCTCGCCGGAGTGCCGGTTGCCCTCGATGAACATGGCCGGCTTGTCGGCGTCCTTGCCGGTCGCCTTGTTCGTGATCGTGATCTGCCAGATGTCGCGCCCCTCGAAAGTCCGGCCGACCGAATAGACATCGACCAGGTTCGGGTAGTCGGCCGCCCACTTGCGCAGGATGGCCGTGACCTCGTCGTACGTGTGGTAGTGCTCGAAGTCGATCTCGCCGGCCTTCTTCGGCTTGGTGAAGGCATAATCGGTCTTCGGGAAGTAGCTAATCCCGTGGCGGATGCCGCCGACGGTGTAGGTCGGGGGCAGCTTCGAGGCCTGCCTCCTCCCTGGCGGCCCGTATTCCTGAGCCGCGAGGCCGATGATCAGGGCCGCCGCGAAAGCCGCGGCCGCGCCGAGCCTGAGAGCGCGCGTGTTCATGCGTCCTCCTCGTGAAGCCGATAAGGACCGGAGGATATGCGCAACGCCCGGCCAAGTCAACCAGGGACCGAACCTTTCCAGCCGCAAGCTTTCCGGCATCGGCGCCGGGTCCTGTCCGGTGGCGCCTCCGTTCGGCTTCGGCTCCACCCCTCCCCCCGCCGGCGGAGGGGAACAGACTCCCTTCCCCCTCCGGGCCGCCCGGCGCCGATCCCAGGAAGCTTCGCCTCGGCGAAACGTCCGGGCCCCGATAACGAGGCGCGGAGGCGCGGCGATATCCGGGGGAAAATCGGCCGGAGAAGGACCGTCAGACGGACAGGTCCACCAGGACGACGGCCAAGCAGGCGATGGCCCGCTGCTCGCCGACGGGGCCGAGCCCTTCGTTGGTCTTGGCCTTGATGCCGACGGCCGTCTCGGGGATGCCGAGGACGGGCGCCAGCGCGGCCTTCATGGCCGGGATGTGCGGCCCCATCCTCGGCTCTTCGGCGACGATGACCGTATCGACGTTGACGACGGCCGCGCCGCGGCGCCGG
This sequence comes from Acidobacteriota bacterium, assembly GCA_039683095.1. Lineage (NCBI taxonomy): Bacteria > Pseudomonadati > Acidobacteriota > Acidobacteriota bacterium. The sequence continues at coordinate 15,326 of JBDKSB010000001.1, read as the reverse complement.
ACGAGGTCCATGACCGTTTCGAGGAGGACGAGGCTCCTCGCGCCCTTGTAGCGGGGGTCCGTGTCGGGGAAATGCGTCCCGATGTCGCCTTCGCCGACCGCCCCGAGCAGGGCGTCGATCAGGGCGTGGACGAGGGCGTCGCCGTCGGAATGCCCGATCAGGCCGGACGCGAACGGGATCTCCGTCCCGCCGAGGACGAGCCGGGGCCCGGCCCCGAGACGGTGGATGTCGTAGCCGAAGCCGATCTTAGGCATTGAGGAGGGCCTCCGCGATGGGGATGTCGAGGGGCGTCGTGATCTTGATGTTCCGGGGATCGCCGGGGACCGCCGTCACGGCCAGGCCGATCCGCTCGACGAGGGCCGCTTCGTCCGTTCCGTAGAACCGGTCCCTGCGGGCCGCCTCGAGGGCTGCGCTCAGGACGGCATAACGGAAGCCCTGGGGCGTCTGCGCCCGGGCCAGGAGCGCCCGGTCGACCGTGGCCGTGACACGCCCCTCGCGGACCTCCTTGATCGTGTCCTCGACCGGCAGGACCGGCACGGCCGCCCCGCCGGCCCGGGCCGCGGCGATGACCCGGCTGACGAGGTCCGCGCCGGCCAGCGGCCGGGCCCCGTCGTGGACGAGGACGATCTCGGGGGCCGTCGCGGCCAGGAGACGGAATCCCTGCCAGACCGAATCCTGGCGCCGCTCCCCGCCGCGGACGATGTCGACGATCTTGGGATAGCGCAGCCGGTAATGCTTGAGGTCCCGCTCGTCGGGCAGGACCAGGGCGATGGCCTCCACCTCGGCGTGGCCCTGGAACCGCTCCAGGGTCCATTCGAGGACCGGCTTGGCCCGGAGGTAGGCGAACTGCTTCGGCTGGCCGAAGCGCTTGCCGGCCCCGGCGGCCACGATGATGGCCGAGGCGCCGCTCACTTGGCCTCCCCGTTGAAGCGGCCGAAGATCATCTTGCCGACGGTCGTCTGGAGAACCGAGGTGACGGTGACGTCGACGGCCTGGCCGATCACCCGCCGCGCGTTGTCGACGACGACCATGGTCCCGTCCTCGAGGTAGGCGACGCCCTGCTCCTTCTCCTTGCCTTCCTTGAGGATGAAGACGTTCATGATCTCGCCGGGCAGTGCGACCGGCCGGAGGGAGTTGACCAGCTCGTTGATGTTGAGGACCTTGATGCCGTGGATCCGGGCGACCTTGTTCAGGTTGAAATCGTTGGTGACGATCTTGCCGTCCATCGTCTTGGCCAGCTCGATGAGCTTGGAATCGACGTCGCGGGCCTCGGGGAAATCCGCGTCCGAGAGGACGGTCTCGACCTGGGAGGACTTCTGGAGATGATCGAGGACGTCCAGGCCGCGGCGGCCCCGCTGCCGCTTCAGCCCGTCGGGGGAGTCGGCCACGAGATGCAGCTCCTTGAGGACGAACTGCGGGATGACCAGCGTGCCCTCGACGAAGCCCGTGTCGCAGAGGTCGGCGATGCGGCCATCGATGATGACGCTGGTGTCCAGGATCTTGAAGCTGCGGCCGGCCCGCTTCTCCTTGAACAGCCCGGCCAGGTGGGCCGGGTCGAACCACTCCGGCTTCTTCATGCCGACCAGGACCCCGAAGTAGGGCATGATGACCACGAAGAAGATGCGGACGAAGGTGCCCATCTCGGCTGTCCGGACGACCGAATGGTAGACGGCGCCGAAGAGCCAGCCGAGGACGAGCCCGAGTATCAGGCCTGCGCCGGCGCTCCAGAGGACCCGGAACGGGGCCCGGCGGACGCGGGTTTCGAGGACCATCATCAGGACGCCGATGGCGGCGGCCGCCGCCGCGCCGGGGACCGGGCCGAGCTTGAACGGCGGGTAGATGTACCCCCCGACGGTGATCAGCCCGAGCACGAACAGCCGGAAGAGCAAGATGCCCATCTCCGCGCTCCTTACGATCGGACCTATCTCTTATCCCTTGCGATCCATAGGGACTTCAGAAAACGCGCTGCAGGGCGTCGCGGACGGTCCGGACGCCCAGGCATTCGATCTCCGGCAGGTCCTTCCGGTCCAGGGCGTCCAGGTTGCCGGCCGGCAGCATTATGCCGCCGAAGCCCAGGGCCTGCGCCTCCTTGATGCGGACGAGGGGCTGAGCCACGGAGCGGATCTCGCCGCTGAGCCCGACCTCGCCGAAAAAGGCCATGTCCTGGGGCAGCGGCATGTTCTTGAGCGAAGAGACGACGGCCATGACCACGCCCAGGTCGACGGCCGGCTCGTCGATCGACATGCCGCCGGCCACGTTGAGGTAGATGTCCTCGCCGGCGAAGCTGTAGCCGGCCTTCTTCTCGACCAGGGCCAGCAGCATGGCCGTCCGGTAGTGGTCGAGGCCGATGGTCATGCGCCTGGGGTTGCCGGTGAAAAGGGTCGAGGAGACGAGGGCCTGGATCTCGGCCAGGAACGGGCGCGTGCCCCTGACCGTGCAGACGACGGCGCTGCCGGCCTCGTCGCGGGGCCGCTCGCGGAGGAAGAAGGCCGACGGGTTGAGGATCGGCTGGAGCCCGGCCGCGGTCATCTCGAACACGGCCAGCTCCGAGACCGGGCCGAAGCGGTTCTTCATGGCCCGCAGGACCCGCTGGCTGTGGTCCCGCTCGCCCTCGAACAGGAGGACGACGTCGACGATGTGCTCGAGCGATTTCGGGCCGGCCAGCGACCCGTCCTTGGTGATGTGGCCGACGATGAAGGCCGGGATCTGGCGGGTCTTGGCGAAGCGGAAGATCTGGTTGGCCGCCTCGCGGACCTGGCTGATCGTCCCCGGCCCGGAGGTCATCTTGGCCGAGAAGACCGTCTGGATCGAGTCGACGACCAGGATCCCGGGCGCCAGGCGCTCGGCCTGGGCCAGGATGCGCTCGAGGTTGGTCTCGGCCAGGAGGAAGAGCCGGCCGTCGCGGACGCCCAGGCGGTCGCCGCGGAGCTTGATCTGCTCCAGGGATTCCTCGCCCGAGACGTAGAGGACCGGCGTCTCGTCCGTGGCCATGTCGCGGGCCACCTGGAGCAGGAGCGTCGATTTGCCGATGCCGGGCTCGCCGCCGACCAGGACGAGCGAGCCGGCGACCAGCCCGCCGCCGAGGACCTTGTTGACGTCCTCGATGCCGACGGCGATCCGCTGGCGGGGGATCTCCCGGATGTCCTTGTAGAGGACCGGCTCGGCCGGGGCGTACGTCAGGCCGCCGGGGCCGGCCTGGGCCTCTTCCTCGATCTCCTCGACGAGCGAGTTCCACTCGCCGCAGGACGAGCAGCGGCCCATCCATTTCGGATAGCGGGCGCCGCAACTCTGGCAGATGAAAACGGTCTTGTCCTTCATCCCCGCCCCGTCGTCAGTACTCCGGCGCGAGCTGTTCCATGTCGGCGAAGAGGGCGTATTCGCGGATGAACGCCAGCTGGAGGTTCCCGATCGGCCCGTTCCGCTGCTTGGCGATGTTGACTTCGGCCACGCCCCGGAGGCTCTCGTCGTCCGGGTGGTAGAACTCAGGCCGGTAGATGAAGATGACGACGTCGGCGTCCTGCTCGATGGCCCCCGATTCGCGGAGGTCGGAGAGCATGGGCTTGGGCTCGCGCCGGCCCTTCTCCGGGGCCCGGCTGAGCTGGGAGATGCCGACGACCGGGATGCGCAGCTCCTTGGCCAGCTCCTTGAGGGACCGGGAGATGAACGACATCTCCTGGTTGCGGTTCTCGAACCGCCCGCCCGTGCGCATGAGCTGGATGTAGTCGATGAAGACGATGTCCAGGCGCTGCTCCATCTTCAGGCGGCGGCTCTTGGCCTTCATCTCCATGATGGTCAGGGCCGGGGACTCGTCGACGTAGATGCGGGCCCGGGACAGGGCCTCCCCGGCCAGCTTGAGCCTCTCGAACTCGCGGTCGCTGAGGAAGCCGGTCCTGGTCTTCTTGATGTCGAGCTTGGCCTCGGCGCAGAGCAGGCGCATGACGATCTGCGTTTCCGACATCTCCATGGAGAAGAAGCCGACGGCCTTGTCGGTCTTGAGCCCGACGTGGTGGGAGATGTTCAGGCCCAGGGCCGTCTTGCCCATCGACGGCCGGGCCGCCAGGATGACCAGCTCCGAAGGCTGGAAGCCGGCCGTCATGGCGTCGAGATAGCGGAAGCCCGTCGGCACGCCGGTGACGGCCTCCTTGCGGGCGGCCGTCTCTCGGATGAGCTCCAGGGTCGGCCCGGTCAGCTGGCTCATGGGCCGGAAGCCGGGCTTGATGCGCTGATCGGCGACCTCGACTATGGCCGCCTGGGCCGCGTTGAGCAGCTCGTCGGCGTCCTCCTTCTGGTCGTAGCTGTCCTGGATGATCCTGGTCGAGGAAAGGATCAGGCGCCGCAGCAGGGCCTTCTCCTTGATGATCTGGGCGTAGTACTCGACGTTGAGGTTGCGTTGCACGCCGTCGAGGAGCGAGGCCAGGTAGGCCGCCCCGCCGACCTCCTCCAGGATGCCGGCCCGCTGGGCGTCCTCTGTCAGGCTGAGCAGCTCCACCGGCTGGCCCTTGTCGACCATGACGATGATGCGCTCGAGGATCTTCCGGTGGGCCTCCAGGTAGAGGTCCTCGGGGGAGATGGTCGAGAGGACGACGTTGAGGTTGCTGTTCTGGACGAGGATCCCGCCAAGGACGGTCCGTTCGGCCTCGACGCTGTGCGGCGGGGTCTTCTTCAGGAACATCGTGTCGAGTTCCATAGCCCCCTCGGTCCGGCCGGGCCGCGGCCGGGAACGGTCAGGATTTCTCGGGCGCCGGGGTCTCGGCCGGTCCGGCGGCCGGGGCCTCCCCCTCGGCCGCCTCGCGGACGACGTCGATCTTCACCTCGGCCCGGTCGTCCATGCTGATCTTGACCGGGACGGCGAAATGGCCGAGCCGCTTGATCGGCTCGTCCAGAAGGATCTTCTTCTTGTCGATGTCGTAGCCCAGCTTGTCCAGCGCGTCCTTGACGTCGCCGGCCGAGACGGAGCCGAAGATGACGTCCTTGTCGCCGGCCCGCCGGGCGAAGGTCAGGGAGACCTGGTTGAGCTTCTCGGCCAGAGACTGGAAGGCCTTGCGCTCGGCCTCGAGCTTCTTCTTCAGGGCCGCCCGCTCGATCTCGATGGCCTTGATGTTCGTCGCAGTGACGGCCATGGCCATCTTCCGGGGGATGAGGTAGTTGCGCCCGTAGCCGGGGGCGACGTTGACGACGTCGCCGCGGCGGCCCAGCTTCTCCACGTCCTGTTTCAGGATGACTTTCATGTCAGTCCTCGACGTAGGGCAGCAGGGCCATGAGGCGGGCCCGCTTGACGGCCAGGGCCAGCTTGCGCTGATGGAAGGCGCAGGTCCCGGTGATCCGGCGCGGGGTGATGCGGCCCCGGTCGGGGATGTACTTCTTCAGGATCTCGACGGCCTTGTAGTCGATGCCGCGGACATCCCGCTGGCAGAACCGGCAGAATTTCCTCTTGGGGGCGAAATACTTCCGGTAGCCGCCGCGTTCGCTGCGTTCGGGTCTTTCGGGTCGTTCGTCGCGCGGCATGTCACTTCTCCTCTTTCACTTCGGCCGGGGCGGGCGCCGGGGCCGGGGCCGGGGCGGCCTCTTCGGCGCGCCTCTTCTTCTTCCGCCGGGCCAGGTCACGCGGGTCCTTGAGCACGGTCATGAAGCGGATGACATGGTCGGTCTGCTTGAACCGGCGCTCCAGCTCCGCGGACACGTCCCCACCGCCGTCGTAGGTGAAGAACACGTAGACGCCTTCCTGGAAGCGCTTGATCGGGAAAGCCAGGCGGCGCTTGCCCCAGATGTCCTGCTTGACCATGTGCCCCTTCTTCTGGGCCACGATCTCGGCCATCTGCTGCACGAACTGCGTCGTCTCTTCTTCGGAAAGGCTGGGGGAGAGAACGAACCCCGTTTCGTACTGTCTCAACGAGACCTCCTTGTGGTTTAAGCAGCCCCTTCCTTCGGGAAGGAGCAAGGAGAAAAGGCTATTTTAAACGAAATCCGCGAAAAATCAACCCTCGGCCTGGGCCACCCGCTTGTTGAACCGGGTCATGGCCTTCTCGATGTCCCCGTCGAGGACCATCTCCAGGGCCTCGGCGGCCTGGTCCAGGCCCAGCTCGAGGTCGGCCCGCTCGGCCTTGCGGAAAGGCTCGAGGACATAATCGGCCGCGTCCCGGCCGCCCGGAAGCGGTCCGATGCCGACGCGGACCCGCGGGAACTCGGCCGACCCGATCTCGTTGACGATCGAGATCATGCCCTTGTGGGTGCCGGGCCGGCCGGTCCTGCGCACCCGGATCTCGCCGAGCGGGATATCGAGATCGTCGTAGATAACGACCAGCCGGTCAGGGCCGATGCCCTTGCCTTCGAGGGCCGCCCGCACGGCGGTCCCGCTGAGGTTCATGTAGGTCTTGGGCTCGGCCAGGAGGACGTCCTCGCCGCCCCGCCGGGCCAGGGCCGTGCGGGACTTGAACAGCCGGCCCCGGAGCTCGACGCCCCAGGCCCGGGCCAGCCGGTCGACGACGAGGAAGCCCGCGTTGTGCCTTGTCCCCGCGTACTCGTCACCCAGGTTGCCCAGGCCCACGACCAGCCACAAGGATTATTTCTCCGGCTCTTCCTTCTCGGCCCGTTCCTTCTTGATGACCTCGGGCTCCTTGGGCTCCTCGGCCGCCACCTCGCCTTCCGGCTTCTCGCCGGGGAAGGCTTCCTCTTCCTTGTGCGGCATGGAGATGAGGACGAGGACGGTGTTCGGGTCGGTCAGGACCTTGACCCCGGCGGGCACCGTCATGCCCTGGGCCTTGAAGGACTGGTTGACGTGAAGATCGGAGATGTCGATCGTCAGGCTCTCCGGGATGTCGCGCGGCAGGCACTCGACCTCGACCTCGCGGGTGACGAAGTCGATGAAGCCGCCTTCGTTCTTGACGCCGAACGGCTCGCCGGTGTGGATGACCGGGACGGTGACCCGGATCGGCTTGTCCATGTTGATCCGGATGAGATCGACGTGGAGCAGCTCGTCCGTGGCCGGGTCGACCTGCAGTTCCTTGATCATGGCGTCGTACGAGTCGGCGTCGACGGCGACCTTGAAGATCGTGTTCTCGCCGCTCTCCAGGCGGAGGATCTCGACGATGTCCTTCTTGGCCAGGACCAGGGGCATCGTCTCGATGGACTCCCCATAGAGGACGGCCGGGACGAATCCCTGGGCCCGTAGCCGCCGCGAGGCGTTGGTCCCGAGGCCTTGGCGTTTTTCGGTCTTGACGACGATGTTCATGGTGTTCTCCTTAGGCGAACAGGGAGCTGACGGAGCTGCCCTCGTTGATCCGCCGGATGGCCTCGCCGAAGAGCTCGGCGACGGACAGGACGGCGAACCGGCCGGAAGCGGCGGCCTGCGGGTTCAGCGGGATCGTGTTGGTCACGAAAACCCGCTCGAGCTTCGATGGCATGATCCGGTCGACGGCCGGACCAGAGAGAACGGGGTGGGTGCAGGCGCTGAAGATCCTCTTCGCGCCTTCCTTGGCCAGGGCCTCGGCGCCGAGCGTCAGCGTGCCGGCGGTGTCGACCATGTCGTCGTAGATGACGACGTTCCGGCCGGCGACGTCGCCGATGACGTGCAGGACCTCGGCCACGTTGGGCGCCGGACGCCGCTTGTCGATGATCGCCAGCTTGGCGTCGAGGCGCTTGGCGAAGACGCGGGCCCGGCCCACGCCGCCGGCGTCCGGGGAGACGACGGTCACGTCGTCGAGCTTGAGCGTCTTGATGTGGTTGGCCAGCACGGGCGCGGCCATCAGATTGTCCACGGGGATGTCGAAGAAGCCCTGGATCTGGGGCGAGTGAAGGTCCATCGTCAGGACGCGGTTGGCGCCGGCCGTCTCGATGAGGTCGGCCACGAGGCGGGCGCTGATCGGCACCCGCGGCTTGTCTTTCCAATCCTGGCGGGCGTAGGGGAAGTAGGGGACGACCGCCGTGATGCGCCCGGCCGAGGCCCTCTTGAAGGCGTCCATCATGATGAACAGCTCCATCAGGTAGCTGTTCGCGTCACAGCAGCCCGACTGGATGATGAAGACGTCCTCGCCGCGGACGTTCTCGTCGATGTAGAACCGGATCTCCCCGTCGCTGAAGCGCTTGAGGACGCAGCGCCCGAGGTCGATCTTCAGGTAATCGACGATCTCCTGGGCCAGGGCCGGATTCGATGATCCCGTGAATACCTTCATCGTCCTATCCTCGTCTCATATCGTCCGAACTGGGGCGGGAGGATTCGAACCTCCGATGACGGAGCCAAAGTCCGTTGCCTTACCGCTTGGCTACGCCCCAGCACCGAGCTGGGCCCAATAGTGCTCCCGCGGCAGCGTTGCCGCGAGGCGGGCGTCCGGCGTGCCGGGGAGCCTGCTCCGCGCCGCCTCGGCGCTCGCGGCGTCGGGGAACAGCCCGTACACCGCGGAGCCCGAACCGCTGACCTGGGACACCAAAGCCCCCCGCTCCCGGAAAAATCTTGTCCAGCGCTCGAGCTCGGGATGGGCCCGGAAAATGACGCGTTCCAGGTCATTATCCAACAGTCCGAAGTCTCCGGACTCCAGAAAGCGCTCAATTTTACTGACTTTCCCGGGGGAAGTCAAGGACGCCTCGACGCCGGCGTAGACGGACGGCGTGGAGATCGGGAACGGGGGGAAGACCAGCAGGCAGGCGAGCGGCGCCAGGTCCGGCAGGGGCGTCAGCCGGTCGCCGATCCCCTCTCCCAGGCAGAGCCCGCCCTTCAGGAAAAAGGGGACATCGGCTCCCAGCCCCCGGGCCAGGGGGGCCAGCCGGGCCGGGCCCAGCCCCAGGCCCCAGAGCGCGTCCAGGGCCAGAAGCGTGGCCGCGGCGTTGGAGCTGCCGCCGCCCAGGCCGCGCCCGGCGGGGATCGATTTCCGGACGGCGATCCGGACGCCCCGGACCGTCCCGCTCTCCTCGCAAAGCCGCCGGGCGGCCCGGTCGATGAGGTTCGTCCGGTCCCAGGCGATCGACCGGTCGTCGCCGGAAAGCTCGATGACGCCGTCCGGGGCCGGCCCGAGGTCGAGCTCGTCGGACAGGGCGATGGTCTGGAAGAGCGTCCGGATATCGTGGTAGCCGTCGGGCCGCTTGCCGACGATCTCGAGGCCGAGGTTGATCTTGGCGAAAGAGCGGATGGTCATCGGTCGACGAGATCCAGGATCTCCTCCCAGGTCTTGGCCGCGTAGCCGCGCAGGAAAGCCGTGTCAAACGGCTCGTCGCGCGGCTGCGGATTGAAGCCGAGCTTCAGGACCTTGACCCGGCCGGAGGCCCCGGGCCCTTTGACCGCGATCTCGCGGGGCACCGCGCCGCCGGGGAAGAAGGCCCGGACCTCCAGCGCGAACCCGTCGCGGGCGCCGCGGGCGCCGCGGCCTTCGGCGTCCCGCTCGACGGCCCAGGCGCCGTCGCCGCCGGCGCCCCAGGAACCGGACAGGAGGCGGACGGCCTCGCCGGGCAGAAGCGCGACGCCGAGGAAACGCTCCATCATGACCGCCGCGGCGTCCTCGGCGTAGATGCCGCGAGCCGGCAGGACGAACCAGGCCCGCTCGCCGCGGAAAACGATGAGGAAGGCCGTGCGGCCGAGCGGATCGACGGCCTCGATCCGGCCGAGGTCCGGCTGGCGGAAGACGAATCCGAACTTGCCCCTGATCGAGGCTTCCGCACCCGCTATGGACGCGGAGCCGAAGCCCTCGACGGCCTCGACGCCGCCGGACGGCGGCACGAGACGCGGCGGAGGGGCCGCGCAGGACAGGGACCCGAGGAACGAAGCGACGAGCAGGGCTGCCGCGGGCGGGAACCGGCTCCGGACGGCCGCTCTACTTGAAGCCATAATCTTCGGTCTTGGGAGGCTTCTTCGCCCCGTCCTTCATCTTCCCCTTCCGGAACAGGGGATAGAACGGCGACTTGAGGCGCCGGCCGAAGCAGGACATGTTGGGATTAATGATAAGGAGCAGAACGAAAGCAGCGAAAATGATCAGGATCGCCGTCGTGCTCCACTTCATGGTCGGTTGCCTTGCCTTCGCCCGGGCCGGCGGCCGAACGGGCGCGCTCGGGCCGCGCCGGTTCCGGACGCGCTATTCGCGGCCTTCGGGCTCGTCCTGGAAGATCGGGATCTTGGCTTTTTCTTTTTCTTGTCCGAGACGATGACCGAGGAAAAACACCAGGCCCAGCGTCAACACAGCCAGCAGGAACTTGAAGAAGCCTTTCATCTGATCCTTCCCGTGAGCATTTTATCTTAAATTACGTGAAAAAGTCAATCTCGTTCAGCCGCGGAAACCAGATTGATTTTTCCCCGTCCCGCCCCTATATTGAGGGCGATGAAGCGGCGGACGCGCCGCGGGAGAGCGCCGATGACCAGAACCCTTCGCTCGATCGTCCTCCTGCTTGTCTTCGCCCCGGCGGCGGCTTTCGCCCAGGGCCTCAGGCCGGCCGTGTTCGCCGGCCAGTTCTACCCGGCCGACCCGGCCCGGCTGGCCGCCGATATCGACGGCTACCTGGCCGCGGCCGCCCCGGCCAGGCCGGCCGCATCCGGTCGCATCATCGGGATAATCGCGCCTCACGCCGGCTACGCGTATTCGGGCCGGACGGCGGCCGCCGCCTACGCCCTCGTCCGCGGCCAGGCCATCGACACCGTCGTCATCATCGGGCCGTCCCACCGCTTCGCCTTCGAGGGGGTCTCGGTCTGGCCGGACGGAGGGTTCGAGACGCCGCTCGGGACCGCCCGGGTCGACGCGGACTTGGCCAAGGCCATCGCCAAGGCCTCGGGCTTCCGCTTCCGGCCGGAGGCCTTCGCCGAAGAGCACTCGGTCGAGGTCCAGGTGCCCTTCGTCCAGCGCGTCCTGCCCGGCGCGGCCATCGTCCCCATCGTCATGGGCGCGCAGGCGGCGACGACCATCAGGGCCCTCGCCTCGGCCCTGGCCAAGAACTGCCGGGACCGGAAGGTCCTGGTCGTCGCCTCGACGGACCTGTCGCACTACCTGCCGGAGGCTCAGGCCCGGTCCACGGACGCCGCCACGGCCGCGCTGCTCGAAGGCCGCAAGACCGAGACGCTCATCCGCCGGGTCGAGGCGGGCGAGAATATCATGTGCGGCGGCGGCGGTGTCGCCTCCCTTCTTCTCTACGCGGCCAGGCTCGGCCGGCCCGAGGTCAAGGTGCTGGCCCGGACGGACTCGGCTGCGTTCGGCGGCCCGGTCGTCGGCTACCTGGCCGCGGCGGTCCGGACGCAGGGCCACGCGGCGCCCGAGGCCTTCACGCTGACCGCGGACGAAAAGGCCGAGCTCTTGAAAATGGCCCGCGCCTCCCTGGCCGCGTTCCTGGAGCGGGGGGCGACTATCGACGACCTCTCCGGCCGGGAGAAGTTCCGGACGCCGCGCGGCGCCTTCGTGACGCTGACGAAGAGCGGGGACCTGCGCGGCTGCATCGGCTTCATCGAGCCCGTCATGCCGCTCGGCCAGGCCGTCATCCGCTGCGCGATCTACGCGGCCACGGAGGACCCCCGCTTCCCGCCCGTCGCCGCGTCCGAGATCGGGCGCCTGCGGGTCGAGATCTCGGTCCTGACGCCGGTCCGGGAGATCGCCGACCCCGGGCTGGTCAAGGTCGGCACCCACGGTGTCGTCGTCGAGAGGGACGGGCGCAAGGGCCTGCTCCTGCCCCAGGTGCCGGTCGAGAACGGCTGGGACCGCGAGACGTTCCTGGCCCAGGCCTCGCTCAAGGCCGGCCTGCCGGCCGACGCCTGGAAGCGCGGGGCGAAGCTCTCGGTCTTCGAGGCGATCGTCTTCCACGAATAGCCTCGCGGTGGCCATTGTTTTTAATCAACCGATCGAATTCTGCTATAATGGTCTATTGTTTATGCGGAGTTAGACCAAAATGCCGATCTACGAATATCAGTGCAAGAAGTGCCGGGAGACGACCGAAGTTCTCCAGAAGGCCAAGGATAAGCCCCTCGAGAAGTGCCCCAAGTGCGGCGGGCCGGTGGCCAAGAGGATCTCCTCGCCGGCCATCCAGTTCAAGGGCAGCGGCTGGTATATCACCGACTACGCCAAGAAGGATTCCGTCCCCGCCGGGCATACCGCGAGGGACCGCAAGGCCGGCGCCGAATCGCCGGCCGAGACCAAGTCCGAGGCCGCCAGCGGGTCCTGCGGCACGGCCGGGGCCGGGTGCGGCAAGTCCTCGTCCTGACCGTTCGAGCGGAGGTTTTCCCCGCCGGCGAACCCGAGCCATGAAGACGCGCAGGGCCGTTTTTTTCGACCGTGACGGCACCCTCAACGAGGATACCGGCTATCCGGCCGACTTCCGCCAGATCCACATCTATCCGGCCGCCTTCGAGGCCGTCCGCGCCCTCAGGAAGGCCGGCTTCGCCGCCGTCGTCGTGACCCACCAGTCGGGCGTCGGCCGCGGCTACATCGCCGCGGAGGAGCTCGGGGACCTGCACCGCCGCTTCGCCGAAGAGTTCGCCCGACAGGGCGCGCCGCTCGACGCCATCTATTCCTGCCTTCACGCCGGCGAGGGTCCGGAGCCGGATTGCCCCTGCGCCAAGCCGCGGCCGGGCCTGGGCCTACAGGCGGCCCGCGAGCTCGGCCTCGATCTCAACGCCTCGTACATGATCGGGGACAAGCCGGCCGATGTCCTGTTCGGAAGGAACATCGGCGCGGCCCCCGTCCTGGTCCTCACCGGCTACGGCCGCCGGTCCGCCGCCGCCCTGGCCGCCCGCGGCGTCCGGCCAGCCCACACGGCCGCGGACATTTTCGCGGCGGCGTCCTGGATACTCGGACAGGAGAGGCCCGACGGCCATGGTCAGGTTTGACGACATCGTCGAGAAGGTTTCCTCCTACGTCAGCGAGAAGGAGGTCGCCGCCCTCCGCAAGGCCTACGTCTTCGCCGGCCAGGCCCACAAGGGCCAGGTCCGCCGCTCCGGCGAGCCGTACCTCAGCCACCCGCTCGAGGTCGCGGATTGCCTGGCCGACATGCGCCTCGACAAGACGACCCTCGTCGCCGCGCTCCTCCACGACGTCCTCGAGGACACGGACACGACGGCGGCCGCGATCCGGGAGAGCTTCGGCCGCGAGGTCGCCGACCTCGTCGAGGGCGTGACCAAGATCAGCCGGGTCCAGGAGGTCTCGCCGGAGGTCCGCCGGGCCGAGACCTTGCGCAAGATCATCCTGGCCATGACCGACGACATCCGGGTCATCTTCATCAAGCTGGCCGACCGGATCCACAACCTCAAGACCCTGGGATTCCTCGGCGAGGAGAAGCAGCGCCAGATCGCCCGCGAGACGCTCGACATCTACGCGCCGATCGCCAACCGGCTGGGCATGGGGCGCATCCGGGCCGAGCTCGAGGACCTGTCCTTCCGCTACGTCGAGCCGGAGGAGTTCGCCAAGATCGCCGCGGAGATCGAGCCCCAGAGGAAGGCCGCCGAGGCGGACCTGGCGGCCATGAAGAAGACCCTCGAGGAGCTCATGGCCGCCAACGGCCTGCCGGCCGAGATCTATTGCCGGATCAAGCGGCCCTACAGCGTCTGGAGCAAGATGAAACGGCGGGACATCGGCTTCGACCAGGTCTTCGACTTCCTGGCCCTGCGCGTCATCACCGGCTCGGTCCAGGACTGCTACGGCATACTGGGCATCATCCACCAGCGCTGGACCCACCTGCCCCAGCGCTTCCGCGATTTCATCGCCATGCCCAAGCCGAACCTCTACCAGGCCCTGCACACAACGGTCATCACCGGGAACAAGCAGATGTTCGAGATCCAGATCCGGACACGGGAGATGCACGACCTGGCCGAGAACGGCATCGCCGCCCACTGGCGGTACAAGGACGACACGCCGCCGAGCCCGATGGTCGAGGACCGCCGCCTGCACTGGCTCCGGGAGATGGCCGCCCTGTTCGAGGAGAAGAAGAACCCCCAGGAGTTCCTGCGCACGCTGAAGACCAACCTCGTCCCCGAGGAGGTCTATGTCTTCACGCCCAAGGGCCGCGTCATCAACCTGCCGCCCGGCGCGACGGCCCTCGACTTCGCCTTCAAGGTCCACACGGAGATCGGGCTCCATGCCGCGGCCGCGCGGGTCAACGGCTCGCCCGCCCCGCTCAAGACCGCGCTCCGGACCGGCGACATCGTCGAGATCCTGACCGATCCGGCCAAGGCCCCGATGCGAAGCCTGCTGGCCGCCGCGGCCACCTCGGGCGCCCGCCAGGCCCTGCGGCGGGCCCTCGACGTCAAGAGCCGGGCCACGAGCATCGCGCTGGGACGCAAGCTCTGGGAGAAGGAGCTCCGCAAGTTCTCCATTCCCGCCGAGCTGCGCGGCGAAGAAGCGACGGCCGCCCGCCTGGCCGCCGCCCTCGGGCCGAAGGCCCCGTCGCTCGAGGAGTTCTACCGCCAGGCCGGCCTGGGCCGGGTCGTCGTCGACGCCAGGCTGGTCGAGGCCGTCTTCGGCCCCGTGGCGCCGCGCCGGCCGGGCCTCATCGAAAAGGCCGCGGATCGGCTGGCCCTCGGGCCCGACGCGTCCGTCCGGATCAGGGACATCGACGGGCAGATGATCAAGCTGGCCAAGTGCTGCGCGCCGGTCAAGGGCGAACCGGTCGTCGGCTACCTCACGGCCGGCCAGGGCCTGACCGTGCACTCGCTGCGCTGTCCGCTCGTGAAGCGGGAGATGCTCGACGGCCAGCGGCTGGTCGAGGTGTCGTGGGACCCGGCCCTGGCCGGGACGTTCAAGGCCCGGCTCCTGGTCAAGGCCCAGGATACGCCGGGCGTGCTGGCCAAGGTCGCCGCGGCCGTGGCCGGCCTCGAGGCCGACATCACCCGGGCGGAAGCGGCCAATATCGCGGAAGGACGGGCCCGCATCCGGCTGGACCTCAAGATCAGGGACATCAAGCAGCTGGAGGCCATCGCGAAGCGGATCGACGGCCTGAAGGAAGTTCAGTCGGTGGAGAGGGTTTGACCCGGCCCGGGCTAGGCGGCCTTGGCCACCTTGCCGGAGCGCAGGCATCTAGAGCAGACCCAGATCTGGCGCACGCCTGAGGGCGTCCGGGCTTTGACCCGCTGGAGATTGGGCTTCCACTTCTTGGGGGACGACTTGTGGGAATGGCTGACGCTATGCCCGAAGACGGGGCCTTTCTCGCAGATCTCGCAGACTTTCGGCATGGTCGTGTCTCTTTCGTCTCGGATTGAGCCGTCTTTATACCATAAAACGGGGCCGGAGGCAAGTTCCCCCGGCTCGCTTGTCAAGCCAACATGAATACTTCCGGTTTCTACCAACGTGAATACTTCCGCTTTTCTCATCGGCAGGCACGTTCCAGGTAACTGTTGTGATGAAGTTGAGGCTCCCACCTCCGCCAGGGGTGGTTAG